>NZ_BSND01000005.1:600000-799892 GCF_030159795.1 Methylophaga thalassica | reverse complement strand
ATAAGCATTTTGAATGAGTGAAGTGAAACTGAAGGGGCGCTTACAGGGATATAAGCAATAAAGTAGATCACCGACAGGCTTTTGGATAATAGAAAAGCTCATCCTGTATGTGGCTGGTCATTCTTATTGCCTCGTACTCTGCCAAGCTGATCGGAGACTGCTGCAATATTGCGCCTTTCAGATAATCTGTACTTAGACGATGATAACTGAAAAGGTGCTTTGTTCAGCTCATCTAAACTACTTAATATCTTGTTAAGCAAAGTCGATTATCGTAACGACCATCATTTATGGACTGTTACTATGCTGAATCATGCCCATCAACTTAGATTATTTTTTGTTGTAAGTTATCTGATTTTATTTTCTATCACCTGCTTATTTTGGCCATACGCAAAAACTGATAGCAACTGGTTAAATAGCTATCTATTTTTCTCATCTGCAATCTATGCCTTCTTGTATTTATTGCCAGCATTAGTGATCACAAAACTGATTGATCTCCTGGCATTTTTTAACAACCGTTATGAGAAAAAGTGGTTGCTGGTGAGTAGGCAGGTTGCTTGGATACTGACATCAGTAATATTTCTAGCATTATACGCAGACTATGAAATCTATACGCTTTATGAATATCACTTTAACGGATTTGTGTGGAATCTGATAATAACCCCTGGTGGTATTGATGCCCTAGGCGCCACGATCTCGACCAAGGTGACTATAGCTATTGAAGTTATCGCTATTATTGTATTTACGTATTTATTGATGTGGCTATCTGGTAAATTGGGATATCGAACCCATTTTACAGTTTCACGACGTGTTTACATAAGCGCTTTAGCGATCTTATTACTGCTGGCCCCATTAGAAGAAAGTGTTTACGCCTACAGTATTTATACGGGCAAAGACGACTTTATCCAAGTCTCTAGTGTTATTCCCTTCCATCTCAAATCGAGTGCCCATAGCTTTTTCAAAAACATGGGTATTGAACAAGGTGGGCTTAAAAAGCTGAGACTAGCTCATGGAAAGATACATTATCCATTGGAGACGATTGCAACAGAACAGTTAGCAACATATCCGAACATCATTATGCTTGTTGCAGAGTCATTTCGTTGGGATTTACTTGATCCGGAAATAACACCTAATTTATGGAAATTGTCTCAAAAATCACTCACATTCGATAATCATTACAGCGGTGGTAATCGGACAAGGATGGGATTGCTATCGATGTTTTATGGCATTGATGCACCATACTGGTATGGTTTTCAGCAACAGAAGATTTCGCCTGTGCTGCTGAATGTTTTGCGTGATAAAGGTTATCAGTTTGATTTGCACACAAGCCAGAGTTTTGATTACCCAGAATTACGCGATACGGTTTTTCATAATATGCCTGAATCTGTGATGGAAGAATTAAAAGATGGGGAACCATGGGCACGCGATCATCAGAATATCAGTCATGTCATCAGTAATATCGATACACGTGTGAAAAATAAGCCTTTTTATAGCTTTATGTTTTTTGAGTCCACACATGCCCCTTATGCATTTCCTGAATCAATGGCTATCAGGAAAGATTATCTTAAAGATATGAACTATGCTGATCTCAATCTCAGGGATAATATTGAGCAAATCCATAATCGGTATATCAATGCTGCACACACCATCGATGCTGAAGTAGGGCGTTTGCTGAATTATTTAGAAGAAAACAAGCTATTAGATAATACGATTATTTTATTCACTGGCGATCATGGTGAAGAATTCATGGAAAATGGACATTGGGGCCATGGGCATAATGAAATGTTTCCTGAGCAACAAATCCATGTCCCACTTATATTATCTATTCCAGGTACCAAGCCAGAACATATACGACATACAACCTCTCATATCCAGATTCCTGCCACGTTGATGGAGAAACTGGGTGCGACAACAAATGCTGATAAATATGCGCTTGCAGGCGATTTAAACTCCATACTGCCGTATCTAGTTGTTGGTAACTATAATTATCTTTCTGTTATAGATAACAGCCACAAAATTACCTTTCCTTTTACCTCAACAGATTATTTTCACTATACCGTCTTCACTCGTGATGACCAAAGTGTCAATGCCGATGAAAAGCAGGAGGTAATTAAGCAAATCCAGCCTTTGATAGATGATGTTACAAAGGATTGTCAGCGCTTTGTCAGCCATTAAATAAGGAAAATCACTTTAAATCATCGTAATCTGTTGTATTTATCACAAATAAATAAAAAAAGGTCTCTATCTGATGTAAAATAACAACAAATTCTGTCTGTACGTAAAGCTCATTAATGCCTTTACCTATAACCACTATAAATCAGCAGAATAACGTGTTGATTTAAAGATTAGAGGATTGGCGAGCATTGATTAAAGAAGTCTGGTCTGCGAGTAATACTGAAATCGCGACAAAGTTCTTAGATTATTTCCCAACATTAGAAAGTATATTCGACTATCAAGCGACAATCATTTCTAAGGGAACACAAAGTGAAGTAATGCGATTTAATATAGAGGGTACAGGCTTTTATATTAAACGCTATTTTAGAACCAAGGGTCTTAGAAGTCACTTAGGCTATTCACGTTTGCGGATGGAAATTCGTAATCAAAAGCGTTTCTTAAGATGGGGACTCAATGCTGCAGCTGTGATTGCCTATGGTGAGCGCTATCGCTTTTCACGTACGCTGAAGGGTGCATTAGTTACTTTAGCTGTGAACAACAGTTCTAATCTTGAAGATATTTCCCGTAATTCACCTGAGTTATTTAAAAATAAGGCTTGGCTGAGTCAAGTGATAAAGCAGGTTGCTGAGATGGCACGTATTCTCCATGAGCATCGGTTTTGTCATAACGATTTATTCTTACGAAATTTGCTAATACAGCAGAATAGTGACCAGCCAAAGCTGTTTCTTATTGATTGCCCATCTGGTTGTTTTTGGTTCGGCACTTTTCTTTCAAAACGTAAAGTTAAGGATATTGCTAGTTTGGATAAACATGCATCGCTTTACTTATCCAGAACACAGCGTTTAAGTTTTTTGCTCTATTATCGTCAGAGTAAACGTCTTACAAAAAGTGATAAACGATTCATTAGAGATGTGTTGGCATATTCTCGACGAAAAAATGGATAATCTCTTCCTAGCTCAGCTCAGTATAGTTTGATTCAGTAAACCGTGGTGAGCAGATAGCTAAAAATATCAGATCGTTTTCACCGTTATTACTGATACGCTGCCGTGTTAAAGGGGGAATAATAACTACATCACCAGTTGATACAACTTGTGATAGCTCTTCGCCTATTTCAACGATACCCTGACCTGCGAGAATTACATAACGCTCAGTTGTTTGGTTTAAATGATGCCATTGTGTTGTGACTCCAGGCCTGACTCTGGCTCGAGCAATTGACACATCCGGATCTGATGCATGATTAGATAACTCATTTATATAACATCCCTCAATAAAGAAATACTCTTTATCAGGATCATAGTGCTGGATTATTGGTTTATTGATCATCTTACTTATAACCGTTAGTTGATGGTTTATTGTTTTTTGCCCAGTAAAGTCCAGTTTGTAAGGTAAAGCTAGCATCTTTCTCTATCGATAATGCTCGCTTTACTTCCTGGTTAGCATCTAACTGTAATTGCTTGAGTATGCCCACTTTATCTGCTGGTGTGTTCATTCTGCTTACCCATGAGTCAAATTGTAGCCTGGTTGACCAGCTTTTATATTTTTCAATGGTGAAGCCGGCATTTTCAATTACTTCCCGCCATTCAGTATGATCGCGGTTTCGTACATGTGATGGATCACGTAGATACTCGATAGTTTGTAAGTGCGTGTCGACAATTTTATTTATGTCGCCCTCAATATCGATAATAAGCAAATAGCCACCTTTTCTGACTATATTTCCTATGTGCTCAATCGCAGAATTAAAATCTGACCAGTGATGGGCACTGTAACGGCTACACACCAGATCAATATCAGAGAAATGGTGAGCTAGTTCTTCGGCTCGACATTGTTTTGCTTCAAGATTAATAAATTGTTTTGAGTGAGCCTGTTCCTTGACGATTTTTAGCATTGCAGATGATGAGTCTGTTGCAGTGACATTATCTACTAATGGCGCAAGCATGTAACTAAGATGGCCTGCACCACAGCCAATATCAACGGCTGATTTTATGTCTGTGCGATGATGTTCGATAAGTAATTTTGCAAAAGATAAATCAGGTCCTTGACTATGCACTGGGCTTGTTAAATATTCATTCGCTTGAGGATCGAATTGCTTTCCTACGCTTTGGTAATGTGTAGTCATTTTCTGTCTCCATTTTGTAGAAAGCAAAGCATATACGTCTCATTATAGTGTTACTAGATAGGTATTTATCCTATTATAAGAACTGATAGCTAATGATTTAAATTAACGGGTGGAGCGATGAGCAATAATCGCGATAATAGTTTGGGTGCATTTTTGAAATCGGCAAGAGAAAGAACATCACCTGAGCAATTCGGTATAAAGAAAGGACGAAGACGAACGCCAGGACTTAGAAGAGAAGAAGTTGCACAATTAAGCGATATAAGCACGACTTGGTACACCTGGTTAGAGCAGGGTAGGACAACTTCTGTGTCAGCCCAGTTATTAGCACGATTGGCACAAACATTAAAACTATCTCACGCAGAACGGCATTATTTATTTAAATTAGCCAATCAATTAGATAAAGATGAAATAACACAGCTATCGCCACAACTAGAGCAGCATTTGTTAACGTTAACTGAAACAGTATCAGCACCAACATATGTCATGGATCGTCACTGGGATCTGGTCGCTTGGAATGATGAATGCAAAAAATTGTTTGGTGGATGGCTCAATACCGACAAAAATAAAAATTTACTACGATTTTTATTTTTGGACCCTGTAGCTAAAACACTAATTAGTGATTGGCAACAACGTGCAGAGCGCTTAGTGGCTGAGTACCGGGCAGATAGTGTTGACTGGCATTACGATAAGGTGCATTTGGCATTGGTAGATGAACTCACTGCATTATCTGAAGACTTTAAAACAGCCTGGAGCAAGCAGCATGTATTACCTAGAGAGGGTGGAAAAAGAGGTTTTTTCCAAGATGGTAATGAGTGTTTCTATGAACAATTTACTTTACGAGTTGCCGATAATCTCGATATGAAAATGGTAATATTACGCCCTATAAATGAGAGTGGTTAAGGTCTATGCACTAAAATGTAGCGCATAAGATAAATTGTAACCAATTGATTTAACGGCTTACATCTCTCGACTATAGTCTATATCAGGCTTTCGGTCACTGACTTATAAGCTGGCATCTGTTATGCAAGACATTATCCGACATCTGTCATAGGGAGGCCTCTATGAAACTGTTAATGATAGTTTTGCTTCTACTCAGCTCTAAAATGGCGGTTAGTGATACCTCGGCATCATGGAACCGTATTATTTTATCTGGCGGTGCATATACACTATTGGGCTTAGCCCCACCGGAACTCAGAGCTGCGGACACACTCAATATCTTTCTCGAAGGTGATGGCGCGCCTGGTACAGCATTAGAATTAGCTGAATTCATTGGTGGTAATAGCGTTTATATCGCCAGACCTTGCCAGTATTTTTCGCGTCAACAATTCACCAATTGTGACAAAGCTTTATTGACATCACACCGCTATTCACTGGCTGTGATTGACTCTATCAGTAGAGCCATTACAGCAATGAAAATTCGCTATCAAGCAAGTCGAGTACGGCTTATCGGATTTTCAGGAGGCGGAGCTATTGCAACGATTATTGCTGCACAACGTGATGATATCGACTTGCTTGTTACCGTCGCTGGCAATCTTGATCACAAGCGCTGGACTGAGTTTAATGAGATTGACCCTTTAATCGGCTCATTAAACCCGGTAGATTTCAGCGGCTCTCTTGAGGGTGTGAAACAAATTCACCTCATTGGTGAGCGTGACAATGTGGTGCCTGGCTCTGTACTAAGCTCTTATTTAGCTCACATGCAAAAACTGGATAATGTGAAGAGCTATATTATTTCTGGTGCTGACCATCTTTGTTGCTGGTCAATGGCACTTGCAGATGTCTTGGATTGACGCAGATGTTTTGGCTAGCTTAACCCAAGCTAGCCAGCCACTCATCATCTGAGCCTTCGTTCATCCCCTCAAAAAGGTATGTGGAAAGATAACGTTCTCCCGTATCAGGTAACATGGCCAAAATAGTACTTCCAGGCGTAGCTTTTTCAGCTACCTTCATGGCCGCCGCTAGGGTGCCACCGCATGATAAGCCAACGAAAATACCTTCTTCTCGAGCAAGGCGTTGTGCCCAATTTTTAGCTTCTTCATCTGTCACAGGATAGAGTTCATCATAGATGTCACGATTTAATACATCAGGAATAAAATCTGGTGTCCAACCTTGGATTTTATGTGGCGCCCATGCATTACCTGCCAGCATGGAAGCAGCGGCAGGTTCAGTTGCGATAATTTTTGTTTCTGGGCGTGCAGCTTTAATGATTTCACCTGCACCTGTTAAGGTACCGCCGGTTCCCCAACCCGATACCCAGTAGTCAAGAGGTTTACCTGCAAAATCAGACAGAATTTCTGGTCCTGTAGTATTTCGGTGATAGGCCGGGTTCGCTGGGTTCTCAAATTGTCTGGCTAGAAACCAACCATACTTTTCAGCAAGTTCTTCTGCTTTTTTGACCATGCCTTTGCCACTTTCAGCTGCTGGGGTCAAAATGACCTTAGCTCCAAGGGCCCGCATAATCTTACGACGTTCCACGGAGAAGGTTTCAACCATGGTCGCAACAAAGGGATAGCCTTTCGCCGCACACACCATCGCGAGAGCAATACCGGTATTGCCTGAAGTGGCTTCAACGACTGTTTGACCCGGTTTCAGAACCCCACGTTTTTCTGCATCATTAATAACAGCATATGCCAAGCGATCTTTGACGGAACCCATCGGGTTAAACGACTCAACTTTCACATACATATCAACGTGGGCTGGAGCTATGTTGTTGAGTTTGACTACTGGTGTATTGCCGATGGTATCGAGAATGCTGTTGTAAATCATAATGTGTTTTCGCTTCTTTATGCTGATCAAAAAGCTTACATGAAATCTATCAATCAGAGGCGTGTCGTAAGCTAGAGAATGTTATTTTCGTAATCGTTAATAATTGACTGTGCAAGATTCACTTTACTTTGCTCAACGAACACATGAGCGAAATCAGTGGCTGGAAGATCGCCGACAGCGCCTTGTAAATAGTGGCCACCAACGTGACAGTCAATGTCATGGCTTTTCAACAAGCCAGCTACAATATGAGCTTCTAAAATATTATTAGCACGAAACATCAATTGCATATGTTTCTCCAATGCTGTTGAGGCTTTAGCTAGCAAAATTCGCTGCGTCGTGTTTATTTTGTCGTAACGTGAATCTGTTGTTTAGTTGATTGCTTTGCAGGTTTCTTGCTGCTCTCGATATTTGAGGAGGTTTGCAATGCACGTAGAATATTCTGACGTGTTATTGAACCAACTAAACGATTATCTTTGATGACAGGTAAACACTTATATGCAGTACTGAGAAATGTCTGAGCAACATCGATAATAGAGTCATCAACATCAACTGTTGCACATGTTGTGTTCATAAACTCGCCAACTTGTCCTGCAGCTTCCCCTTGATAAGCTGCATTTAAAGCTACTTTCATACAATCTTTTTCAGATAAAAAGCCAATCAGGTTGCCATGATGATCGATGACAGGAGCACCAGATAACTTGAACTCTACCAATTGATTGATCGCCCGCAGAATATCCATATCCGGTGTGAAGGTAATTTTAGTACCATTCATATGATCTTTGACTTTTAACGGCGCTAACATATTTAGCTCTCCTCAATATGCGTTATTGTTGTTGGGCTTTCCGTTTTGCACATTCATCCCTTTCCTGGGCTGAGCAAGCTCCACCACAACTTCCACTTAAGCCAACTTGATTGAGACCACCACAACTACCTTTAATGGCTGAGCGACCAAACAACACGCCGATTGCCATTGTAGCAACCACGACAAGTAACAGAACAAATGCGGCGATAAAAGTTGTCATCTAACCCCCAAAGTCATCCAGGAATATGTTTTCTCTCTCTACTCCAAGATCTTCTAGCATCCTGATTACTGCAGCGTTCATCATTGGTGGTCCACACATATAGAATTCACAGTCTTCTGGAGCGGGATGATCTTTAAGATAGTTTTCATACAGTACATTATGAATGAAGCCAGTGTAACCCTGCCAGTTATCTTCTGGCAATGGATCCGATAGAGCCACATTCCAAGTAAAGTTCTCATTTTCGGCAGCCAGCTCATCAAAATCTTCAGTGTAGAACATTTCACGCAAGCTACGGGCGCCATACCAGAAACTGATCTTACGGTCGGTTTTAATTCTACGAAGCTGATCGAAAATATGTGAACGCATCGGTGCCATACCTGCACCACCACCGATAAAGACCATTTCTTTATCAGTATCTTTGGCAAAGAATTCACCAAAAGGTCCTGAGATAGTGACTTTATCACCTGGTTTTAAGTTGAATATATATGATGACATTTGACCTGGTGGAATATCATCGTTGTCTGGTGGCGGGGAAGCGATCCGCACATTCAGCATAATAATGCCTTCTTCTTCAGGATAGTTCGCCATAGAATATGCGCGGATAACATCCTCTTTTACTACGGATTTATAACGCCACATATCAAAGCGGTCCCAGTCGCTTCTGTATTCATCTTCTACATCAAAACTTTTGTATTCAACCGTATGAGGTGGGCACTCAATCTGAATAAAACCACCGGCACGGAAATTTACATTTTCACCAACAGGTAATTCCAGTACTAATTCTTTAATAAACGTAGCAACATTGTGGTTAGAGCGAACAGTACAATCCCATTTTTTGACACCGAAAACTTCTTCGGGGACTTCAATTTTCATGTTCTGTTTAACGGCAACCTGACAGGATAACCGGTCACCTTCTGCTGCTTCACGCTTGGTGATATGAGATTCTTCTGTGGGCAGGATTGAGCCACCACCCTCAAAGATTTTAACTTTACACTGCCCACAAGTACCGCCGCCGCCGCAAGCTGATGACACAAATAGATCTGCATCAGCAAGAGCACCTAACAGTTTACTGCCAGCTTTAGTTTTGATGGTTTTTTCCTCATTGATGACAATTTCAATATCACCAGTTGAGACTAATCTTGAACGTGCCCCAAGTATTAAAAATACCAAGGCCATGATGATAAGGGTAAATAGTACGATGCCGAGTACGATTTCCATCACAATTGAATCCCAGAAAATGCCATAAAACCAAGTGCCATGAGACCTGCAGTGATAAAGGTAATCCCTAATCCTTGCAGCCCATCAGGTACATCTGAATATTTGAGTTTTTCACGTATGCCAGCGATAGCGGTAATCGCCATTGCCCAGCCAAGACCACTACCAACACCATAAACAGCACTTTCAGATAGATTGTAGTCACGTTCAACCATGAACAAGGTTCCGCCCAGAATGGCACAGTTCACCGTGATTAATGGCAGGAATATACCCAATGCGTTGTACAAGGCTGGAGCATATTTATCCATGGCCATTTCAAGAATCTGTACCATCGCAGCAATAACACCAATGTAGCTGATAAGACCAAGAAAGCTTAAATCAACATCAGGTAAACCTGCCCAGGCAAGTGCACCATCTTTAAGTAGGTATTGGTAGATTAAGTTATTTGCTGGGACTGTAATGGCTTGAACCATGATGACGGCAATACCAAGACCAAGGGCTGTTTCAATTTTTTTCGACACAGCAAGGAAGGTACACATGCCTAAAAAGAATGATAAAGCCAGGTTCTCAATAAAAATTGAGCGTACGAACAGGCTTAGATAATGTTCCATCTACAATACCTCCGTACGATGAACTTGGTGAATTTGATAGTCTGGCGCTTCGACTTGTTCTTTTTTCCAGCTACGCACAGCCCATATGAGCAGACCAATGACAAAGAAGGCACTTGGTGGTAAGAGCATTAATCCGTTTGGTATATACCATCCACCATCATTGGCGACAGGAATCACTTGGTAGCCAAATAATTTTCCCGCACCTAAGAGTTCACGACAGAAAGCAACCAACATAAGAATGAGACTATAACCTAAGCCATTACCAATCCCATCCAGGAAACTCAGCATGGGCGGGTTTTTCATTGCGTAAGCTTCAGCACGGCCTAACACGATACAGTTGGTGATAATCAAGCCGACGAACACCGACAATTGTTTGCTGGCCTCAAATGCATAGGCTTTGAGAATCTGGTCAACAATAATGACCAGCGAAGCAATGATCGTCATTTGCACAATAATCCGAATACTACTCGGAATATGTTTACGGATAGCACTGATACAGGCACTCGAGAAGGCTGTAACCGTGGTCAAAGCCAATGACATGATAAGTGCGGACATCATATTGGTAGTGACTGCTAATGCAGAACAAATACCAAGAACTTGTAGTGTAATTGGATTGTTATCAATGAGAGGATCGATAACATTATTTTTTGCTTGGCTTGCCATAAGTTATTTCCCCAATTCAGAATGCATTTTTTTCAGGTAAGGCCCAAACCCCTGATCGCCTAACCAGAACTGTAGAAGGTTGGTGACACCATTACTAGTTAAGGTCGCTCCTGATAAGCCATCTACCTTGTATTCGGCGTTAGCCGTATTTGGCTCAACATGACCACGAATCACACGAATTTCGACATTACCATCAGCATCAAAAATTTTCTTGCCAGCCCACTGAGCACGCCATTTAGGGTTATCAACTTCACCACCAAGTCCCGGTGTTTCCGCCTGTTCGTAAAAACGTAAACCACGAACCGTATTGAAGTCACCTTCCAATGCTAAAAATCCATATAACGTGGACCATAGACCATAGCCATGAACGGGCAGTACGACTTGTTTAATCGCATCGCCTTCTTTCAATATATACACAGGTGCATAGTTGGCACGTCGACCGATGCTGGCAATATCATCTTTGTCGTCTATATTGATACTCATTTGTGGATCAGCTGATGCCGCACGCTGGTCATAACTGACAGGGTCGATGTTATTGTCAGCATAATTACCTGTACTCAAGTCGACCAGCTTAACTTCAAACTGACTAAAAATTTCATCAACAGTACCAGCTTGATTACTCATTCCTGTGACAGCAAGAATATTCTTCTTTATATCGTCTTTTTTATTGTCGTCCTGTATGGGACGTAAATAAACAGCCGCTGTCGAAACCATCACTGAACAAATCAGACACAACAGAATAGCAATAAAAAGAGTTTTTTTCGGATCATCATTAGGCAAGTTGAGTAATCCACCTAACAATCCTTTTTTTGTATTAGTTTCAGCCATGATATTAAGTTCGCTTCATTCTGCGTTTGATATTGGCCTGAACAACAAAATAGTCGATCAGGGGCGCGAAAATATTGCCAAATAATATGGCTAGCATAATACCTTCTGGGAAGGCGGGGTTCACAACACGAATCATCACCGCCATAAAACCAATCAATGCACCATATATCCAGCGCCCTTTATTTGTCATCGCTGCAGAGACCGGATCTGTTGCCATAAAGACCATACCGAAGGCGAGGCCGCCCATGGTTAAATGCCAGTACCATGGGACACTGAACATCGGATTAGTATCACTGCCAATCAGGTTGAATAATAATGAGGTAGCAACCATACCAAGGAATACACCCAGAATGATTCTGAAGTTAGCCACTCGGGTATAAATTAGAAATGCTGCACCGATGATTATCGCTAATGTGGATGTCTCACCCAGCGAGCCTGGCATCATTCCAAAGAAGGTTTGTGACCAGCTGTAACCAGCTTCTTTCACCGCCTCGATACCACCTGATGCGGCCAGAGCAAGAGGCGTCGCTCCAGTGTAGCCATCAACTGCAGTCCACACCGCGTCTCCAGACATTGCTGCCGGATACGCAAAATAAAGAAACGCACGCCCAGTCAGGGCAGGGTTCAAGAAGTTTTTACCTGTACCACCGAAGACTTCTTTACCCAGAACAACACCGAAAATGATACCAAGTGCGACCATCCACAGAGGTGTTGATGGTGGCAAGGTCAGGGTGTAAAGCATCGAGCTGACCAAGAAACCTTCATTAACCTCATGGTTTCTTACAGCGGCAAAGATGACTTCAAAAATACCGCCAGCGACCAATGTCGTTATATACATGGGTAAAAAGTAAAGTAAGCCATGAAACATATTGGCGAATAAACTGTTAGGGTCATATGCGATACCCAGCGTACTCATTATCCAGTTACGCCAACCATCCAGGCCTGTCATACCCATTTGGCTGATCGCATTATTCGCCTGAAAACCCGTATTCCAAAGCATCAATAATAAGACGGGGAATGTCGCTACTACGACATAACTCATTACCCGTTTTAGATCGATGGCGTCCCGCACATGTGGAGAACCTCGTGTTACATCAGCGGGTGAATATATAAAGGTATCCACCATCTCATATAACGCGAAATACTTTTCGTATGGGCCGCCTTTTTGAAATTGTGGCTCGATACGATCAAGAAAACGTCTTAAGCGTGCCATCAACTATCCTTCTATCTCAATTTGTGTCAAGTTTGATCTGAGTGCAGGGCCATAGTCATATTTGCCTGAACAGACAAAGGAGCATAATGACAAATCTTCTTCATCAAGCTCTAAACAACCAAGCGCTTGTGCTGTATCGGTATCTTTGACCAGCAACGAACGGAGTAACTGTGTTGGTAAAATATCCAGTGGCATAACGCGTTCAAACACACCGACAGGCACCATTGCCCTGGGGCTACCATTTTGTGATGTAGTCAAGGCCACTTCTTTTTGACGGAAAATGCTGGAAAAGAAAACATTGAGTGAAGAAAATTTACCTTTACCGCCTGGACGAATCCAACCTAATAATTCTCGTTCAATACCTTCTGCGATCACAGAAATTTGATTATGAAATCTGCCTAAGTAGGCTGCCCAGTTATTGGCTGTATGGCCATGCAAAACCGAACCAGAAACAATACGTGATGGAATATTTTGTACTTCACCCAATACAAGATCCTGGGTACTTGCGCCTAAACGTGTACGTATCAATCGTGGTTTATTCACTAAAGGCCCAGCAAAAGCAATAATGCGCTCAACCCAAAGACGACCTGTTGTAAATAGTTTTCCAATAGCTATTACATCCTGATAACCGACCGTCCATACTGATTTACTGGCGTTGACAGGATCAAGCAGATGAATATGTGTTCCAGCTAAACCAGCAGGGTGTGGACCTGAGAAAGTATGAACTTCGATATTACTTTTCTGGTTAACCGGCAGGGCTGTATCAGGGGCCTGACAGACATAGACTTTGCCTTCTGTCAGTTGACTGAGGATGGTTAGACCATGTTTAAAATCTTCAGCGTGTTCGTTGATGATAATGCTTGGGTCAGCAGCAAGAGGATTGGTATCAATGGCTGTGACAAAAATGGCATGTGGTACGGCATCAACAGCTGGAGAGCGACTATACGGGCGGGTGCGGAATGCTAACCATAAACCGGAGTCAATTAAATTTTTGGTGATATCTGATCTTTTCAGATTGTCGAGCTTGTTTAAATCGTACTGCTCGAATGTGATCTCATCGTCACCTTCCAACTCAATGACGACGGATTGTAATGCGCGCTTGGCACCGCGGTTAATGGCTTTCACTGTTCCTGCGCCTGGAGAGGTGAACTGCACGCCAGGGTTTTTCTTATCAGTAAATAATGGTTGTCCGAGTTTGACCTTCTGGCCTTCTTCAACCATCATCGTAGGCCTCATACCTACATATTCATTGCCCAATATGGCTACCGAATTGACTTTATTGCCATCGTAGATAGTTTGTTCGGGTTTCCCCGAAATGGGCAAATCTAGCCCTTTCTTAATCGAGAAATGCATACTTCACCTGGTCAGGAGACAACGGACGTACCTGCTATCTGTGTTACGTTAAATTCCCAGTCTGTAAGTATAAGTATTGTTTTCAATGAAAGAAAGAACAAATCCAGATAAATATTAGCTCAAATCCTACTTATCTCATGATGCTATCCGTTTCTTTTAGCCATCTATAAGCAACAATAAAGCCTAAAAAGCTGAGTACGCTGGCAATGATGAATGTCCAGGCCGCGCCAGGACTATCCCATAAATAGCCGCTGAATAAGCTACCTATAACCCCGCCAATTCCAAAACTTGCGCTGCTATACAGCGCTTGTCCTCTGCCTTGTGTGTTGCCAATAAAATGACGATGAACCCAGGCAATAGCTGAGGCATGAAAACTGCCGTAGCTGGCTGCATGTAAAAACTGAGCCATAATCAGTGCAGGTAGGTTTTGCGGAAAGGCTGCTATCAAGAGCCAGCGAAGTGATGTTAATAATAGACTGACCATAAATACATTACGCAGTCCAAACTTGGGCAGCCAGCGATGCATTACAAGAAAAATAATGACTTCGGACATAACACCCAGTGCCCAAAGTTGGCCTATAACACTACTGCTGTAATCATGCTGCTCTAGATAGATGGAATAAAACGTGTAGTAAGGGCCATGACTAGCCTGCATTAATAAGCAGATCAGTAAAAAAGCAATCACACTGGGCCGCTTCAGTATGGTTTTTAATGAGATGGTGCTGTGCTCTGACGTGTTTGATGATTCAGGCACGCTGAGACTGAATAGCCATATACCAGTAATGCTGATTAATAATGCGATGGGAATAATCTTTGGCTCAAACTGCTCAAGTAAATTACCCAACACCATGACGATGACAATAAAACCGATGGAACCCCATAAACGAATCTTGCTGTAGTGATGACTGTGTTCACCGAGATGTTGCAGTGTGGTGACTTCAACTTGGGGTAGTGATGCGTTCCAAAAGAAGCTAAATAACATCAGAACCAGTGCGACACTGAGATAAGATTGATCAATGAAAATTGCTGCAAAGACAATGATGGTGGCAAAACTGGCGAGTCTTACAATTCGCATGCGACGGCTATAATAATCTGCTAACCAACCCCAGATATTGGGCGCGATAATTCTGGAGGCCATCAGAATGGCGGTTAGTTCACCAATCTGACTTGGGCTAAAGCCTTCCCATTTCAGGTAAAGGCTCCAGTAAGGTACTAATATGCCGAGACAAGCAAAATAAAAAAAATAAAAGCCAGACAGGCGCCAGTATGGCAATTGAGATAAAGGCACCTGAATGAGTTAAGCCTGAGCAGGAATGATCGGGGTATCAGTAGTGACGTCCATATTTTGAGCACGATGTCTCAACACATGATCCATTAAAACTAATGCCAGCATAGCTTCTGCTATAGGTGTCGCTCGAATACCGACACACGGATCATGGCGACCTTTCGTCACAACTTCAATGGCATTACCTTGTGTGTCAACACTTCGGCCTGGTAATCGCAGACTGGAAGTGGGTTTCAGCGCGATGCTGACAAGTAAATCCTGACCACTGGTAATACCACCGAGCGTGCCGCCCGCATGATTACTGAGAAACCCGTCAGCGGTAATTTCATCACGATGTTCAGTGCCTTTTTGTGTGACCGAATCAAAGCCGGCACCAATCTCAACACCTTTGACGGCATTAATGCTCATCATAGCGTGAGCGATATCCGCATCAATACGGTCAAAAATCGGCTCTCCAAGTCCAACCGGTACATGGCGAGCAACAATATTAATTCTGGCACCTACCGAGTTGCCTTCTTTACGTAAGGCATCCATATAGGCCTCGAGTTCAGTTTCTTTGTCTGGATCCGGCGAGAAAAAGGCACTTTTCTCTATGTGTGACCAATCTAGTTTTTCTGTTTTTATAGGACCGAGTTGCGATAAATAAGCATTTATTTCAATACCATAACGCTGACGAAGATATTTCTTTGCAATACCACCAGCGGCGACACGCATGGCCGTCTCTCTGGCAGAAGAGCGACCACCGCCACGATAATCACGCACACCGTATTTTTGGTGATAGGTGTAATCAGCATGAGCAGGTCTGAACTGATGCATGATGTTGCCGTAATCTTTGGAGCGTTGATCAACATTTTCAATCAACATACCAATGGGGGTGCCAGTTGTCTTACCTTCAAAAACCCCAGACAGAATTTTGACCTGATCGGGTTCGCGGCGTTGCGTTTCATGACGAGTTTTACCTGGACGGCGACGATCCAGATCGCTTTGTAAATCTGCTTCAGTTAATTCTAGTCCGGGAGGGCAGCCATCAACGATACAACCTAAAGCCGGGCCATGACTCTCGCCAAAGGTGGTAACAGTGAAGAGTTTTCCAAAGGTATTACCTGACATATCTCGTTCCGCTTTCGAGTGAAGATTAAACAATAAATAATTTGGCGAAGCCTAAAAAGGCCATAAACCCGACCACATCTGTGACAGTGGTGAGTAGTACGCTGCCTGATAAGGCTGGATCAATACCTATTCGCTTCAACCCCAACGGTATAGTTACGCCAGCAAGGGCTGCTGCCACTAAATTAATAATGATGGCAGTACCAATAAGTAGTCCTAAAGACAGGCTATTAAACCAGATCACGGTGACTATCGCGATAGCTGTGGCCCATATCAAGCCATTTGTCGCACCAACCAGCATCTCTTTGCGCAATAACCAGCGTTCATTGTTACTATTCAGTTGGCCCAGAGCCATAGAGCGAATAACCAATGTTAAGGTCTGGCTTCCGGCTATGCCACCCATACTGGCAACAATGGGCATTAGGACTGCAAGGGCCACTTGTTTTTGTATTGTAGTTTCAAATAAACCAATAACCCATGACGCGAGAAATGCTGTCAGTAAGTTTACGGCAAGCCACACCGAGCGGCGATGAACACTGCGTTTGACGGTGGCAAAGGTATCTTCATCTTCACCCAAACCTGCCATGCTCAGCATCGAATGTTCTGCGTCATCACGGATAACGTCAACGACATCATCAATGGTGATACGACCGAGTAGGCGATTATCTTTATCGACAACAGGCGCGGAAATCAAATCATGTTTTTCAAATCGTCTGGCGACATCCCGATCCGTCATATTCGCTGGAATCGGATCGACCTGGTGCGACATAACTTCACTTACCAGAAGTGAACGGTTTCGGCTCACCACTTGTGATAAACGCAATGTGCCCAGGTAATGATCATTATGATCCACCACATACAAACTATCGGTATTTTCTGGCAGTTCTCCCAGCATGCGCAGATAGCGTAGGACAACCTCAAGCGTGATATCTGTGCGTACCGTGGTGACGTCTGTATTCATCAAACCACCGGCACTTTCTTCATCGTAGGCTAAAACAGCCTCAACACGACGCCGGTGTTGAATATCCATCGCACGCAAGACTTCATGGACGACATGATCCGGGAGATCTTGCAGAATATCGGCGATATCATCGGCATCAAGATCTTCGGTGGCATTAATCAGATCGGCGGTGTCCATATCTGTCATCAGATCGGTACGGACTTCCTCACCGATATATGACAAGACTTCACCACGTAAGTCAGGATTAATTAATGGCCAGCAGATTTTCCGCTCGTTAGGCGGTAAAGATTCAAGAAGATGCGCTGTTTCGGCTGGATGTAGTCCTGCTAATAACCTACGCATTCTGACAAAACGTCCACTTTGCAGGGCATCAGATAAAGCATTAATAGATTGATTCAGGGCGTGATCGTGGTCCAGCTCAGACATATCCAGTTCTCAACAACGGAGGTTTTTAGGATTGTGATTAGTGCTTATTCTAGCTTGCTTGCCACTTGCTGAATAGCGTGAAATGCTTCGTGAGCAAAGAAACTAAGGAGATTCAGAGGTTTTATAAGGTGAGTGCTGACACCCATCATATACGATTTGGTGTCAGCACAGGTTCATTATTTAGTGAGACGGACCGTTAATTTTTTCAAGCAATAAATCCAGCTCTAGTGGGTCACTGGTATTCATAATATCCAATGTGTTAACGGGGAGTTCATTCAAGTTAGTTTCATTGATTACCTGTTTTACTTCGAGTATGGCATTGGGATGCATACTGAAGTTTTCCAACCCCATGGCCAGTAGAAGTCTTGTATAACGAGGGTCACCCGCCATTTCACCACACATGGACACATCCACATTATGCAGTTTTCCCGCCTGCAGCGTCATATATATCAGACGTAATACAGCTGGATGCAACGGGTCATAAAGATAGTTAACATGATCATCAATACGGTCAATGGCCAGTGTGTACTGGATTAAGTCATTGGTACCAATAGAGAGAAAATCGACCTGTTGCGCAAATATTTCTGCGCAAACCGCACTTGCCGGAATCTCAATCATGGCGCCCACTTCGATATGATGATCGTATTCAAGATGCTCTTTATCCAGTTCCTGCTTACATTGCTCAAGCAGATTCTTCGCTTGGAGCAGTTCATTCATGGTGGAAATCATCGGGAACATGATTTTGATTTTGCCAAAAGCAGAAGCGCGAAGAATTGCGCGCAGTTGGGTGCGGAACATGGCAGGTTGACTCAGGCATAAGCGAATGGCGCGCATACCTAAAGCGGGGTTAGTCACTACAGTTTGATTGAGGTTACGCCCACCATCAACGGTTTTGTCTGCCCCCAAATCGAAAGTTCGAATTGTCACCGGTTGATTATTCATGCCTTCAACCACATCGCGATAGGCCGATAACTGTTCTTCTTCCTCTGGTGGTGACAGGCGGTTCATGTACAAAAACTCGGTACGATACAGTCCAATACCTTGCGCACCGGCGCTGCTGATTGTGGTTACATCTTCCGGTAACTCAGCATTGGCTAACAATGTGACTGATTTACCATCTCGTGTTTTTGTGGGTTGAGACTTATAACGACTCAGCGATGAGATATGCTCACGAAAAGCAATTAAACGGCCTTCATATTCATACTGTGTGCGTTCATCTGCCCCCAGCAACATAACGCCAGTCTCACCGTCAACAATCAGCGGTTCATTATCCTGAACATAACGACGAACAGATTCGACACCGACGATAGCCGGGATGCCCAGACTTCTTGCCAGAATGGTGGTGTGAGACGTCGCACCACCATGCTCTGTCACGAAGGCAACAATACCTTGGTGCTGCATAAGCACAGTGTCCGCTGGCGTCAGGTCTTCAGCAATAATAATATGGCCTTTTAGCCGACCATCTGGAATTTCATGATCCGCGACTTCCTGATCAGCCAGAATACGGTGAATACGATTGACCACATGATCAACGTCATCTCGACGTGTACGCAGATAAGGATCATCCATCTCATTAAAAACGTTAATCAACGCATCACGTTGCAACTGTAAGGCCCATTCGGCATTACAGCGGCGCTGACGGATCATATCTACTGGAATCTTATTTAGTGATGAGTCATTCAACATCAATAAATGGGTATCAATGAAGGATGTCACGTCAGCAGGCGCATTGGCCGGAATATGATTACGAATGGATTTTAACTGTTGTCTTGCCTGATCAATGGCATCGAGAAAACGGTCGACTTCTTGCTCTATTGCAAAGGCGGGGATTAAATATTCACGGACATCAGGCTGATTGTGAAAAAGAATATGGGCTCGGCCCATAGCAATGCCGCGAGAGACGCCAATTCCTTGTAGCTCAAGCGTCATTCACCTTCTCCAAAGAAATCATTAATAAGGGTATCTAGCGCTTGTAAAGCCTGTTCAGCATCATCACCTTCAGCGGTCACAGTGATTTGTGATCCTTTTGCCGCAGCCAGCATCATCACACCCATGATGCTTTTACCATTGACTGTTCTGTTTTCTCTGGTAACGGTAATCTCAGCATCATAAGCGGAAGCAGTAGTGACAAATTTAGCTGCTGCTCGAGCATGTAAGCCGAGTTTATTAATAATTGTGAATGTTTTTGTCATCATTTTCTTGAGTAGCCTGTGTGATGACAGCGAACTACACCTTCTTGGCCGCCAGTCAAGGCTTTGATTTCAAGTTCTTCTAAGTTTAGGGCTGGGTAGTTTAAAACGCGTATCAACATGGGTAGGTTTAAGCCTGAAACAACACGGATATCTGTTCTGTCAGATACTGCACAGGCTATATTACTTGGCGTTGAGCCGAACATGTCAGTCAGTATGAGAATACCGTGACCTTGATCAAGTTTTTTTAAATCTTCATCCATTTCCAAACGGATTGCTTCAGGATTGTCTTTGGTCTGGATTGAAATCACTTTGGTGGGAAGCGGGCAACAAGATAACATCTGGCGTGCAGTGTTAATCAGCTCTGTCCCGATGTTATTGTGCGAAACAAGTAAAATGCCTACGGTCATATTAGCTCTCTAAAAAAACAGCCAAAGCTGTATATAGACAAATCGGCTCAGCCTCTGTCTTGTATCGGTAATGAATGTAATGGATATACCGCATGTCATCAAGTTAATGTGAAATCATCACTGCTGAATTTGCTGTTGTTGGCGATATTTTAACTGTTCATTGGCATCATTTGTTGACTGTTGTATGTTTAACCAGGTTAACAGGCGAATGAGCACGGGTACCGGATTAGATAACGACAAATGTAGTGTTGGAATATTAATACCAAGAATAGTTTGATTGCTTTGGTTGCCTTCCAACTGACTATCCAGTGTTAATTTTTCATGCAGGATCAGCTGATAGTGAAGCGAAGCATAATCAGTGACATGTGCTGGACCAAACTGGTGTTCGATATTAATGGTGCCAAGTTCACGTGTGTTAAGCAGGCTTTTTAATAGTGAGGGAGAACGACCAATAAGTTGATTTTTTTCAATAGTGAGGTCAATCACATCATCAGCGACTAATTGATGACCTTCAATGATTAACTGCAAAGCCAGACTACTTTTCCCTATGCCGGGGGAACCGCTAATCAATACGCCTGAGCCATTGACACAAACCATTACTCCATAGTGTGAGTTGGTTTGTATTGCTTGGACCATGGTTAATCTTCGTCGATAGAAAGGAGTAGTTCGAAAATTTGTTCGGCGCTTGTTGCGTTACGCAACTTCTTGCAGATATCAGGATCACGAAATAGAGTAACAAGACGTGATAAATGCTGTAGGTGATGATCTGTATCTTCTTCCGGTACGAGTAAACCAAAAGCAATATCGATAGGTTGATTATCGACAGACTCAAACGGCACTGGCGTTTCCAGTGTCAGCATAGCAGCAATGGTATGTGTTAAGCCCGGAACCCGGGCGTGGGGGATAGCCACGCCCTTACCGAGGCCCGTACTTCCGAGCCGTTCACGTTCCAATAAGACCTGGAATATTTTTTCTGCTGTTGTCGCGTTAGTATTACTGGCTAACTTTTGACTTAAGTTTTCCAGTACTTTCTTTTTGCTCGTGGCATTGTCATGAAAGCTGATACTGTCAGCATTAACCAATAATGCGGCAATTAGCATAAAAAAATCTCGTTTAGTTGACGTTGTGCTTCATATCGGCACCGACAGATTGATGATGATCGGTGATTTTATCTTTATGCTTGATGATTTGGCGGTCAAGTTTAGCCACCAAATTCTCAATAGCAGAGTACATGTTTTCATTTTCATCTGAGGCGAACAAATCAGCACCACTTACATGAACAGTGGCTTCTGCTTTCTGACGTTGTTTTTCTACTGATAACACAACATGAACATTGGTCATGTGATCAAAATGGCGAGTCAATTTTTCGAATTTTTTGTTGACGTGATCGCGTAAGCTGTCAGTGATTTCGATATGTTGTCCGCTTAAATTTAACTGCATAATGATGGACTCCTTATTGAGTGATGATAACTGGTTTACACCAGTCGTTTTCGCTCATTCGATGGCGCTATTGCCAACGTTTCACGATATTTTGCAATTGTCCGTCTGGCGACATTAATGCCTTGTTCTCCGAGGATATCGGCAATTTTACTGTCGCTCAATGGTTTCCGTGGATTTTCTGCGGCAACCAGTTTCTTGATGATAGCGCGAATGGCTGTAGCTGAACATTCTCCGCCGGCATCTGTGCTGACATGACTGGAGAAAAAGTATTTCAGTTCAAAAATTCCTCTCGGTGTATGGAGGTATTTGCGGGTTGTTACACGGGAAATTGTGGATTCATGCATTTCTACAGTTTCAGCAATATCAGCTAAAACTAGCGGTTTCATGGCTTCTTCACCAAAGTCGAGAAAATCTTTCTGTCTTTCGATGATCGCTTCGGTCACTTTTAATAGGGTTTCATTGCGACTTTGTAAGCTTTTTAGAAACCAGCGTGCTTCCTGCAGATTATTTTTCAGGTAGGTATTTTCTGCGCTGTTATCGGCTCGATTAATGAGTTGCGCATAATGTTCGGCAATTTGTAAACGCGGTGCATTATCGGGATTGAGTGAGAGCACCCATTGGCCCTTAAGCTTTCTTGCATAGACATCTGGAACAATATATTCCGTGGTATCTGTTTGAATTTGACTGCCAGGACGAGGGTTTAACAGCTGAATGGAACGAACCAATTCGGTGAGTTCATCATCTGAGACTTTCAGAGCACGTTTGATTTGGGCGTAGTCACGTTTGGCCAGAGTATCGAGATGTTTATCGATAAGCTCTTTCATCAGATCAATATGAGGTAAACCTGATTCTTCATAAACACGAAGTTGTATCAGTAAACACTCGCGTAAATCACGGGCTGCCACTCCGACGGGATCAAAGTGCTGAATACGATGCAGCACCGTTTCGATTTCATCCAGCTCTATTTCAGCAAACTCTTCACCTAAACTCGCTTGAATCTCTTCCAATGATGTTTTGAGATAACCATCATCTTCAATCGAGTCAATGATGGTTGTCGCGATGGCTTCTTCAATTTCTGTGAAATGAGTCAGCCGCATTTGCCAGAGCAGATGTTGCTGCAGTGAATCGGTGCTTTCATCCTGATTTTCCCTTTCCATATCACCATCATGGATAACATTGCTGTTATTAGTGCTGATAGGCTGATAATCGTAGGTATCTTCCCATTGACTATCGACGGGCAGATCTTCAGGAATGTTTTGATTTTCAAGTTCACTGATTTCACGACTTGTTTGATCTTCAGTGCTTGGTTTACGTGCGTTCTCATCGAAGTCAAAGTCTTCTTCCACTTCGAGTAAAGGATTGCTCTCCAGCGCTTCCTGAATTTCTGTCTGTAACTCAAGCGACGACAATTGCAGCAAACGAATGGCTTGCTGTAATTGCGGAGTCATCGATAGACTCTGGCCTACACGCAGCTGTAATGAGGGTTTCACGAGAATTCTTTATGTGTTTTTACGACCATGTAAATATGTTACCGCAAGTCTTGTGCCATTGCCTACAGCTACATACAAAATCTTAACTCAAGATTTATTTAATCAGCCCTAAACGATCACAAATAGTCAGAGTCGGGTCAACTTTATTCATCGTGTAAAAATGAATGCCGGGTACACCGAGCTCGATTAGCTGCTGAGTAAAGTCAGTCAAAAAATCAACAGTGAAAGCATTCATTGAAGCGCTATCATCATAAAATGCTTCAAGTTTTTTACGTAACCAACGCGGGATTTCTGCACCACAATTTGCTGAAAATCGAGCTAGTTGGGTGAAATTATTAATGGGCATAATCCCTGGAATAATCGGGATGTCTATGCCATGTTTCTGACAGTTATCAACAAAATAGCGGTAAGCATCAATATTGTAAAAATACTGTGTGATAGCACTATTTGCGCCTGCATCGACTTTTCGCTTGAAATTAATCAGGTCATCCTCTGCAGATTGAGCTTGCGGATGAACTTCAGGGTAGGCAGCTACTTCAATGGTGAAAAAGTCTCCCGTCTCTGCACGAATAAACTCAACCAGCTCATTGGCATAACGAAAGTCACCAGGTGCTTGCATACCTGAAGGCAAATCACCACGAAGTGCGACGATACGATGGATATTATTATTGCGATAGGTATCAAGGAGAGCACGGATACGTTCAGCGGAAGAGCCCACACAAGAAAGATGGGGTGCTGCATCAATATTAGTCACTGCATGCTGTTTTTGGATGTCTATTACCGCATCCATAGTATTGTCTTGTGTTGAACCTCCAGCACCAAAGGTGACGGAAAAAAACTCAGGCTTCAGTGGCACAAGCTTTTCTCTGACAGCGCTTAAATTAGCAATGCCTTTTTCAGTTTTGGGCGGGAAGAATTCGCAACTCAGTGTGAGATTTTTTGCCATATCAGTAACTTAAATTAGAAAACTGGGCTGATAAACCAGCCCAGTTTTACATTGACTAAAGATTAATATCTGTAATGTTCAGGCTTGAACGGACCTGTTTTTTCGAGTCCCAGATATTTCGCTTGTGCATCAGTCAGAGTGGTGAGGTTGGCACCAATTCGACCTAAGTGCAGTTGTGCGACTTTTTCATCCAGTTTCTTCGGTAAAACGTAGACTTTATTTTCATAATTGTCAGCATTCTGCCAGAGTTCAATTTGTGCCATGACCTGATTGGTGAATGAAGCAGACATCACAAAACTTGGATGACCCGTTGCACAACCGAGGTTAACCAGACGACCTTCTGCAAGCAGGATAATACGTTTGCCGTCAGGGAAAATGACATGGTCTACCTGAGGTTTAATATTTTCCCATTCGTATTTACGTAATGAAGCGACATCAATTTCAGAATCAAAGTGACCGATGTTACAAACGATCGCTTCGTTTTTCATCTTCAGCATATGACCGTGATTGATAACGTCGATATTACCGGTAGTGGTGACAAAGATATCACCCATAGCAGCGACATCATCCATAGAGACTATACGGTAGCCTTCCATGCTGGCTTGAAGCGCACAGATGGGATCAATTTCAGTGACAAAAACGGTCGCACCCATTCCACGGAACGCTTGAGCACAGCCTTTACCCACATCACCGTAACCTAAAACAACACAGATTTTACCGGCGATCATCACGTCAGTAGCACGTTTAATACCATCCAGTAATGACTCACGACAGCCGTATAAATTATCAAATTTAGATTTGGTCACTGAGTCGTTCACATTGATGGCTGGCACTTTTAATGTACCGGCTTTCATCATTTCATACAGACGGTGAACACCTGTAGTGGTTTCTTCCGACAGACCTTTAACGTCTTTTAATAATTCTGGATATTTATCATGCATGATTTGGGTTAAGTCACCACCATCATCCAGAATCAGGTTGGGACGCCAGTTGTCTGGACCCATAATCGTTTGTTCGATACACCAGATGGCTTCTTCTTCTGTTTCACCTTTCCAGGCAAATACCGGAATACCCTGATCAGCAATAGCCGCTGCAGCATGATCCTGTGTGGAGAAAATATTGCACGATGACCAGCGAACTTCAGCGCCGAGTTCGACCAGTGTTTCAATTAACACAGCGGTCTGGATTGTCATGTGTAAACAACCAGCAATGCGTGCACCTTTCAGTGGTGCTTGGCCTGCATATTCTTCACGTAATGCCATTAATCCTGGCATTTCGCTTTCAGCAATTTTAATTTCTTGATGACCCCATTTAGCCAGGCTTATGTCTGCAACTTTGTAGTCAGGGGTTAAGTTTTCTATTGGTGATTCCATCGTTCATTTCCTCAAATTCTTTTATAAACCAGCAGCATCGCGCAATACATCTGCCATATCCGTTCTTTCCCAACTAAAATCAACATCTTCACGACCAAAGTGACCGTATGCTGCTGTTGGTTGATAGATCGGTTTGATCAAATCAAGCATCTTAATTAAGCCAACTGGACGTAAATCAAAGTGTTCACGTACCAGCGCGACCAGCTTCTCTTGAGAAATTTTTCCAGTACCGAATGTCTCAACACTAATTGATGTTGGGTCGGCAACACCAATTGCATAAGACACCTGAATCTCACAGCGATCTGCTAAACCGGCGGCAACGATATTTTTCGCCACATAACGGCCTGCATAAGCGGCACTACGATCGACTTTTGATGGATCTTTACCAGAGAAAGCCCCACCACCATGACGAGCCATGCCGCCGTAGGTATCGACAATGATTTTTCTTCCTGTCAGACCACAGTCACCGACAGGACCACCGATAATGAATTGGCCGGTAGGATTGATATGGATTTTTGTATTGGCAGACAACCATTCAGCAGGCAGCGTCGGTTTGATAATGCTTTCCATGACGGCTTCATGCAGATCCGCTTGTGAAATATCCGGACTATGCTGTGTTGATAAGACAACAGCATCAATACCGACTGGCTTACCATCTTGGTAAACAAATGTGACCTGACTTTTCGCATCCGGACGTAACCAGCTCAATTCGCCATTTTTGCGAACTTCAGATTGGCGTTTGACCAAACGATGTGCATAGGTAATGGGCGCGGGCATTAAGACGTCGGTTTCGTTACTGGCATAACCAAACATCAGGCCCTGATCGCCGGCACCCTGATTTTCTTCGGTGTCTCTGTCTACACCCATCGCGATGTCAGAGGATTGTTTACCGATCAATGACATAACAGCACAAGTTTGGCCATCGAAACCAACATCGGAGCTGTTATAACCGATATCTGTGATCGTTTTACGAACGACATCTTCCAGATCGACCCATGCCGATGTACTGATTTCACCTGCAACAATGGCGGTGCCAGTTTTTACTAAGGTTTCGCAAGCAACGCGAGCATGGGGATCCTGACGAAGAATTTCATCCAGGATAGCATCTGAAATTTGATCGGCAACTTTGTCTGGATGCCCTTCCGATACAGATTCAGAAGTGAAAAGATAATTGCTACTCATAGTCAACTTCCTCATTACAATGAGATTGTGGTAATGATAGTTGTGCTATTTGAGGGGGAATAAATCTCGCTCATTACTATCAGTTACCTGTTAATAATGAACGCAGTTTAAATAATTAAGTATTGAATAAGCCTAGCAGGTGAATGACCTGTTGCAGCGTTCCTTATTCGAAAGGACATATTAATCTATATAGAGAATTTTTCAAGCTTATTTATCTTCACAAAATCGTCACAGCGCGCGGCCTAGAGGGTTAATCTGTCTCCATTTTGTCTCAGCCACAGCTTGTGCTCTCTAAATGTTGGACAAACATCAGCCACCAACTGCCAAAAAGACGCTGAATGATTGTGATGATGAAGGTGACAAAGCTCATGCAGGATGACGTACTCGATCACTTTCTCAGGCGCCATGACGAGCTTCCAATTGAGCTGAATCTCACCCGAACGGCAGCAGCTCCCCCAGCGGGCTTTGTATGTTTTGACGATAAGACTTTTAGGCGAGAATTGATGAGCTTCAGCCAATTGAAAAAATCGTGATGTCAGGATTGTATTGGCTTGCTGTCGGTACCACTTTTCCAGCTGGCGTTTAATGCCATCTGCTGTCATATCTTTTTTCTTTGTATAGAGTTGTATCAGATTGTCTTCTTGCTTAATTGTATTTTCAGCGCTGGAGTTATGAATTTTTAATTCATAGGTTTCGCCTAAAAACAAAAAAGACTCGCCATTGGCATAAACTTTTTCTTGTGTTACTGGCCGTTGCTGAAGCTTTTGTTTTATCCAGTAACTTTTTTTGTCTACAAAATGCTGTGCGGTGCTGACTGCAAGTTTCGCTGGTATCCGCACAATGACCTCACCTTGCTCGATAACAAGCGCCATACTCTTTCGGCGTGAACTGCGAATAATGGTGTAATGAAAGCCATCAGGATGTGTGTGTGTCATAAATAATCGTTATAAGCAGATTTTTGCGTGCTGATTTGAGAAAATGTCCCATTAATCTACGTTAATTGAATCATGTCATCATCATTATCTTTTATAGAATCTAGAAAATTATCTGTTGCGCCGATGCTGGATTGGACCGACCGTGATTTTCGTTATCTGTTACGGCTCATTTCGAAACATACCTTGCTTTATACGGAAATGGTGACTACTGGGGCGTTGATTCATGGCGATAGACAACGATTTTTAGCTCATGATGCAACGGAATATCCTCTCGCTTTGCAACTTGGTGGTTCTGATCCTGCTGCTTTAGCTGAGTGTGCAAAAATGGGAGAGGATGCGGGTTATAGTGAAATTAATCTGAATGTTGGTTGCCCAAGCGACCGTGTCCAGTCAGGCAGTTTTGGCGCGTGTTTAATGGCTGAACCTCAATTAGTGGCGGAGGGTGTGGCAGCGATGAAAAACGCCGTGAATATTCCTGTCACTGTTAAAACCCGACTCGGGATTGATGAACAGGATAGTTATCAATTTCTGACCGATTTTATTGATGCTGTGTCAGCAGCCGGTTGTGAAACTTTCATTCTGCATGCGCGCAAGGCATGGCTCAAAGGATTAAGTCCAAAAGAAAATCGTGATGTGCCGCCACTGGATTATGAGCGCGTTTATCAAATCAAAAAGGACTACCCCGAGCTACATATTGATATCAATGGTGGTATTCATAGTTTGGTGGAGGTTCAGGAACATCTGAAACATGTCGATGGCACAATGGTTGGACGGGCGATTTACCATGATCCCTATCTGCTAGCTGACGTGGATAACGTTATTTTTAACCAGCGTTCTGACTATATATTGAGCAGACATGAAGTGATTGAGGCGATGTTGCCGTATATCGAGCAAAGAATGAAACAGGGCCGACCACTGAAATCCATCACCCGACATTTATTGGGTTTATTTCAGGGCCAGCCTGGAGCCCGTCGCTGGCGGCGGCACTTAAGTGAGAATGCCCATTTGCCCGATGCGGGCATCCATACACTTCAACAAGCGCTAAGCCTGGTCGATAAGGTCTAGTTTCTAAGCCCGGTGCCTTTTTTCAACAGATATAAAGCATATGCGGTTAAGGCCACTATAAACAACATAATAATGCTAAATGCCGCCATGATAGGGATATCTGAAATACCTAACATGCCGTAGCGGAAAGCATTCACCATGTACAAAATAGGATTTAGCAGTGACACGTTTTGCCAAAAGTCGGGTAATAAATCAATCGAATAAAATACCCCGCCCAAATAGGTTAATGGGGTCAGAATGAATGTTGGGATGATGGCAATTTCATCAAAACTGCGTGCATAAACGGCATTGATAAAACCGCCCAGCGCAAATAAAACCGCACTCAGAAATACCATGCTGATGGTAATAAAAATATGCTCTACCGGTAGATGCGTAAAGAAAAGCGACACTAGCGTCACTATCATCCCCACACATAAGCCCCGTGCTGTACCACCGGCTACATAACCCGCGAGAATTAAATAATTTGGGATAGGGGCGACAATCAGCTCTTCAATATGATTTTGGAATTTGGCACTGAAGAATGAAGAGGCCACATTTGAATAGGCATTATTGATAACGGCCATCATGATGATACCCGGTACGATATATTCCATATAGCTAAAGCCACCCATTTCCCCAATTCGACTCCCGATCAGATTACCGAAAATGATGAAATACAGGGTCATGGTGATGGCCGGTGGCAGAATCGTTTGCGGCCAGATTCTGAAGAAGCGGCGGATTTCACGAAATAGCAAGGTTGAAAACGCGACCCAGTGTCTTTGGTGACGAGTTGGTGTCATAGGTTTTACTCCGACTTCTCAACAAGGTTGAGAAATAATTCTTCCAGACGGTTCACTTTATTTTTCATACTGGTGACTTCGATATCTTTTTGAGTCAGTTGTTCAAAAACCGTGTTCAGTGATTCACCTCGGTGGATTTCGATTTCCAGCGTGGTGTTATCAATCTGATGATAATCAAAGCCATCAAGCTCAAAGGGGTGTTGAAGCGAGTGTTTGAGATCCAAAACAAAGGTTTCTTTATCCAGCCGATTTAATAGAGACTTCATATCGGTATTTTCGATTATCTGGCCTTTATCAATGATCGCAATATTACGGCATAAGCTTTCGGCTTCTTCCAAATAGTGGGTGGTCAGAATGATGGTGGTGCCTTCGGCATTAATCTTTCTGAGAAATGTCCACATGGAGCGACGCAGTTCAATATCAACACCTGCGGTCGGTTCATCCAGAATCAACAGACGTGGATTGTGAACCAGAGCGCGGGCTATCATCAGGCGACGTTTCATACCGCCAGACAGTGATCGAGATGGTGTGTGTCTCTTTTCCCATAGTCCAAGTTGTTTGAGTAGTTCATCCGCTCTGGGTTCTGCCTCGCTGGCGGGCATCCCATAATAACCTGCTTGCGCAACCAGAATATGCTTTACCTGCTCAAAGCCATTGAAATTGAATTCTTGCGGCACAAGTCCTATATAACTTTTGGCTTGCTCAGCATCGATATCCAAATCGGTGTCAAAGACTTGAATGGTGCCACTGGTTTTTGTGACTAGCGAAGTAACTACGCCAATAGTGGTTGACTTGCCCGCACCGTTGGGACCGAGTAATGCAAAAAAATCACCCTGTTCTACATCGAGATTAATGTTCTTTAATGCATGCAATCCGTTACGATACGTTTTACTTAGATTCTTGATAGATAATGCTTTCACTGTCTCTCTCAAGCGTGATAAAGGTGGCTAGGTTATCATGCCTGCAGCAAGATGAAAATTTGGTAAAACGATGGTTAGAAATTCTGCTCCACAATCAATCGATGACCTGATGCAACGTTGTCATCACATAGCTGGAAAAAGCCTAGGACAGATTGCTCAAGAGGTGGGGTGCCGGGTGCCTGCAGATTTGTTGAGAAATAAAGGCTGGGTTGGTCAGCTATTAGAATCCTATCTTGGTGCTGATGCGGGCAATCAGGCGGAGCCAGACTTTATTTCACTAGGTATTGAGCTGAAAACATTACCATTGAACGCGCATGGTGAACCTAAAGAGTCGACGTATGTTTGTACGGTATCATTGAGCGAATACGAAGCGCTGACATGGCAGGAGAGCTGGGTTAAACGAAAACTATCACATGTGCTTTGGCTTCCGGTTGAGGCGGAGTCGTCCATTCCACTCGCTGAACGCTATATCGGCGCGGGTTGGTTATGGCAGCCAGATCAGATTGAAGAAGAAATTTTAAAGGCTGACTGGGAAGAGTTAATGGACCGGTTAGCGCTAGGTGAACAGTCAGAGCTAACGGCAAGGGAAGGCCAGTATTTACAGGTGAGACCGAAAGCGGCTCATAGTCGTATATTGGCAAAAAGCTCCGATATTTCAGGTGAAACTATTTTGATGAATCCAAGAGGGTTTTATCTGAGAACAACTTTTACTAAGCGCTTACTCGCGAAGGCGTGCATTTGATGGTAACGTTGCATAAAAAATTAATGGATTAATTTGTATTACTCGGGAAATTAGAGAAATATGCTAAACGCGTTAGTTATAGATAGCTCACCAATGTTTTGTGAGCATATGATCGATTTATTAGAGTCTGCTGGTTTTAATGTTGAGACAGCAGAGAGTGGAGCTGATGGTTTAGGCAAGGCTGCTCAAGCGAGGTATCGTTTAGTTTGTTGCTCTGATAACTTACCCGACTATGCCAGCAGTGAATTCTGTAGTCAGCTAAGAGCTCTAAGTGGTTATGATTTTGCCACCTTGTTGGTCTTAACAGAACATGACAATTCTAAAATTCTCAAACAAGCCTTATTGGCTGGTGCTACCGATATTTTCAGCAAAAATGATATGGCTGAAATGGATACTTATCTATCTCGTCTGAGCCAGCGAGAGTCGCGACAATTAAGTGGTCGGGTGTTATTTATTGAAGATTCCCGGGTTTTGCAAACCATTATCATCGACTTATTAACAGATATGGGGCTTGATGTAGACGCTTATAACTATGCTGAGAGTGCATGGGAAGCGTTTAAAGGTGGGGACTACGATCTGGTTATCACTGACATTATGCTTGAAGGCAGTATGAGTGGTATCACCTTAGTGCGTAAAATCCGGCGTATGCAGAGTGAATATAGCAATGTGCCGATTATCGCTACATCAGGTTTCGATAATATGTCCCGTAAGATCGAATTATTCCATCTCGGTGTTAATGATTATGTGTCGAAACCGATTGTGCGAGAAGAATTGAGACAGCGCGTTTTCAATCATATAACCAGTTATCAAACAACGCAGGAGCTTCGTACACAACAAAAGTCTTTGCATAGTCTTGCCATGCTGGATGAAACGACGGGATTGTTTAATCGGCACGCTCTGAGAGAGTTCGCGAGTAAATATTTCAGTGAAGCTTATCGGTTTAATCGTTGCTTATCTCTTGCTGTCATTGATATTGATCATCTGAAAGATATTAATGAGCGTCATGGATTTGAGCGGGGAGACCAGATGTTATCTGAGCTGGGTTCGTGGATGAAACGCCATGTACGTGACGTGGATCTGGTTGCCAGATGGGCAGGAGATGAGTTGGTGCTTTTATTGCCGGAGTGTGATCTGGTATCGGCAAAAAATATGATGGAACGAATGGTACAGCGCCTCAATAAGTTAAAACCTGCCAATTTGGAAGTAACGGTAAGTATTGGCATTGCCCAATTAAGGCAGGCAGACAATGATAATCTTAATAGCTTATTCGAGTTAGCAGATAAAGCCATGTATCAGGCTAAAATGGCGGGTCGAAATTGTGTCAGAGTTTATGTTGAGTCTGAGGTCGTGCCTGAATTAAGTGATAATGATTAGCCATAACGCTGCTTAAATAGATCACATGCGGCTTTATCCAGCATAAATATGCCATGACCACCGTTTTCTAATTCCAGCCATGTAAACGCGATATCAGGCCATTTATCATCGACCGCCAAATCGGTATTGCCCACTTCGACGAATAATAAACCTTGGTCGGTCATGTGCTCTGCGGCCCCAAGCAGGATTTTTTCTACTAAGGCCAGTCCATTATCCTCTGCTTCGAGAGCTGAGGCCGGTTCATGCCGGTACTCCTCTGGAATAGATGCCATTTCATCAGCCCCGACGTAAGGGGGATTGCTCACAATCAAATCGTATTTTGCGTCAGCTGGAAAAGCTTGCCAGATATCTGATTGAATAAGGTGTAAGTGTTCTTCTAATCCATGTTTCTTGCGGTTTATTTCTGCTACAGCAAGGGCATCTGTGCTGATATCACTCGCTGTCACTTCCGCTTGTTCAAAAGCCATAGCTAACGCAATAGCAATACAAGCACTTCCTGTACACATATCCAAAATAGTGAATACCGAGTCAGGCTCACTAAGCCATGGTTTGAATTGCGCTTCTATCAACTCTGCAAAAGGCGATCGGGGGATAAGAACTCGCTCATCGACAAAGAATGGTAAGCCAGCAAACCAGGCTTCATTTGTCAGGTAAGGTAAGGGAATACGCTTTTCAACGCGTTTTTCAATGGCAATAAGCAATGCACGCTTTTCATCTTGGGTCAGTCTGGCATCTAAAAAGACTTCAGGTAAGGCGTCTACAGGCAAGTGTAAAACACTCAGTATGAGCTGCGATGCCTCATTAAAAGCGTCTTCATTACCATGGCCAAAAAATAATCCCGCTTCATTGAAGCGGGATGTTGACCATCGTAAAAAATCACGAAAAGTGTTTAATTCAGATTGAACAGCCAAATAATCAATCATAGGTTTTGTGTGATATCAACAAAGTGACCTGCGATTGCAGCTGCCGCAGCCATTGCTGGACTGACCAGATGCGTTCTGCCACCTTGACCCTGACGTCCTTCAAAATTACGGTTAGATGTCGAGGCACAATGTTCACCAGCTTCAAGACGATCCGCATTCATGGCCAGGCACATTGAACAGCCAGGATCACGCCATTCAAACCCCGCTTCGATAAAGATTTTATCTAAACCTTCTTGCTCAGCTTGTTGTTTGACTAAACCTGAGCCTGGAACAACCATGGCTTGTTTAACGCTGGCAGCGACCTTTCCACCTTGGATGGCCTCAGCTGCCTCACGTAAGTCTTCGATACGTGAATTTGTGCAAGAACCAATAAATACACGGTCCAGATAAATGTCAGTAATCGCTTGGTTGGCTTGTAGGCCCATATATTTAAGTGCTTTTTCCATGCCATTGCGTTTTACTGCATCTGATTCCTTGACGGGATCAGGAATAGCCGAATCAACCGATACAACCATTTCCGGCGACGTGCCCCATGTGACTTGAGGTTTGATATCTTCTGCTTTCAGTACGACGACTTTATCAAAATGGGCGCCATCATCAGAGTGTAATTCACGCCATGCTTTAACCGCTTTCTCCCAGTTTTCACCAGATGGCGAGAAAGGACGATCTTTCAGGTAGTTGATGGTGGTATCGTCAACCGCAATCATGCCTGCGCGGGCGCCAGCTTCAATGGTCATATTACAGACGGTCATGCGACCTTCCATACTTAAGGCCTGAATCGCTTCACCGGCAAATTCGATGGCATAGCCTGTTCCACCTGCAGTGCCAATCTCTCCAATGATAGCAAGGACAATGTCTTTGGCTGTGATGCCGGCTTTAACCTGACCTTCAACGCGCACTTGCATATTTTTGGACTTACGTTGAATCAGACATTGGGTGGCCATAACGTGCTCAACTTCGGAAGTACCAATACCAAAAGCTAAAGCACCAAAAGCACCGTGTGTTGAAGTGTGAGAGTCACCACAAACTACCGTCATACCAGGCAGTGTTGCGCCTTGCTCGGGGCCAACAACATGCACAATACCTTGTCGTAAATCATTTAATCCAAATTCAGTGATACCAAATTCGACACAGTTGCTATCGAGCGTATCTACTTGTAAACGTGAAATAGGATCAGCAATACCTTGCTCGCGATGTGAAGTAGGAACATTATGATCCGGTGTCGCTAAAATAGAGTTTAGGCGATAGGGTTTACGGTCAGCTAAACGCAGGCCTTCAAAGGCTTGCGGTGATGTCACTTCATGAACAAGATGGCGATCGATATACAGTAAAGCTGTAGTGCCATCTGACTCAGAGCGAACGACATGTTGTTCCCAAAGCTTATCGTAAAGTGTTTTTGCTGACATATCTCTATTAAAACCGATTAGTGAGTTATAAGTATCAGAGCATTATACAGCGTCAGAGATGTAAGCTCTATCTGAACTGTAGACATAAAAAAACGGGTAACCCGAAAGTTACCCGTTTCTTTTTTTACTGCTAAGGAAAAGTGATTATTCCATATTAGCGTGTCTGTATCGCATTTCTTCCTCAGGAATACCTTTCTCATGGATAAGATGAGAAACGATGGCTTCCAAGAAAATCAATGTCGATAATTCAAACATAGTACCCATAGGCATGCCCTTAGTAGGAGCAAAGCTATCGTCGTTACCAATTTGAATTGTTTTGTCCGCTATATCACCAATCGTTGAACTTGCTTTTGAGCAGATTAATACTACTTTAGCGTTCTCTGATTTAGCTTTGTTCGCGAATGAAACCAACTGAGTTGTTTCACCTGAACCTGAGATAACGATTAATAAATCGCCTTCACGGATACTAGGTGTGCTGATTTCACCTTGAACGTATACGGTGTAACCACTATGCATCAACCTCATACCCAGGAAGTTACCAACAAGACGTGAACGTCCGGCACCAGTAATGAAGATGCGTTTAGCATCATCACACATAGCAACGAATTCAGCTTCAAGAGAACTGTCAGTAGCCCCTAAAATATCAGTGATTTTGTTTACAACTAGATCACGATGCATTGTCATTTTTCTAATCCTTATGCTGCGTCAACTAATGCACGCAGTTCTTTTGCAGATTCAGCTGGAGATGGAGCGCCGTAGATAGCCGCACCAACAACAACGATGTCAGCACCAGCTTGAACTGTGCTTTGGATTGTATCTTTGTTGATACCACCAGCAACAGAAACTTTAACGTTCAGACCTAAACCAGCGATAGTTTTCAGATCTTCAAAAGGTGTTTGACCTGCAGCTTGTGCGTCAAGACCAGTGTGAACACCGATGATGTGTGCACCGTTAGCAGCAGCTTCTTTAGCTACAGCAGCTTTATCTTCAACACCGATTAAATCGATTTGAGCTTCAGCGTTGTTAGCGTTAGCTGCTTTGATAACGCCTTTCATTGTAGCCATGTCAGAAGCACCTAAAACTGTAGTGATGTCACCACCAGCTTCAAAGAAAGGAGTTGCTTCGTATTCACCAGCGTCCATTGTTTTCAGGTCAACCAGAATTTTTTTGTCTGGGTGAGCTGCTTTCAATGCTTTAACCAGTTTCAAACCGTTGTATTTAATACAAGGTGTACCGATTTCAAGGATATCGACATATGGCGCTACTTGTTCAGCCAGAGCCATTGTTGCGTCAAAGTCCAATGAGTCAAGAGCCATTTGGATTTCAGCCATGTTACATACTCCTAATTTATAGTAAAAATTATTGTTATCACGCTTGCTTAGGTGAAGCGGGACTATATGCAGAAATCAGTGACAAGTCAATTTCACTGACCCTGCTGCATTCGGGCCCACTCACAAATGGAGTGGGCTGAATACGGGGAAATTTAATTCTGATGAATTAGCTTTCCAGTTCTGCAAGACGGTTAGCCAGCAACTCTTCAAGAGTTTCAAGTGCTTTAGCAAAACCATCAATACCTTCTTGTAACTTTTCAGTTGCCATGCGATCTGCTGCGTGCATAGCTTTGAATGTTTCTTCAGTCATATCGATGCGTTCAACATCTGATGCTTTGGCATCTTCAACATTTAACTTACGTGGTAAGTCACCTTCAGTTGAGTGTAATTCGTCCAGTAAAGCAGGAGAAATAGTCAGAAGATCAACACCTGCTAATTCAGTGATTTCACCAACGTTACGGAAGCTCGCACCCATTACTTCAGTTTCTAAACCAAATTTCTTGAAGTAGTTGTAGATGTGAGTAACAGAAACAACACCTGGATCTTCTGCAGGTTCATAAGAATCACGACCAGTGTCTTTTTTGTACCAGTCAAGAATACGACCTACGAAAGGTGAAATCAGTTGGATACCATTTTCACCACAAGCAACAGCTTGGTGCAGACCAAATACCAGAGTCAGGTTAGTGTGAATACCTTCCTCTTCCAGTACTTTAGCAGCCATAACACCTTCCCAGGTTGCTGCGATTTTGATCAGGATACGCTCACGTGAAACACCAGCTGCTTCGTATTGAGCAATCAGGTCACGGCCTTTAGCAATGGTCGCTTCGGTGTCAAAAGACAGACGAGCATCAACTTCTGTAGATACACGACCTGGAACGATATCCAGAATTTTCAGACCAAATGAAACTGCTAAACGATCAAATGCGAGTGAAACCACTTCTGATGCAGGCGCGTCAGCACCTAATGTTTCACGAGCTGCTTTCAATGTGTCATCAACAATACCTTGGTATTGTGGCATTTGAGCTGCAGCAGTAATCAGTGAAGGGTTAGTTGTAGCATCACGAGGTGTAAATTTTTCGATAGCTTGAATATCACCAGTATCGGCGACAACAACGGTCATTTCCTTAAGCTGATCAAGTAAAGTAGCCATGTTTCGTACCTTTAATTTTTAAGTTAAAAATTAACAGCCATCGCATCTAACGCTGACTGTATGGTTGATTTTATTGGTTATTATGTCGGCAAAGCCGGGATGTTGCCCGGCTTTGCCATAAATCTTTAGTGTGTAAAGTCAGGTTTAACCTTTGTTTTGAATATAACGTTCAACACCTGTCATTGGTTTTGCTTGTGCTTTATTACGAATATATTGCTCAACACCTGTTAACACTTTTACAGATGTGGTTTTATTTCTAATATATTTTTCAACACCAGTCAGTTTTGAACCGCTATTTGCTTGATTTCTGATATAGCGTTCAACACCTGTCAAACCATCATTTGCTGTTTTTGCTGCTGGGCTTTGCTTAGCGCTGCTGGTTGGAGCAGAACTAGGACTTGATGAAAACAGGCTTTTAAAAAATCCACAAACTGATGCAAAGAAACCTTTATCACTCATAATATTATACCCCTGTTACATTTTAACCCCATCTGCCCAACATAACGAGGTTGGTGCAACGGGTAAATTACTATTTTAGATTAATCGTGGCAAGTCGGAAAAACTCAAGCAAAAATGCCAGAAGTCGACATGCAATACGATTAATCCGTTTGAATTTGAGATTGGTCAATTAAAATCATAATTATTATCAATGACCAATAACCACTATCTTACCTGATTATTTAAATTAATAAATTAATCAGGTGAGCATGAAAAAAAACGAGTGGTCAACGACCACTCGTTTCATTTTCTGCTTAACGCAATGCTAGTGCTTATGCTGCGTCAACTAAAGCACGTAATTCTTTAGCTGCTTCAGCTGGAGAATCCGCACCGTAGATTGCTGCACCAACAACAACAATTGTCGCGCCAGCGCGAACAGTGTCTTGAATAGTGTTTTTGTTCAAACCACCAGCAACTGAAATGCGAACACCTAAGTTTAAGCTAGCGATGTCTTTCAGATCAGCGAATGGTGTTTGACCTGCTGCTTGAGCGTCAAGACCAGTGTGAACACCGATGATTTGAGCACCGTTACGAGCTGCTTCAGTTGCAACTGCTTTTTTGTCTTTAACACTGATTAAGTCGATTTGAGCTTCAGCGTTGTTAGCGTTAGCTGCTTTGATTACGCCGCCCATTGTCGCTTTGTCAGAAACACCTAATACTGTACAGATGTCAGCACCTGCTTCGTAGAATGGAGTTGCTTCGTATTCACCAGCGTCCATTGTTTTCAGGTCAACCAGGATCAGGTTGTTAGGGAATTTGCTTTTCAGTGCAGTAACCAGTTCAAGACCGTTGTACTTGATGCATGGTGTACCAATTTCTAAGATATCGACGTAAGGAGCAACTTGCTCTGCAAGCGCGATTGTTTGATCGAAATCCAGAGAATCCAGTGCCATTTGAATAAGTGCTTTTGCCATGCTGACATGCTCCTAATTAATTTAATTTATGAGTTATTACGTTGAAAATACGCTCGCAGACTATAAAGCAGATCAACAGATGCTGTCAATTTTTGACTCAATCTCGACATTTATCATCATTTTTATCACTAGACACAATGATTTGCAGTATGCGACTCTCTGTGACCAGATTGTATAGTTGCGAGGATATATTTTGAATACAGAATCTGCGGTCTATTTAGATAACGTGGCTGGTCTAATTATCGATATGGATGGGGTGCTATGGCATGGTAATAAAGCGATGCCCGGATTAGGGGACTTTTTTCAGTTACTGAGGAAAAAGAAGCTACCTTTTGTATTAGCGACGAACAATGCCAGTTTGACTCAGCAGCAATATATCGAAAAATTATCCTCAATGAATATTGAGGTCGAGGCTAAGGAAATTCTGACTTCCAGTATGGCCACGGTAAGTTATTTATGCGAACACTTACCCGCTGATAAAAAACGTGTATTTGTTATTGGTGAAGACGGGTTAAAACAACCCTTATTGGAAAATGATTTTGTACTGACCGATTTGTATGAAGTAGACCAGCCTGAAAAAGGAATCACGGGTCGAACAGCGGATATTGTTGTATCCGGACTTGATCGCACATTAACGTGGGATAAGTTGGCAACAGCGACATTAAATATTAATGCAGGCGCTGCTTTTTATGCGACAAATTCGGACTCCACTTTGCCTACCGAGCTTGGTGAAGTGATGGGTAATGGTGGCGTGTTAGCAGCGCTGGAGTCAGTCACCGGCGTGAAACCGATATCTATTGGTAAGCCTGAACCTATCTTGTATGAACAGGCATTAAAAATTTTAGGCACGACAAAAGACACCACCATTGCCATTGGTGACCGTCTTAATACCGATATTCTGGGAGCCGTTAATGCGGGAATCCGTAGCGTGCTGGTTTTAACCGGCGTGTCTTCGGCTGAGGATGTTAAGCAGGTTGATTATGAGCCAACATGGATTTTGGATGATTTGGCAGCATTAACAAAAGCCCTGGAAAATTAAAGAAAACAAAAAAGGAAGCGAGAGATGAAAAAATTGATTAATGGTGTGGAAAGTGTTCTTGAAGAAAGTTTGAATGGTTTTGCCAGAGCGCATAGCAATATTATTCAACTCAATCATCAGCCCCATTATGTCACTCGAAAAAATAAGCCTGAAAACAAAGTGGCTTTAATCTCTGGCGGTGGCGCTGGCCATGAACCATTGCATACTGGGTTGGTAGGAAAAGGCATGTTAGATGCCGCTTGTCCTGGGCAAGTATTTACCTCTCCAACACCCGACCAAATGCTGATGGCGGCACAAGAAGTGGAAAATGGCGCGGGTGTTTTATTTATCGTTAAAAATTATGCTGGCGATGTGATGAACTTTGAGATTGCCGCTGAAATGTTGGATTGTCCACACGAAACGGTTCTGGTGAATGATGATGTGTCTTTACCTAAGAATCATAGTACTGGACGCCGAGGTGTGGCTGGCACGTTGATTGTTGAAAAAATCGTGGGTGCTGCAGCAGAAGCCGGCGCAGATTTAGCTGCCTGTAAACAGCTTGGTGACAAAGTCGTCAATTCAACTGCCTCAATGGGAGTGGCTTTGACCAGTTGTACCGTGCCAGCGTTAGGACAGCCTACATTTGATATCTCGGATAATGAAGTCGAAATGGGCGTTGGCATCCATGGAGAACGAGGTAGAGAAGTCATGAGCCTGACTACAGCTGATGATCTTGTTCAGATACTCGCTAAAGCGATTGATGAGGAGTTAAAACCAACAAAAGATCAACGCGTTTTACTGCATATCAATGGTTTTGGTGCGACACCATTAATGGAGCTTTATCTGGTTTATGATTTGGCGGCACAGTTTTTTGAAGAGCGTGGTATAAAAATTGTTCGATCACTGGTGGGAAATTACACTACATCACTGGATATGGCGGGTTGTTCAATTACCTTAACGCTGATGGATGACGAAATGCTGCAATATTGGGATGCGCCTGTTCATACTGCAGCATTGCGTTGGGGTATTTAAATTTTGCTGAGTTCGTCAGCAATAACACAGAGAATTAACTGAGAGGTACGAGCGCCTGCGTCTATGTGGCCGCGGGCACGCTCACCCAAAAATGATGCTCTTCCTTTGGTTGCCAGCATATCTTTGGTCGATTGCATGCCTTGTATAGCGGCTGTTTTAATATTGCTTAAAACAGTCGTTTTATCTGCATTTTGTTCGGCATCACTTTGCAATGATTGCATGACTGGAATCAGGGTATCCAGCATGGTTTTTTCACCGATATCGGCCTTGCCTCGGGCTTTTATGGATTCAACACCCGCCGAATAAATAGTTGTCATTCCATTTAGGTCCAGTTCCTGCTCTTTGGCCGCTTTTCCCATACTGACAAACATTGAGCCGAGTAAAGAACCTGAGGCTCCGCCCATGGTGGACATGAGTGTCATGCCAATTTTCATCAAGGCGGCTGACCAATCAAGCTGAACCAGTTCATCATTCAGTTTAGCAACAGCTTCAAGTCCACGTAACAGATTGGTGACATGGTCACCATCACCTATTGCACGATCCAGTGCGGAGATTTCTGCTTCATTGTTAATAATTTCAGATTGAATCGCTGCGATGAGCGGTGGGAGAAAGCTTGTATCAGTCATGTTTTGGCCAGTGATTTTATTGCAAAATATAAAACTACTGAATCCATAGCATTCGGTCAACTGACAACGAGAGTAACAATAGCTTTAAGTTTGTTTGGGCGGTAGAGGGTGGATCGGGGGAATAATATCGGCGTTCAATAATAGTCGGCCGTAGACAACACCACGTAGCGTAATCATTTTGTCAGCGATCATGTTCAGGCGATTAGCTGGACCTTGTACCAGAATGACCGACAGTGTGTTGGTATGGGTTAAATTGACATTGAGGTTGCTAATCACTTCATCAATATATTCGTATTGGAGATCATGAAGGCGCTTTTGCAAACCTGGGACTGAATGGTTATAAACCAGATTAACCGTACCCGTCATCACGGTATCGCCTTGTTGAGCACGGTGCTCATTAATTTGTAAATTGATCATGTCACAAATGGCTTGAGAGCGACTTTCAAAACCACGCTTGCTGACCATCTCATCCAAACCTTCTAACAGACTTTCTGGTAAGGATATGCTGATACGGCTGACTTTTTCTTTGCTCATACGAACTCCTGGCGTATGTCATCATTATTGTTTAGTGATATAAGGCTATCACCCCAGCTTTTGGCTGGGGTGATACCTTTCTCTGTCTAAAATAAATGACTGTAGCGTTCAACTTCCCATGCGCTAACCACCGTGTGATATTCATTCCACTCGGCTTGTTTATAGCGAATAAACTCGTTTCTCAACTCACTACCCAATACTTCTTCTACAAAGGGATCGGCAGCGAATGCCTGAATCGCTTCATCAAGCGTTCTTGGTAAGAACTGAATACCTAATTCTTCACGCTCCGCTTCGGTTAATTCATACAGATTACGTTCCTGAGGTTTGCCGGGATCAAGCCCTTCTTTAATGCCTTCCAGGCCAGCAGCTAAAACTAAGGCAGCTGCAAGGTATGGATTGACAGCGCCATCCGCATTACGAGATTCACAACGGCCACCACCCATAGGAACGCGAACCGAATTAGTGCGGTTATTTGAACCAAATGAGTTAAAGACCGGTGCCCAAGTGAAGTAAGGCATATCACCTTGGCGAACCAAACGTTTGTATGAATTCACTGTGGGGGCAAACACTGCACACAAAGCAGGACCATGTTTTAAAACACCGGCGATGAATTGATAACCTAATTTGGTTAAGCCCAAGCCATGCTCATCTTCTTCAGGTTTGCACTGGAACAGATTGGCTCCTGTTTCCAGATCATAAAGCGACATATTGAAGTGGGCGCCCGTGCCTGTTTTGTTCGAGAAAGGTTTAGGCATGAATGTGGCTAACAGATCTTCCTGTTTGGCATATTCTTTTGCCATCATCTTCAAGAAAGTAAAGCGGTCGCAACTGGTAACGGCATCAGCATAGTTAAAATCGAACTCGAACTGAGCGTTGGCATCTTCATGATCGAAGGAATAAAGTCCCCAACCGAGATCGTCAATGCTGGTGGCCATTTTATCTAACCAACTGAAATTACTTAAAAAAGCACGAGTGTCGTAACATGGCTTTTTCAATTTGTCATCAGGATCGGGAACGGATAAAGTCCCGTCGGCATTTTTCTTCACCAGATAAACTTCTGCTTCAATACCCAGATTCATGCCATAACCCAGCTCTTTTGCTTGCTCGAGTACCGACTTAAGTAACACACGAGTACTCAGCATATACGGCTTTTTGTAAAGCGTATTATCGGCTGGCATCCAGGCTATTTCAGGCTGCCATGGCATTTGAATGATGTGATCAAGATCCGGCACAGAAGCGATTTCATCGTCATTAGGTTGTTGGCCCAAGCCATCCACGGCATAACCAGTGTAGAGTTCTGAGCCATGCGCCATATGATGTAAATGAGAGAGCGGCACGACTTTACCTTTAGGAACACCGTGGATATCCACATAGGTGCCCATGCAGTATTTCACGCCTTTGCTTTTTAACTCTTCTTGTATTTTTTTGATTTCATCATCAGTTTTGATGTTAATCATGAGATTACCCTTCTTTGGTTAACGGTTTATAAGAGAGACTGGTGGTAGCTTTGATCAAGCGGCGGTTGTTCCTTAATTGCTCTCATCACCAGTTGAGATAAGTCTTCACACATCCATGAAAAAAGTGCTTCACCATCCGCTTTAGTTGCTGTGGATGGTTTGCCTGTCACACCATTTAAACTGGTGCGATTGACAGGGTGGCTGAACACGCAGCCATCGGTTCGGTCCGGATCGTCAGCGTCGAGTAATTTATCCTCACGCACTAACTCGGGATGTAAAGCCATCATCAAGGCTGTTTCAGCCTGATTGGCATGCCAGTCTTCCGCATCGTCATGATGGGCTTTACGTACCCGTTCTGAAATTTGAGCGGTATGCACAAGGCCGATCATTAAGTCGTCATGACGTGCTCTGAGCATTTCCAGCGCACAGCGAAGCGGTGCAGCATTTGTCACATGGCCATTGATAAGTAACAACCGTTTAATACCTGAAGACGCCACCCAATCACCGATATCTGAAATAACATCAATCAGTGTTTTAGGATTAAGCGCCATGGTGCCGGGCCAGCGTTTTGAGTGGCCGATTGAGCAACCATAGGGTTGTGTCGGTAGTAAAATGATAGGCGTCTGTTTTGCTACTTCTTTACACAAGGTGTCAGCAATGGCTGAGTCCATACCGCAACCCATATGTGGTCCATGCTGTTCAGTTGCGCCAACTGGAAGTAAAGCCGTATCCACGCCACTTTTGACAGCTTCTGCGACTTCTTCCCAGGTCATTTGTGCTAATTCATACATTAGAAAACACTCCCAACTTCATCATTTACCGGCACCATTCGCACAAGATTCAGATGATCGTCATCATCATCCTGTTTGGGAGGATGAATCAGTTCTTCCAGGCGTTTTTTGGTAGCGATAAATTCAGGGGATAAAAATTGTTCCGGATGCCTCGGTTGTGGAACGGCGACTTCAATGACTTCTTGTACTTCGCCTGGATTCGCTTTCAGCACCAGAATGCGATCAGCCAAGTAAATGGCTTCATCTAAATCATGGGTGATAAAAAACACCGTGACATCGATGTTTTTCCATATCTCCATCAGGTAAGCCTGCATTTTGCTGCGTGTTTGTGCATCAAGTGCACCAAAGGGCTCATCCATCAACAGCACTTTGGGTTTATTGGCTAATGCTCTGGCAATGGCCACCCGTTGTTTCATACCGCCAGAGAGTTGATGTGGATAACTGTTTTCAAAGCGTGACAAGCCAATTAACTCGATCCACTGTCTGGCTTCCGCTTCTGCCGTGCCTTTGTCATAGCCAGACTCAATCAGACCAAACATGATGTTTTTCTTGACGGTTAGCCATGGGAATAAAGTGTAACCCTGGAATACCATGCCTCGCTCTGGCCCCGGTTTATCAACCACTTTTCCATCCAGTCTTACTTCGCCTTCGGTGGCTTGTTCAAGGCCCGCCAGAATTCGAATTAAAGTCGATTTACCACAGCCTGATGGTCCTATGACGCAGACGAATTCACGTTTATGGATAGTCAGGTTAATGTCTTTCAGGGCAGTAACAGTGCCATGTCGGCTTTGGAATGTTTTGCTTAATCCAGCAACTTCCATCGTCACCGGACGCTTTTTGATGCGGGCGAAACGATCCCGGACAGCCTCTGACTGAATGCGATAATCGGGTAAGTTTGATTCACTCATATCGTGCTCCTAATTCGCTTTTTGCCAAGGAAAAAGACGACGTCCAAACCAGGCAAGCAATAAATCAATGGTCAGGCCTAAGATGCCGATCATCATGATGGCGGCGAAGACATTGTCGAAGTTTTTGTAACGTGCCTGTTGGGTGATAAACCAAGTGATGCCTGAGCTGGTACCAATCAATTCGGCAACAATCAGGTAGGTCCATGCCCAGCCAAGCAGAATGCGGGTATCGCGGTATAGATCCGGCAAAATCCCTGGTAGAACGATACGAAATAGCATGGAGCGATTATTAGCTCCCAGTGTTTGCCCGGCTTCCAATAAGGCGGGGTCCAGCTTTCGGGTTGTATTAGCTACAATCAGTACCTGCTGGAAAAATGTACCGATAAAAATGATGGCAATTTTTGGGGCCTGGTATATGCCAAGAACAGCGACTGCCAACGCACCAAATGCTGGTGCTGGAAGGTAGCGAAAGAATTCAATAAAAGGCTCGAATAAGCGAGAGAAGAAGTCATAGGTACCAGCCAATACGCCTAGCGGAATGCCAATGATCGATGATAAAAGGAAGCCATAAAAAATAACCTGAATACTGCTCCAAAGACTTTCATGTAACCAAAGCTCACTGCTACGTTTAGGTTCGGTGGTAAATGACGTATAGAAAGCGGTTAATACCTCATGAGGTGCAGGTAAATAAATCGGGTTAGCAGGTATGCCTTCAGGCACAGCTTTACCTGCTGCAGAAGCTTTGTCGCTTTCTGTATTAAAAACCGGTTTATCGACCAACATACCTTCACGAAAGTAGTTCACAGAGCCGGGCGAAGTGATTTCTACTTCCGGATGCCAGATGAACGGTACATAACTGACCAGACACCAGAGAAGAATTGGTAATACAAAACTGCTGATAGTCACTAATTGTCGACTACGCGGTTCAAGCGGTTTATTAACTGAAAAGAGTGACATAAACAGTACCTTTGCTATTTTCAGACAACACGATCCCCTGCCTGTAAATGACATAAAAAATCAGGAGGAGAGAGGTACCGACAGAAATGCCGGTACCCGTTAACGGTTTACTCGCCTAGTAAAAGGGAGGGATCAATATAATTTTCGACAGTCTGCTTATCTGCATAAACTTTATTGTCGACATTAAACTTGTCCGCAATTTCAGTTGAACCATACAAAGAACCGAAACCATCCGCTTTTTTCATAAAGGCCTGTGCTTCTTCTTTGGTCAAAATCTTTGTGCCATCGATAAAGGCTTTATAAACCTCAGGTTCGACACCAACTCGCGCAGCCATGATGCTGATGGCATCATCACGTGTTTTAGGGTCATTTAAGTAATCAACGGCCATATACCAGGCTTCAATGACTTTTTTCCATTCATCTTTGTGAGCCGCTAAGCTTGATGGTGATACCGCGAGCACATCATAGATCAGGCCTGGTTCATCAGCACTGGTGTAGATAGGTTTAGAGCCTGGAACCAGTTGCAAAGCCTGTCCGGAGTTTGGTTGCCAAGCACCGATGGCATCAACTTGGCCTGATGCCAATACTTGTGGTGTTTCATTGGTCGGGACATTGACTAACTCAACATCACTTTCTGTCATACCGGCTTTTTCCAAGCCATTTAAAAGCAATAAATGATCAACAAAGCCCAGTTCAACACCGACTTTTTTACCTTTCAGATCGGTGATGGAATTAATGCCAGGTGCGCCAACAATCATATCGTTGCCATTGCTGTAATCATTAATCAAAATCATCACATTCTGTGCACCAGTTGCGCCTGTTACCAGAGCATCACCATTGGTCATGGTGACCGCATCTAACTGACCTGCAGCAAAAGCATCCATACTGGCCACATAATCAAACCATTCAAATTGCACATCCACGCCGACTTTTTCGAACATGTGCTTTTCAATAGCAATTTCCCAAGCAACCCAGCCTGGCCAGTCACTGTAGCCAATTTTCAATGGTTCAGCGTTAGCATTTCCTGCGAGTAAGAAACCTGCAAAAAGAGAGAGAAATAGTCTTTTTTTCATTTTTAGATACCCCGGTTAGTATTACGATTTACCAATTTGGTAATACTGACAGTTGCACTATGTATGCCAGTACGATGGTAATGGAGTGTAAGAGGAGAATATTTACTTTTTCATGAATTAACAGAATGACTGGGTAAGCCTGATAGAAGGTGCTTTGCGCAAAGCGAATAGGCTATTAAAAGAATAAAAAGATGATTGGAGACGGTTAATTTTTTATTTTGAAGGCGATGCAAAAAGAAGGTTGGTTTTATTCTTTTGCACTAAAAAGAATCATCAGCGCATCAATAAGCCCCAAAATTGGGCGAGTTAATCTTCATCTGATGAAGTTAATAGCCCGAATACCCCAGCAGAAATAGGGCAGGATGTATTGAATAATTAAGAATGATAGCGATAAAAAAAGCCCCAACCCGAAGGTTGAGGCTCTTTTATTAAGCTTTGAATCAATTCAAATGAATTGTTTCAGATTAGCTTACCAGCTGATGAAACCACCAACTGAGAACACATCTGTGTCAGCATCTGATGTGTTGTCATGGAATTCAGTTTCCATTTGTGAGTATTCAGCAACCAGTTTCAGGTTAGCTGTCACATCATGATAAATACCAACAGTTGTCATGCTACGTGTGTCGATATTGTAGGCTGCTGCTACTGAACCATTTTTCTCAGCAGAAGTTTGTTCGAGTGTTGACTCACCGTAAGAGGCTTTCAACCAAGTGCTTCCACCAAAGTTGTAACCAGCTTGTACGTAGTAACCATCACCATCACGTTCATCACCGTTTAAGTCAGTTGCTGAACCGTAAGATAGACCACCTAAGTCACCTACACCAGTGTTGTCATAGTATGCTGCAACGACTTCAAAGCCAGAGAATAATACTTGACCACCAACTGTGTATGCGTGTGAATCAACAGAGCGTGTGTTACCACCGAACGTTGCGTCCACAGATTGTGACATACCATCTAACCACAATTTAGCGCTGCCACCATCAAATGCAGCTGCATAGCTTAAAGATGCTTCATAGCGAGGATCTTGTTCACCAGCGTCAACTAAGTCAAAGTCATTATTACCAGCGCCAACTTTGTCAGCATCCATTACTGCTACAGCTAATTTGAAGCCATTCATATCGTTAGAAGTCCAACGAATTTGTGAACGCCAGTTAGCATAGTCATAACCGTAACCGATACGACCTAATGTTGTGATACCGCTGTCACCACCAGTTGCACCCACACCGTATAAAGTTTGGTCTAATAAGATGTTGTTAGCAGAGTATACGCCTAACGCTTTACCTAATAAGATTTGACCAAATGAGCCATCTACAGTAGCAAACGCTTCACGTTGTTCCATTGAACTACCTTGATCACCACCTTGGTAGCTACCACCATTGGTTGATGGAGAGATAGAAACACGCGCTGCTACTTTCAAGCCATTGATTTCAGGCGCTGCTACGTTAAAACCAAAGAATGTTGGTAAAAGACCGTTTTCAACGCCAGAGTTGTCTGCGCCGCCATTGTCTGAATCAGCATATGTAAAGAATTGGTTGATGTTACCGTCAACGCTGAATTCGTAGCCGTTTTCACCACCGACAACGATTGTCGCGTTAGCTGCACCAGCAGCTGTTAATGCTGCTGCACCGACTAATGTAGCCAGTGTTGATTTTTTTAATAATTTCATTCTGTTTCACCTTCTAATTGTTAACAGATTACTTTAAGTCTCTCTCGTAACCGGAGTTTGTCTCGGTTGTTAGCTATTTTGCATATAAAAAAATCTATTGCAACACTTTTACAACAATTTTTTTTATTTTGACGAGAAAATCACATTTCTGTGTTTTTTTTACCACAGATATTATGGTATCTGTTAACGAATGTATTGATACATTGCGGTCTGAGGGGCTGGGGCCAAAACGATAATTTGCTGTGGAAATTATGCAACAGAAATAACAGGCAATAAAAAACCCAGCTTCTTTTCAGAATTCTGGGTTCTTTAAAATCCATGGTGGCTCGACCTGGAATCGAACCAGGGACACAGGGATTTTCAATCCCTTGCTCTACCAACTGAGCTATCGAGCCGATAAGGGTGCGTATTAAACCCTCTGACAGTAATGATGTCAAGGGGAAATCATCATTAATTCTATTCCGGACTTGTCCGGTGAAGAGGGGCATGCTCTAATGACCAGCTATTTTTATTGATTATTCAATGGATAACTGAATGTCGGCATCAAGTAAAAAGTGGTTCTGGTCGTTGATAATTCTGGCTGCTCTTGCATTTATTGTAGTGGGGATTTTATCGGATACATCCTGGACTGAGCGATTTAAAACGTTTATTTCCAGTCAGCACCAGGCGGATAGTGATGACGACGATGACGAGATTGAACAAGACGATGATGTAAATCGACCTCTGATTGTCAAACTAGATGAGGAAACAGCCCCTTATACCGGTATTCAAACGCTTAAGCTGACTAAGAGCTTATTGTTCCCTGAATTTAAAGCCTATGCCGAAGTGGTGGATATTCGTGAGCTGATTCAATGGCGCTCACGACTCAATCAGCTTCGTTCGGCTGTCACCATCGCAAAGGTGACTGAAAATGCAGATCGACTCGAGTGGGAAAGGTTGAAAAAGTTGGCTAAGGGCACCGGAAGTGTAGCCAGTAAAAATGTGATTTATGCAGAAACTAGTTGGCGTGAGGCAAAAGCCAATCTCGACTCTGCGGAGTTTCAACTGGAAGATGCAAAAACAGAGCTGATACAAAGTTGGGGCGAATCCATAGCTAACTGGGTCATGGATAAATCGTCCAAAGAGCTGGAGAGACTAATCAATCGTCATGACACATTATTGATGGTAACCCTGCCGATGGAATCGTCTTTACCAGCCGATGTGAATGTGATTCGGGTTTCACGTGCCGGCGACCGTGCATCAGCAAGAAAAGCCTATTTCGTTTCCCCAGCCTATATCAGTGCAAAACAAATCCAGGGTGAAACCTATTACTTCCGGATCGCGACTGGCAAGCTTCGTCTCGGGATGCGTTTGGATGCCTGGATTCCAGAAAATAGTGATCCTGATTCTGGTTTCCATATTCCGGATGAAGCGATCGTCTGGTATTCAGGACAACCATGGGCGTATATCCAACTGGATGACACCAGCTATAAACGCATTCCTTTGAGTGATGGCAAGCTGGTCGCTGGAGGCATTTTTATTCAGGATGAGTTTGAAGAAGGAAATCAACTGGTGATTTCAGGCGCACAAATGTTGTTATCCGAAGAGTTCCGCTGGCAGATTCATGATGAGGACGATGATGATTAAACACGCCTTCTGTAATTGTCTGCTGACTGAGGTGTTGCTGTATGTTGTCTAAAGTCGTTGCTTTCTCAGTGCGCTTTCGGGGGGTGGTCGTGGCGTTAGCCTCCATGCTGTTGATCTATGGCATATATAAGCTATCTAATTCCAGCCTGGATATCTTTCCAGAATTTGCACCCAAACAAGTCATTATTCAAACAGAAGCGCAGGGGCTGACGGCTGAGCAAGTCGAAGTGTTGGTGACCCAGCCTTTAGAAAATGCCCTGGGTGGGCTGGTGGGTATGGAGTCTATCCGCTCACAATCTATCCCAAGCCTTTCGGTACTGATTCTGACGTTTTACGACAGTACAGATATTTATCTGGACAGACAGTTAGTGTCTGAACGCTTGTTAGGCTTGAAAGATGCTCTGCCTGCAGGTGTTGGGTCGCCATTAATGGTGCCGTTAGAGTCCTCGTCGGGCACGATTATGACCATTGGTCTGACCTCGGACTCACAAGACTTAATGACACTGCGCTCACTTGTTGACTGGACGCTTGCTCCGCGGTTATTGAGTGTAGATGGTGTGGCAGATATTAATGTATTTGGTGGTCATGAACGCCAATTACAAATTCAAATTGACCCCAGCAAATTAGCGAAATATGGCATTTCACTCGATGAAGTGATGACTGTGGCCCAGCAAGCCACCGGCATTATGGGAACGGGTTTTATTGAAAATCGGAATCAGCGGATGACCATTCAAGTCAGTGGACAACCGCTTAATGCCAAGCAATTAGCCAAAGTTGTTGTCAGAAAACAGGACAATACTGTTTTACGGCTAGGCGATATTGCAGCAGTGAAAGAAGCACCTGCGCCAACTATTGGTGGTGCGGCTATTGGCGGTAAACCCGCTGTTGTTCTGATGGTGATCGGGCAATACAAAGCGAACACTTTGGCGGTGACCGAAGGTATTGAAGCGGCTTTAGATGAATTCAAAGATGGCTTTGCTGCGGAAGGTGTGGTCTTGCATGATGACTTATTCCGGCCTGCAAATTACATCCAGACCTCCTTGCATAATATTCAAGAGCATCTGATGGTCGGTGGTGGGCTGGTCATGCTGGTGCTGATTTTGTTTTTATTTAATATCCGTACCGCTGTTATTTCGATGACCGCCATTCCTCTGTCATTATTTACGGCCATGATTGTGCTGTTAGAGTTTGGCATCAACATCAATATTATGGTGTTGGGTGGCCTGGCGATTGCGCTGGGTGAAGTGGTGGATGACGCCATCATTGATACTGAGAATATCTTTCGTCGCTTACGACAAAACGCGCTACTCGCGAAGCCAAAACCTGCGATGGAAGTGGTGTATCAAGCGTCGATGGAGGTACGGAGTTCCGTCGTCTATGCCAGCTTTATTGTGATGCTGGTATTTGTGCCCTTATTGACCTTGAGTGGGGTTGCCGGACGAATGTTTGAGCCGTTGGGTGAAGCCTATATTCTGGCTATTTTTGCCTCATTAGCGGTGGCATTAACGGTAACCCCGGCGCTTTGCCATATCTTGCTGACCCGGGCGGGAGATGTCAGTCATGACGAGCCACCATTGGTGAGGATGATTAAACCTGTTTATGGCCGTCTTTTATCATCGATAAGCCGTTTTCCAAGAGTGACATTATTGGGTGTGCTTGGGTTTTGTTTAGCGGGCTTAGCAATACTGCCTTTTTTAGGAGGAAGTTTTTTACCCGAGTTACGCGAAGGTCATTACATTATTCATACTGCCAGTGTGCCTGGGACATCCATTGAAGAATCCTTGCGAATCGGCGGCCGTATTGAGCAACGTGTGGCGGAAATACCCGGTGTTCGTTCAACGTCACAATGGGCGGGGCGTGCTGAGCGTGGTGCGGATACCTTTGGTACCCACTACAGCGAGTATGAAGTGGATCTGGAACCGATGGATGGTCCATCACAACAGCGGGTTCTGGATGAAATTCGTGAGATCTTAGAAGCGTTTCCCGGTGTGAATTCAGAAGTGAATACGTTTTTAACCGAACGTATTGATGAAACGATTTCTGGTTATACCTCACCGATTGTGGTGAATATTTATGGCAAAGATCTGGATGCTTTAGATCAGACAGCACAAGAAGTTGCCAAAGTTATCAGGGACATTGATGGCGCGGCAGATGTACAGTTGCGTGCGCCACCTGGCGAGCCTCAGCTCGAGGTTAGGCTGGATTTAGACAAACTGGCCTATTGGGGCTTACGTCCTGCTCAGGTGATGCAGGCTGTTAAAACAGGCTTTGATGGTGCTGTAGTCGGCCAGGTCTATGAAGGCAATCAGGTGTTTGATGTGGTTGTGGTTCTGCCCGAAAGATTGCGTCGACAACCCCAACAATTAAGAAATTTACCCATTCAGACACCTGATGGGGTGATGTTGCGCTTGCAGGATATTGCGACCATTCAACAGGTCTCTGGACGTCATATGATTCAGCATCGCGGATCACAGCGTTTACAGACCGTCACTGCCAATGTCACCGATCGTGATTTAAGCTCTTTCTTCGCTGAGCTTAAGCAACGGGTTCATGAGGAAGTGGCATTTACAGCGGATATTTATCCCGAATTTACGGGCGCAGCGGTAGCACAAGCACAATCGCGAGAGGATTTAATTGTGCATTCCACCTTGGCGGGTGTAGCGGTGTTATTGTTACTTTTTGTGGCATTACAAAGCTTTCGTAATATGTTGCTGGTGTTAATCAACTTACCGTTTTCTTTAGTCGGCGGCGTGCTGGCCGTAGTATTAACGAATGGCGTCTTGTCTATCGGTTCATTAGTCGGTTTTGTCACTCTTTTTGGGATTACCTTGCGTAATGCGATTATGTTGGTGTCACATTATCAATATATGGTGAAAGAAGAAGGGGCCGAATGGAATTTGGATACCGCCATTCGTGGTGCTCAGGAGCGTTTACCATCGATTCTGATTACCGCTTTAGTGACGGCGCTGGCGATGTTACCGATTGCAATGAACTCAGATAGCCCCGGCCGTGAAATCATGGGACCCATGGCCAGTATTATCATTGGCGGCTTGATCTCATCGACGATATTGAATTTACTAGTGCTGCCAAGCGTGATGTTGCGCTATGGACGATTTAACGCTGACAAGGAAAGCGAGTCAGGTGTAAACACCATTTAATCAAACGGGATTAAAAAGGCCACACCAATAATCAGCAACACAACAACAAAAAAGGCGATTTCTAAAATCATCAGTGAATAGCAAACGTTTCTGCTTGTTCGTTTCGTTGATCAGCAAAGAATTGATAGATTTGTTTTAACTCATCATTGGAGAAGTGAATCAAAATCAGTTGCTGTCCAGGATAGATAAGATCCGGATTATGCCCCATCGTGCTGGTGGTGTAGTTATAGATGTAGCTGGATTCCACTTTATTATTCAGTATCTTGCCAAGAAATGAGCTTAGGCCGGTGGGTAAAGGTTCATCGGCATCAGCAGGAATGGTGACTCGGACCAAATCTTTATTAATGCCTATGCCTTCAAGGGTTAGGCCCTGGCGAAAACGCTGAATCAAACCTGACTGAATAATGCCCCATAATCCCTGACGATCGGCTTCGGTAACGCGATGCAGGTAAAACAATGCGTTGTCATCCAAACCTCCGGATTTGACAATATCATTCACTGACAACTCGATAGAGCCGCGATCGATTTCTGCGTGAATGGCCTGCTTGGGGGAGAGTTCGGATTGTGATAATTGACCAATCGTGGTTTTTTTCTGAATGGGCTGTTTGTTAATCACGGTAATTTGTGCATTTTTATCGACATTATTATCGTTTATTAAATCTATCAATGGGCTTTGTTGCTGGCTGCCGTCAGCTTTTTCTATGGTGACAATCGTGTTTTTATCTTCAGTGCTGTCATCAAGTGCCTGTATGGTCGTCTGTTGTTTTTCGGTCTCGGTGTATTCGATGGTGACAGGGGTGTCAGGACTAAGGCTTTTATCGGCTAGTAGCTGACCGATAGTTGTGTCACGTTTTTCTACTTTTGGAATCACAATCGTACCGTCTTTACGGACGAACTCACCCTGTTTGCCATCCAGCGTGACAGCTTTACTACCCAGGTGGTCAACAAATTGTTCAGCTTCTTTCTCAGTAATCGCTTGTTGATCTTCGGGAGGTGCAACAGGTTCGATGGTGACTTCTTCTATTTGCGGATCTTCAATTTCAATCGGGGGCGAAACGGTGTGCTCGGTGCGGGAGGGTTGTAAGTCAGCAAAAAGTAAATACGCCAATCCGACCAGTACGATTAAGGCAAGAATAGCCGGGACAAGGGATGGGGCTGAACGAGCAGACTTAGCCATAATAGTTCTCTCTGAAGTTATGTCATTATTATGAAGATGAGAATAAGCCAGTCAGTAAGCTGGGATCAAGTTTACGATAGCACTGTGTTTTTTCAATGCTATTACTGAGTACCTGTTCGATAATCGGTTTTGCCTGTTCAAGGTTATGGATCGGATTATCCGGTATTAAGCGTATCAGTTCATCGGTGATTAACGCGTCACTATCGCTGCTTTTGTCATCGAGTATTGCTGCTAAGCGGCTAACTAAATCAGGCAAGGCGACTTGCGATAAAAGAAATGGAATACGTTTAATTGTCAGCGAAGTGTCATCCACTTCAAACTCAATGCCATAAGAAGATAAACGGGTTTTAAAATTCTGGAATTTATTGATGTCTGAGACGGACAGCGGAAAACAAAGAGGGACTAGAATCGGCCTGGAGCTCACAGTGTTGTTGTGAATAGCTTGCTTAAACTGTTGTTGGCGAATACGTTTGTCCGCTTGTTGCAGATCAATCAGCGCCGGTTCTGGAGCATGAACAACAATAAAACGGTTATGTAAAATCGATGCGGCTGACCAGTCAGCTCGAACCGTCATCTTATTTTTAAGACTGGCCGATTTTTCTATCGTTGTTGTTTCTGCCTGATATGTCGACGCCTGCTCATTGATGTGTATATTTTCTGGCAGCGTTAATTCCGTCTGACGACTATTTTCTTCTTTAGTTTCTTGTAGTGCTTCCTGAATTGCCTTGTTGATAAGCCCATGGATTAAACGTGCATCTCTGAAACGGACTTCATGCTTGGTTGGATGAACATTGACATCAACACGGTCTAACGGCATGGTCAGGTATAAAACATAAGCTGCCTGGCGACCAGATGGCAGCAATTCGCCATAGGCTTGACGAATGGCATGATTAATCACCCGGTCCTTGATCACACGGCCATTGATGAAGAAATATTGCACATCGGTTTGAGCTCGGTGGGCAGAGGCTTTGCTGACCCAACCAGATAAATGAATGTCTTCAAAAGACTGTTCCAGGTAGTTGGCATCACGAACAAAGGCCTGACCACAGATTTTTACCAGTCTTTGTGAGTACGTATCAGCTGACTTGAGTGCAGGTAATTTAATCGAAGTCTGTTCATCAAAACGGGCACTGAAACCAATATCAAAGCGACTTAATGCGAGTCGATAGAAGGTGGTAATAAGATGGTGAAGCTCGGTTTTATTGCTTCGCAGAAAACGACGACGTGCCGGTAAATTAAAAAACAGTTCCGCGACACTAACGGTGGTGCCATCTGGATGAGCTGCTGGCTCTGGCTGTAACTGATCTGAACGCACTTGCCAGGCACAGTCTTGTTCGGCTTGCTTGGATGTGAGGCTTAAACGCGTCACTGAAGCGATACTGGGTAATGCTTCACCACGAAAGCCTAAGCTACCGATCACGCTGAGTTGTTCGCTGCTATGTAATTTACTGGTGGCATGACGACTTAAGGCTAAAGCTAAGTCTTCAGGGTGAATGCCACTGCCATTATCGGTGACTTTAATCAGTTGGCTTCCCGCGCCTTCAATGACGATATCAATTTGGCTTGCATCGGCATCAATACTGTTTTCAACAAGCTCTTTGAGTACGGAAGCGGGACGCTCAACGACTTCACCAGCCGCAATCTGATTGGCTAAATGAAGTGGGAGAGCGTGAATTCTGGTTTCGTTCATACGCTAGAGTTTAACGTATGGATTCAAAGAGGTTTAGGGGATTTTTAACACATCACCAATTTGAATTTCGGATGAGGCCAGATTATTGACTGATTTAATGTCTGCCATTTTGACCTGATAGCGCTGAGCAATCATGCTTAGAGTATCACCACGGCTCACAATATGTTGCTGCGGCATACTGGTTCCTGGCAGGGGGTTTTTTTGAAAATAATTACGAATGCCGACCATCATCGCATGTGCCAGTTTATTTTGATGGTTAGCATTTTTCAGTTTCTGCTCTTCTTCCGGATTAGAAATAAACGCTGTTTCAACCAGAATAGAAGGGATATCAGGCGATTTGAGCACCACAAAGGCTGCGGACTCTACATGCTTTTTGTGTACATGCCCTACGCGTTTTAGACCGGATAATACGGTTTCAGCGACTTCCAGACTGCCTTCCAAACTCGCCGTTTGAGAAAGGTCGAGTAACACCGACGCTAATAAATCGTCTTTATCTTCCAGACTGATCCCACCTGCTAAGTCAGCCGCATTCTCGCGGTCAGCAAGGATTTGAGCAGCCTCACTACTGGCACCGCGGCTGGATAGCACATAAACCGAAGAACCTCTGGCATTGCGGTTAGTGAAGGCGTCAGCATGGATAGAAATAAACATATCGGCGCCATTTTCGCGGGCACGACGAATACGTTGTCTTAAGCTGATAAATACATCACTGTCTCGTGTCAGGTAAGAACGCATTCCCGGTTCTTTATCCACCAGGTAGGCAAGCTTTTTGGCAATAGACAGGACAACGTCTTTTTCTTTGGTGCCATGAGGACCTAATGCGCCTGAATCCTGGCCGCCATGGCCGGGGTCGATGGCAATAATGATGTCCCTTCGCGGCAGAATTTTATTGGTTTTAATGATTTTTTGTTGTTGTTCAACTTTATTTGTCACGGTGGCAGCAGGCTTATTCAACGCTTCATCTTTGACTGCAGCAATGGATTGTTTGAGCTGGGCGTTTGTATAGCTTAAATCGACGACTAAACGGTTCGGATAATCTTTTTGTGGCGGTAAGGACTGAACCTGATATTGCACTTCATGTGCTAAATCCAAGACGACGCGCAGTGTGTTTTGATCATATGCGGCATAACGCACGGCTTTAATCGGTGTATTAATTAACGATGGTATGGTTAATTTGTCGCGTTGCTGAAAGCCTTTCAAATCGATGACCAGACGATCAGGATTAGCTAATGTAAACGCTTTGTAGCTGACTTTATTATCAAGATCAAAGACTAAACGGGCACTCTGGTTATCAGCAGATACACGAAGACCTTGAATCGCATCAGCCAAAGCAGGCACTGAAACATATAGTAGAAAAAAACTTAGCAGGAGACGGACCATCTCAACACCCTTATGATCACTTGGGGGTTATTTTCTCTTTGCTTAAAATTAAAATCAAGTTTTCTTTCTAAATAAATGAGATACAAAGGAAAGTTGAACTATTTGTGAAGTTTTCCACAGACTTCTTCACCCAAAGCTGTCATCGCTTGAATATCGACCTGTCTTCCTTTGGATTGATACGTCAATTGAATCATCAGATCGGGTGGCGGTAAAAAATCCTGACCCCGTTGAGCCCACTCGATCAGTGAAATGGCATTTGTGTGGAAATAGTCATCGATGCCCATAAACTCGAGTTCACCTGGGTCACTCAGCCGGTATAAATCAAAATGATAAATATCACGGTTATTGAGCTGATAATGCTCAACCAGGGTATAGGTCGGGCTTTTGACATTGCCCTGATGACCTAAAGCCTGCACAAAGCCGCGGGTAAAGGTGGTTTTCCCGGCGCCGAGTTCACCTTCAAGATGGATAGTAAAAAGCTGGGCAGGCGCAACTAAGGCGAGTTCTCTGCCTAAATCAAGCGTAGCTTGTTCGTTGTCGAGGTATCTATGCACGTTATTTTCTTATTTTGAGTTCAACAGGTGGCGGAGGTGAGGTAATAAGTCTAATGCCAGTAATCCTCGCTCTCCATGTTCTTTAGCCGCTCTGTCGGCTGCCATACCGTGAAGTATGACACCAAGGCTGGCGGCGTCAAAGAGTGACATTTTCTGCGCGAGTAATCCGCCGATAATGCCGGTCAAGGCATCTCCCATACCACCACTTGCCATACCTGGGTTGCCCGCGGTTGAGACTAGCGTTGTTTGACCATCACAAATCAGTGTGCCGGCGCCTTTAAGCACGACCACACCGCCATATTTTTGTTGAATTTGTTTAACTGCCTGAAAGCGATCGGCTTCTATCTCACTGCTGTTGGTGCCGAGTAACCTGGCTGCTTCACCTGGATGGGGCGTGAGTATCCAATTGGGCTTGTTATGGGGATGCTGACTTAATAAATTTAAGGCATCAGCATCAATGACCATCGGCTTATCTGTATTGATAAGTGTGTTAAATAAGGTTTCAGACCATGCATTTTGGCCCAGTCCCGGTCCAAAACTTATCACTGATGCTTTCGCTAATGGCGATGTTAAGTCATCAACTGAATGAATGGCTTTAACCATTAACTCCGGGCGGTCAATATTTAACCAGTTGGCATGTTCAGGATGTGTCGCAATGCTAATAAGCCCCGCCCCTGTTCGCGCGCCAGCTTCTGCACAAATCCTGGCTGCACCTGACATTCCCTGATTACCACCCACAACCAGTAAATGCCCAAAGTCTCCTTTATGGGCTGAGCGTGCTCTCGGGCTTAGAAGTGACTGATAATGTTCGAACAGAGCCAGTTTGGTTGCAGTAGGAATTGTTTCGTATACCGTATCCGGTGCATCCAAATCATTAAAATAAATGCAGCCAGATAGATTAGGTCCATCCCCAGTAAACAAGCCCTGATTCAAGCCTAAAAAACTAACGGTAACATCAGCCTGAACCGCTACTCCCATAATCTTTCCAGTATCCGCATTCAGACCGGAAGGGATGTCGATAGATAACACCGGAGTGTGGGTCTTAGCATTCACGGCTTCAATCGCTTTTGCATACTCTCCAGTGACCGGGCGATCCAAGCCTGTACCAAATAAGGCATCAACGAGGACGTCAGCGTCCTTGATGTCACCATTAAATGGTTGTGCTTGTTGGCCCGTGCTCAAAAAGCCTTGCCTGGCCTTCAAAGCTTCTTCACTCATTTTATCGGGATTACCCAGTTCGATAACATCGACATTGAAACCCTGATTAATGGCTTGATGCGCGAGATCGTAACCATCACCACCATTATTACCGGCACCACACAGCACGATGATGTATTTGGTCCGAGGCCAGGTTTTGACCAAAATATCCAGAGCGGCTTTTGCCGCACGCGACATCAGTTCGCTACCGCTAATGTGATGATCTTCAATGATGCTGCGATCAATTTCACGGGTTTGCGCTGCTGTATATAAATTGTCCGGCAGTGTGTGCATAAGATGAGTCCTGTCATTCAATGCTGACAGCTTATAATAGGTTCATGGACAAACAAAACAGTGATATCAACTGGCAAGATTTTATTGTGCGTATGCAGCGTTGGGCGCGCTCGCTTGGTTTTCAGGCATTGGGCGTCAGTGATCTTGACTTGTCTGCAGCCGATAAGCAGTTACAGAACTGGCTGGAAAAAGGTTTTCATGGCGAGATGACCTTTATGGAAAAGCATGGGAGTAAGCGCACACACCCAGCACAGCTAGTCGAGGGAACACTTAGTGTTATCAGTGTCAGAATGGATTATTGGCCAGGGCAAGCAGCCGAACCGTGGTCGGTGATTAATGACAGTGAAAAGGCGTTTGTATCACGTTATGCCCTTGGCCGTGATTATCATAAATTGATGCGAAAACGTCTCGCAAAACTGGCCGAGCATATTCAAAAAGAGGTCGGTGAGTTTGGCTATCGGGTATTTACAGATAGCGCGCCGGTCATGGAAAAAGCCATTGCCGAAAAGGCTGGACTCGGCTGGATAGGAAAACATACCAATGTACTTAATCGTGATCACGGTTCTTACTTCTTTTTAGGCGAGATTTATACCGATTTACCGCTACCGGCGACGCAGTCTGTTTCTGCTCATTGTGGCAGTTGTTCAGCTTGTATTGATATCTGTCCAACGCAAGCCATTGTTGCCCCATATGAACTGGATGCGCGTCGCTGTATTTCTTATTTAACGATTGAGTTACATGGCGCCATACCTGAAGAGTTTCGACCTTTAATGGGCAATCGAATTTATGGCTGTGATGACTGCCAGTTGATTTGTCCCTGGAACAAATATGCACAGGCCACCACGGAATCAGACTATTTACCCCGCGATGGTTTAGATGCACCTCAGCTTGTTGACCTGTTTATGTGGTCAGAGCACACTTTTTTATCTCGTCTGGAAGGGAGTCCGATACGGCGAATTGGCTATGATTGCTGGTTACGAAATATTGCGGTTGCTTTAGGGAATGCGAAAACGAGCCAGTCAGTTATTGAGGCATTACAGAGCCGCTCAAATCAGGTGTCAGATATGGTGCAGGAACACATTGACTGGGCGTTACAACAGCATCAGGTGTCATAAAGCTGTCATTGAAGCACTTTAAACTCAGCACGTTTTTGACTGCTGAGAAGTTAAGTGAAGTTATCGTTTGTTTCCCGTCTGATTACCTTTGTTATTGTTTTTGCACTTATTCTGTCATCTGCTGTGGCCGTATGGGGATGGTACCAACTGGATAAACCTTATCAAATTACTCAGGAATTCAAGCAGTATCGCAATGCCTTTGACATAGATACACGGATTTTGCTTGAGCGTTACCTGGCTTCAGGACAGGCTAATTTATTACAGGATGCAGAAAATCAGCTCGATACCATGAAAGCAAAGACGTTTGATTGGTTAAGCGAGTCAGATAATAGCGCGATTCAAGAAGGCATCGACGCATTACAAGCAGAAGTGCAGCAGGTGCGCTCTGCAGGCAAACTCTCAGCTAATCCACAAACTTTATTGATGAATAATGAACGCGAACGTAACGGTGACTTGCTGAGTTTGAACCGATATGCGGAAAAAGCAGAAGCCCCCCCTGCATCACAGATTGCTGATTTTCTTCAAGTGTTGGTAGAGCTTGAGCATAGCCTGAATCAAATTTCACTTTATCGTCAACGTTATTTTGAGACTCAGGATAAGGCGATTGAGAAAAGCTTATTAGACGAAAATCAACATTTTGCTGGCCTCGTTAATCAATTAAAAGCGATGCCGCGTTTTGGCGTCTACACAGAAGTCGATGAAGAAGCATTAATACCTGAAGAACCTGATGAGTTAGGTGATCTCAGTATCTCGTCATTGCAAAGTCTGACTCAGCGTTACGAAAAAGAACTTAACAATACTTTGGCTATGCAACAGCAAGTGACAGTCAGTAGAGAAGCGTTAAACCAGAAAATGCTAGCGTTTCAAGCAAGGCTGGCAACGTATGAAGCGCATATAGGTCAGATAAAAGCTGATATCACTCAGCGTTTGCAATGGATGATTTTATTTGCTGGACTCTTTATTGTTCCGGCCCTTTGTCTGCAGTTTGTCATGCAGAGTCGTCTGATGCGGTTTTTGCTTAAACTCGATACCTTTTTTAAAGCCATGCTCAATGGCCATTATCAGCAGAGTCTGGCATCTGAACTCGCTTTTGCTGAAACCAACTCAGTGGTCGAGGCAGCACTTCACCTTCAGCACTATCTTGGCGACTTGATAGATAAATTAGATCACCAGGCTCAGACATTGATTGATGCGAGTCGATCTTTGCAAGAAGAATCAAAGGCGACATCCACTCTTACACAGCAACAGCAGCATAGTACCGATCAAGTGGCTACTGCCGTGATGCAGTTGTCATACTCTTTTAAAGAGGTCGCCAATAATGCAACAGATGCATCAGAGCATGTTATGCAAGCAAACGAGGCAACACATTCTGCCCGGCATAAACTCAGCGAAGCATCAAACGCAACGCAACAGTTAGCTAAGGATCTACTCGATGCAGAAGCGGTTATTCATCGCTTGGAACAAAACAGTCAAAATATTCACTCTGTACTGGAAGTGATTCAGAGTGTTGCAGAACAAACCAATTTATTGGCATTAAATGCCGCTATTGAGGCCGCCAGAGCTGGTGAGCATGGCAGAGGTTTTGCCGTTGTGGCAGATGAAGTTCGATTGCTAGCATCGAGAACCACGGAGTCAACAGAAGAAATCAAAGCCATCATTGAGCAACTCACCAGTTCAGGTGCTGAGGCGACAAATATTATTGGCCGCCAGAGTTCTGCTGCGAAACGATGCGCGACACAGACTGACGAAGCAAATCTCGCCATGGCACCCGTTGTTTCTGCAATGGATAACATCACACAAATGAATTCATCGATTGCTGTGGCCACCCAACAGCAAACTGCGACTGTTGATGATATTGCCAGAGCTGCAGAGCAGATTAAATCAAGCTCCATTGATGTGAATCAACATATTGAGGGTATTGGTCAGTCTGGAAAAGGCTTAACAACTATTAGTGAAGAACTGAAATTATTAGTTGTTGCGCTGAAGCAGTGATCAGGACTCGGCATTGCTTGCTAATGGGAGTTCAAACCAAAAGGTCGAGCCAAGCTGTTCTTTACTTTGGTAGCCAATTCGTCCACCCATTGCCTCAATGAGTTTTTTGGTGATGACCAGGCCTACACCACTGCCTTCAGTGGTCGAATTTTCTTGTCCCAACCGAGAAAAACTTGAAAACAGTAATCGTTGATTTTCATGGGAAATACCTGGCCCGGTGTCAATAACCAGCACACGAAGTGAATCCGCCTGCTTTTTGTATTCGAGCATTAAACGGCCTTCCTGACGATTATATTTGATGGCATTACTGAGTAAATTGATTAGGATTTGTTTTAAACGCATGGGATCAGCATAGACAAATACCGCCGGATCGTCGGCGATCACAAACTTGATCTGCTTCTGCTTAGCCAGTGTGTCTACGAGCGAGATACAATCGGCGACGATGGCACCAATATTTGTCGGCTTGAGCGTCAAATCCAGATGGCCACTTTCGACTTTTGCCAGATCGAGCACTTGATTGACTAATGTTAGTAAGTGTTTGCTTGCTACCATAATATGATCAAGACTTTCAGCCTGCTGAGAACGAAGCGGCATTTTAGGATCGGTGGCGAGTAGTTGAGTGAAGCCTAATATGGCGTTAAGGGGGGTCCTTAACTCATGACTCATGCTGGATAAAAACTCTGTTTTGGCACGATTGGCTGTTTCAGCCTGTTCTTTTGCCATCATAAGCTCAGAAGTTTGTTGCTGAAGAATTTTGGTTAAATAGAGTGACTGCCAGTACTCTGCGTTAGCACGGGTTGCCTGTAGCAGCAAAAAAATCATATATGAAACCAGCCCAAACAATATGCTGATGGTGCTTAAGTTCCATTTAAGCACTGTGGACAAAATGATAGGCAGAAATATCATGCACAAATACATCTGAGCGAGACGTTTCCATATAAATAAACTGGTTAATGCGCCCGCACCAATCCCGATGGTAAACATCAGAATCACCATATTGGTAAACAAGGTTTGATAGAGATAAAGGCATACCGCGACATAGATACCCCATGTGGTCGCGGAAATAAAAAAGACAGCAAACAGTTGTTTTAGCCATTTATCCAGTGCTTGCGGTTGTTTTAAGAATGAAAGCACGACATACAAGCGACATAAAAAAACGATACCCATAAAAGCGAATAAGACGTAGGTAAAAAGCGGGGCATCATCAATGATGGGAGAGTAATACGCTGAAATAAGCAAGGCTAGCAATACAATTACACCACCAGGAATGGTACGTTTTGCCAGATCCTTCGCCGCTTGTTGTTGTAATTGGGTTAGTGCTTTTGGATCCAGCTTCGGCAGAGATGGATCAATATAACCGTCTGATTCACCATAGAACATAAGCGAATCATATGTTAAATCAAACGAATATCAAATACTTAGAGTGATTGTTTTGCCGTTACTTTAATGCATCAAACGCTGATATCGCTTCTTGTCGGGCTTTTTTGTAATCCACAACGGGCTCTGGATAACCAAACTCTTTTCGTTGTGCTGACGTTGGCGAATGTATCTGTTTTGCAGACAGTGATTTTAGCTCCGGTACAAACCGCCGGATAAACTCACCATCAGGATCAAATTTTTCTGATTGTCGCTGAGGATTAAAGACTCTGAAATACGGTGCCGCATCACAGCCGGTGGATGCACTCCATTGCCAGCCCCCATTATTCGCCGCAAATTCACCATCAATAAGGGTTTGCATAAAATATTTTTCGCCCTGACGCCAGTCAATAAATAAGAGTTTGGTTAAAAAGCTGGCGACGATCATTCGTAAACGGTTGTGCATCCAGCCGGTTTGATTTAATTGACGCATGGCAGCATCGACAATGGGAAAGCCCGTGTTGCCGTCACACCAGGCCTTATACGCTGACTCACTATCATTCCACACCAGATTTTCTGTTTCTGGCTTGAAGGGTTTTTCTTTATTTAACTCAGGAAAGTGGATCAGTAACTGCCGGTAAAAGTCGCGCCAGGCGAGCTCTCTTAACCAGTCATTATCCTGCCAATGCAGGTTCTGCTCTGCACAATAATATTGAATGGTATGTAATAACCGTCTTGGACCGATTCGTCCCAGCGTTAAATAAGGTGACAGAGTACTTGTTGCTGGCATCGCCGGATAATCGCGTTTATCCGGATAGGCTTTGAGTTTTTTCTGACAAAACTGTTGAAGCTTTTGCAGGATTTCAGTTTCTTGAGCGAGCCATAAATCGTCACGGTATTTGCCAGCCCAGTCAGGATTGATGTTTTTTACCTTAATAGCTTTACCTTGTTTGGCTGGTTCGTCATAAGGTGGCCGGGCTCGGTCTTCAAGAAGCGTTCGCCAGCTTCGGTAATAGGGGGTAAATACCTTATAAGGTTCCTCCTTTTGAGTAAGCACCGGCACCGGCACCAGTAAATCTGATTCTAGTGCATGGCATTCGATATGGTTTTCTAATAATGTCTGACTGACCTGTTCATCCCGACGGCTTTCATCCAAAGCTGTTTCCTGCTGAAACCACACCGCCTCAATTTTATTTTGCTGGCAAAAAGCCAGTAAAGCGTCTGCTACATCAGCAAAATAATCAACCTCTATCAACGTGAACGCTATGCCTTTCTTGGCAAGATTCTGGCAAATATCATTGATCGAGGCCGCTTTTAGCCCTAATTTGGCATCAGACTCATCATGTTGTCGCCATTGTTTGGCGGTGGCAATAAAAAGAACCTGAATATCGCCAAGTTGCTGGGCCTGTGCAATAGCTGGATTATCATCTAAACGCAGATCATTTCTTAACCAGACTAATTGTGATGCTGACATTAGGCTTCCTTGTTCATTGTATCGAGATGTTGAAATAGCCATTCGGCCCGTTCACGGATGGCTTGTTGTTCGCTGTTTGATTTTTTTGCCCAGTTTTTCGCTTGCATCGCAAGCCGAGGGTTATGGCTGATAAGCTCATTATGTTGATCAATAAAATACCAATACAGTGTAGTAAAAGGACAGGCTTTATCACCAGAAGCTTGTTTCGGATCAAACGGACAATGCTGGCAATAATTCGACATGCGGTTGATATAAGCGCCACTGGCAATATAAGGCTTACTGCCAACGATGCCGCCATCCGCATATTGGCTCATACCGATCGTATTCGGCACCTCGACCCAACTGACCGCATCCACATACATGCCAAGGTACCAGTGATGAATGTGTTTCGGATGAACTTGCCATAGCAAGGCAAATAAACCTGTCACCATTAGCCTTTGAATATGGTGACCATAACCATGATCAAGCACTTGTTTTATGGCTTGATGCAAACACTGCATATCGGTGTCTGCTGTCCAATAGAAATCGGGTAAATCACGCTCGGACTTGAGTGCATTAAACTGAAGCCAGTCTTTTCTATATGCCCAGTACAGCCCCCTAATATATTCACGCCAACCCAATATTTGTCGAATAAAGCCTTCAACGGCATTAAGCGGGGCTTTGTTATTTTTATAGGCTTGTTCAGCGGCCTCAATAACTTCCTGCGGTTGCAGTAATTTAAGGTTCAGGCTGGCGGAGAGTCGGGCATGATACAAAAAAGGCTGTTCAGTCCACATGGCATCCTGGTAATCACCAAAAAAAGGCAGGTAATGATCAATAAAATGCCGTAGTTGAATCAAGGCCTGGCGACGGGTCACTGGCCAGTTAAAAGTATCGATAGTGCCGGGCAATTGAGAGAAGTCTTTTTTTATCGTATCGATGACATCTTGTGTGATCTCATCAATGCCGTAATTAGGACTTTCCTTAATGACATCGGGACCTTGTTTGGAAAAACTTTGCCGGTTTGATTTATCAAAATTCCATTGGCCGCCCTGTGGTTTGCCATTATCTATCAAGATTTGGCGTGACTCTCGCAAATGACGATACCAGTATTCCATAGTGGGCTTTTTACGTTGTTTTAACCAGTGACTGAATTCTCCCCGTTTAGCGATAAAGTGTACGTCTTTTAACCAGTCTATCTCTAGCTGATGATGCTTAACCGCGTGTTCAATTTCCTGCATCACCAGGTAATCACCGGGGAGCACGCAGCGAACTCGATCTATCTTATGTTCAGTAAAGGTTTTTTTGAGGGCATCAGTGAACGAGCTTAAATCATCGGTAATGGGGGAATAAAGCAACTGAAAATGTTTTTTCTGTATGTCTTCGGCAAAGTGGCGCATGGCTGACAGGAACACTACGCTGCGTTGTTTATTGGAGGGCGGCTGCAGTGAGGCTTGCGATATTTCGGCCATCCAGAAAATATCATTTTTCTGATCAATATCCTGCCAGATGAGACTGTCCCAGTTAAGTTGATCACCCAGAATAAGATTGAGTCTCATGACCGTTAACCCCAACCATCCATGATGATAGGTGATTGATGTTCCAGGGGATGAATTGTCAGATAAGGAAAGTTAGCGGCTTTAGCGGGAGTCAAAAACCGTAATAAAATCTTGTAGGTATCGATATCAAAGAATATCGGGCCCTGCTGATTCGTTAAATAGGTTTGTGGCTCACTTTGTTTATCCACTTGCCCCAAATAACACCATTGGTCGATAAGATGATAGTGAGTGACATCAGACTGTGTTGATGTTGATTGTTCTGCAACGATGATGGCCGTTGACCAAGGCCATTGTTGATTTTTGATATGACTCAAGGCCATATCAACACGCAGGTTATAGCGCTGTGCTGGCTCTTTAGCACAACACGCTCCCAGGCATTTTTTTAGTTGGTAAGCAAAACAGCTGCCTGACGATTTCTTTTCAATATGGCAGAGACGTTGACACAATTTATATTGCATAATTAAGGCCAGTAATTTTGTTTGAGCCTGTTTTTTACTGCGAAATAAACCGTATTTGCTAGTGATATCAGAGGCAGCTGTCATATCGGCCAGAATGACATCTAATTCAGCATAACCTTCTTTGTTAATTGTTCTGCTGATTTGGTACAGTTTTTTTATCTTCGTCTGGCGACGGTTATAACGCGGTGAAGTTTGTTTGATATAACTGTTTTCCAGCAACTGCGCGCCAAAGTCGGAGGGTGTTTCTATCCAGTCAATATGATGCAACTGCTGACTGATATCCAGTTCTTTATGATGTCTGTGATCGGCAGAAAAGTGACTGAGCACACGTTCTCTGATATTGACGGATTTTCCAATGTAGAGGAGTGCGCCACTTTCGTCATAAAACTGATATACCCCTGGACTTTCTGGCAATTTTTGTATGAGCTGATTATCTAAATGACTGGGCAGACTGGGGCGTTTTAATATCTCGGCGATGCTCTGTTGTATCAGTATTTCATCAACTTGTTGCTGAATAATTGTGAAATAAGACAGGATGGCATCGGTATCGGCCATGGCGCGGTGTCTGTCAGGAATAGCAATCTGATGACGCTGGATGATTTTATCCAGACTATGGCCCTGATGCTGTGGATAGACCCGCCGGCTCAGTTTTACAGAGCATAAGGTTTTTGCAGAATAATCATAACCAGCACGTTTGAACTCTTGCTTCAAAAAACTGTAGTCAAAACGTGCGTTATGGGCGACCAGAATCGTGCCTTGCAATCGTTCGTACAATTCACTGGCAATCTCATCAAATGTGGGTGAATCAATCACCATCGCATCATCAATTCCGGTGATTTTGCTTATCCAGGGAGGAATCGGCCGCTGAGGATTAATTAAGCTTTGCCATTTATCCTTCACTTCACCATCAATAACTTCGATCAAACCTATTTCTGTAATGCGATCGTGACTGGCACGACCACCTGTGGTCTCACAGTCCAATAGAATCATGTGTTCGGGGAAACTGCTCAGTTTAGTCATAGGCTAATAGTGATGAGCGAGGATGACGACGACAGCGTTGTGAGCAATAAATAACATTGTCCCAGTCGCGTTGCCATTTCTTACGCCAGCTAAAAGGACGTTGGCAGACAGGGCAGATTTTACGAGGAAGAGTGGCTTTATTATGGGTCACAATGGTTCACTAAATAATTTCACAGATAGCTTGTCGCGCTATCTGTGAAATCAATGTGAACTGTGTTTATTCGGCTTCGGGAAGCTTGATGAAATATTCTCGATAGTGTTCCAGCTCACGAATGGAGTCTTTGATATCATCCATTGCCAGATGGGAAGACCGTTTTTTGAAACTCTTTTCCACTTTTGGCGCCCAGCGGCGAGCCAGTTCTTTCAGGCTGCTCACATCAAGATTACGGTAGTGAAAGTAAGCTTCGAGTTCTGGCATGCAGCGCGCCAGAAAACGACGATCCTGGCAGATACTGTTACCACACATGGGTGAGACACCGGCAGGAACGTATTTCTTCAGAAACTCGATGGTTTGTTGTTCGGCTTCAGCCTCGTTGAGCGAGCTGTTGCGAACACGTTCAACCAGACCAGATTTGCCATGTTGGCGAGTATTCCATTCATCCATACCATTTAATATGGCATCATCCTGATGAATGGCTAAAATAGGGCCTTCAGCTAAGACATTGAGTTGTGCATCTGTCACAATGGTGGCAATTTCAATGATATAGTCATTATTGGTATCAAGACCGGTCATTTCCAGGTCGATCCAGATGAGATTATTTTTACTTTTGGCCATGATCTCCGTCTTTTTGTTGAGTTGGGTTTGGACTGATTGAACTAACTTGCCACAGATTGTATCAAAGGCTACTCTGCATGACATTTTATAAAGATTCAAATTGGACATAAATTTATGAACGAATTTAGCTGGATATTTTTAGCGGCTTTGTTTTTGATGACGGCAACGGAACTCTGGTTATCAATGCGGCAAGGTAAACACGTTCAGGCCCATCGCGATAAGGTTCCTAAAGCGTTTGAGGATCAAATCAGTCTGAGTGCTCACCAAAAAGCCGCAGACTATACCGTGGCGAAAGGTCGGTTTGGACGTAAAGAAAATATCTATGGCGTGATTATTCTCCTGGCATGGACATTTGGCGGTGGTCTGGCATTACTTTCTAATGCTTGGGATGGTCTGGGATTGTCGTCCATGCTGACGGGCGTTCTGTTTTTATTGAGCTTTATTGTTATTGGATCGTTATTAGATTTACCTTTTTCTTATTACAGAACCTTTGTTTTAGAAGATAAATTTGGCTTTAACCGTAATACACCCGCATTGTTTTTTTCAGATTTTATTAAGCAAACACTATTAACGCTGATCATGGGCGCTTTACTGATTTGGGTGGCACTGTGGATGATGCAAAGCACCGGTGAGTTATGGTGGTTGTATCTGTGGGCGGCATGGATTGGTTTCGCCTTATTTATGATGTGGGCTTATCCCGCTTTTATTGCACCGCTATTTAATAAATTTACACCGCTGGATGATGCTGCTTTACAGCAACGGGTAGAAAATCTATTAGCGCGATGCGGTTTTAAAAGCCAGGGTATTTTTGTGATGGATGGCTCACGCCGCAGTGGTCATGGCAATGCTTACTTCACAGGGTTGGGGAGTAATAAACGTATCGTCTTTTTTGATACTTTACTTAACACACTGAATGAAGATCAGATCGAAGCGGTTCTTGCCCATGAATTAGGTCATTTCCGTCGTAAGCATGTGGTGAAAAATATGGTGGTTATGGCGGTGATTAGTCTGATCGGCCTGGCGCTTCTTGGCTGGGCATCTAATCAGACATGGTTTTATGGAGGTTTGGGTGTCAGCCAGCAATCAAATGCCATGGCTTTGGCTTTGTTCATGTTAGTTATTCCTGTATTTATGTTCTTTTTACATCCGCTGATGACTTCATTGTCTCGTAAATATGAGTATGAGGCAGATGCCTATGCCGCCTCAGTATCAAGTGCTGATGATTTGATTGCTGCACTAGTAGCTTTGTATAAGGAAAATGCCAGTACCTTAACACCTGATCCGCTAGTTTCTGCTGTTTATGACTCGCATCCTCCTGCAGCAATGCGGATCGCTCACTTACAAACGAATTCTGCCTGAGATGTGGCAAAAAATAATTGTCTTTGCTAGCGGAATATTATTAAGCAGTATTGTGTTTGCTGATGGTAAACAGTTGCATGATACTGCTTGTTTGCAGTGTCATGCTTCCCTTGGAGGCGGGGATCCTTATCAGCTTTATAGTCGAACCGATAAGACAGTGAAAACTCTGGCGGGACTTGAGAAAAGGGTCTCTTATTGTGTCAAAGCGGCTGATGTCACATGGACTGAACAACAAAAACGCACTGTGATCGATTATTTAAATTCGACGTTTTACCATTTTAAATAAAATTTACCTGATTACGACCGCCCGTTTTCGAGCGATAAAGCGCTTGATCGGCGCGTTCAATTAAACTAATCGGGCTATCCTTGTCTTGGTAGCTACTGATGCCTGCTGAAACGGTTACCTGGCCAATAGATTCATTACTGCCTTTTTTCTTCAGTCGGCTTTCAGAAAATTTTTCACGAATGCTCTCTGTAATCATAAACGTCTCTTCGAGACTGGAATGCATGAATATCATGGCCATTTCTTCCCCTCCGAAACGTGCGGCCAAATGAATATCATTACACTGATTTTTTAATAGAGAAGCAAAAAACTGTAGCACCTTATCACCCAATAGATGCCCAAAGCTGTCATTTAAGCGTTTAAAATTATCGATATCAAATAATACAAGCGAGAAACTGTAACCTTTGCTGCATAAATATTGCAGCTCATTGTCAAAGGCGCCACGATTTAATAGTCCGGTCAGACTATCTGTTCTCGCCATTTCTTTTACGCTTTCCAATTCTTGCCGCAGTTTCATAATCTCTTCTGTTGAGCGTGTTAACTCACTCTTCAGTTCGCCACTGCTGCTGCTAATCTGTTGTGTGTTTATCAGGATCTGGTTGACCAGCGTTTTGAGTTCATCAATATCATTACAGGTTTCGAGTTGTGCCTGGCTTTGCATTAAACCCTGGCTGCATTGAGAAGCGGTTGCTTCCACCTTACTCAGGTTTTCCAGAGTATTATCAACAACGAGTTTTAGGCCATTATTGGTATTATTAAGCCGTTCAGGCATCCCCATTAATACATATTTTTCATAAAGATATTGCGTGACTTCTGAGGTAATTGCTTCATTTTTCTTTAAACGGGTATCAATGCTGTTCATCAAAGCCTGATTATCGCCCGAGACGTATTCATACCAAACCGCATAGTTCACAGGGGTGATGGGGGTTTTGTGGCGGTTCGCCAGTAATAGACTTTGGCGTAAGTTTTCTGAGGCCTGTTGAAACTCGTGTTTATAGACGGGGGGAAACGACAATGTTTTACTCACGTGCTGGTATCCATATAGGCAACTGTCCAAGAGAATTCACTAATTCTCTAATTAAGTCAAGTATATCGTGCTTGTTTACTGCGTTGCCACACGAAACAAGCCAACAGTGATGTGATGATGGGCAAAGCCATTAATATCAATTTACTGGACAACATGGCTTGAGCTGCGATGAAAGTAATGACAAGACATGCGGTCATGACAATGTTCTGTACCCAATTATTACCAGCCAGTATGGTACCCAAATGTTGCTCGGGGGAATGCAACTGAATAAGCGCATTTAACGGAATAATAAACAGGCCACCAAAAAGCCCAAAGCTAAAAATCGCCGCCGCAAATGCTGAAACAGTATGTAATGCAGGAATAATAAAAAGAATGAGACTCATCCCGACAGCACCGACAGGGATAAAAGATGTTTTGATATGGCCTTTTTCTCCGGTTCCAGCGACCATAGAGCCAACAACGATGCCGATGCCAGAGCAAGCCAGTAGTCCTTGAATAATCATCGTGTTATTTTCAGCCAGGACGATTTTTGCAAAAGCAGGGAATACGGCAAGAAAGGTTTGCGAAATCCCCCAGAAAAACGATAACCCCAGCACGGAGTACCAAATAATGGGGTTTGTTTTTAGCTGTTTCACATTGGTTTTCAGTAAATGACCTTTTACGTAATCTTTCCAGGGAAATTGATGTGAAGTAGATGCAATGTTGATATCAGCTAAGCGACAAGCCAATCGCCATTCCACAACAGATAAAATCACCAAAAGCCAACCGGCAGGAGCAATGTGTCTGATTAAGCTGGCTTCATTATGATAGGTCTGATCGAGCAGAAGCCATTCAAATAATACGGTAAAGACAATAATACCGGTTAAGATAGCAACAATCGTGGTTGCCTGAATAAAACCATTGGCAGGAGATAAGTGAGCATCACCGCCTAGTTGGCGGATATAGCCATACTTTGCTGGAGAATAAATTGCACTCTGGATGGCAAGTATCAATGTCATGAAAAAGGCGAAAACAAACCATCCTTGATAGTAAGCCAATGTTATTAACAGGGTAATGATGGTGGCTGAGAAAGCCGAGATTCTCATGATAGAGGGTTTGGAAAAGCGATCTGACAGAAAGCCTGCCGATGTAAATAAAAAGATGAAGGGTAAAAGAATAAGTCCGTTAACAACGGCAGTCAGCGCAACCTGCGTTTGATCATCATAAATTTTGAAAATGGTATTTTGAATAATAATCTTATGACCAAGATCAACCATCGCATTGATAAAAGCCACGGCAATAAAGCTCATAAAGCCCGGTAATTTTACCGTGCTCAACAGGTTGGATGATTTCAACGATTAGTCGTCCTTAAGTCTGACAGCGAGAACATCACAGTGAGCGTGATGAAGTACCGCATTAGCTGTTGAGCCCAAAAGGCGCTTAAAGCCATGTCGACCATGTGAACCAACAATAATCAGATCAACATTATTTTCGTCAGCAACACGGACGATGTCATGTCCTGGCGTGCCTAATTCAACCCACTGCTGATTTACAGGAATCGATAAACTTTCAGCCAGCGTCGCCAGTTGTTTTTTACCAGATTCCAATAGGGCATCACGCATATCGATATCGACGCTTATCATTGGTTCATAAGCAAAGTCGGTCAGAGGAAAGTCTTCAATAATATGGCAGATGCTGAGGTTTGCCTGATGCTGTTCAGCGAGTTCACGCGCTTTTGCACAGATCATATCTTTTTGTTTTGAAAAGTCCGTTGCAATCAAAATATGCTGATATTTCATGTTATTCCCTCATGAAAAAGGGGGCTGGTTAAGCCCCCAATCGTATTATTTAATCATTATCCAAAAAGCGTTCTGCATCTAATGCTGCCATACAGCCGGCGCCAGCAGATGTAATCGCCTGACGATAAATAGGATCGGATACATCGCCAGCAGCAAACACGCCAGGGACACTGGTTTGAGTGCCTTTTTTGAGAATGATGTAGTCATGTTCCATCTCTAACTGGCCTTTAAATATCCCGGTGTTAGGTTGGTGACCAATCGCAATAAACACACCGAGAACCGGGACTTCCTGAGTTGAACCATCTTCTGTACTTTTCACCCTGATGCCAGTGACACCAGAATCGTTACCTAATACTTCATCAAGTGTATGGTTCCATAAGATTTCGACATTACCTTCTTCTGCTTTTTTCAGCAGTTTATTCGATAAAATCTTTTCGGAACGAAAGGAGTCACGACGGTGAATAACAGTCACTTTTGAGGCAATATTCGATAGATATAACGCTTCTTCAACAGCCGTATTGCCACCACCAACAACAGCGACATGCTGACCCTTGTAGAAGAAACCATCACAAGTTGCACAAGCAGAAACACCACGACCTTTAAACGCTTCTTCAGACTCCATACCTAAGTATTTTGCAGAGGCGCCTGTCGCGATGATTAAGGCATCGGCTGTATATTCACCCGCGTCACCAATCAAACGAAATGGACGCTGAGATAAATCAGTCGTGTGGATATGATCAAAGATGATATCCGTACCGAAACGTTCAGCATGACGTTGCATCCGCTGCATGAGTTCTGGTCCCTGGACACCTTCATCATCACCCGGCCAGTTATCAACATCGGTGGTCGTGGTTAATTGTCCACCTTGTTCAATGCCGGTAATCAATACGGGCTCTAATGCTGCTCTGGCTGCATAAACCGCAGCAGTGTAGCCCGCAGGACCAGAGCCTAAAATCAGTAAACGACAGTGTTTGCTGTCAGCCATAAGAGGTGCCTCCAAGAGAGTTATAAGATATCTATGGTTAGAGTAACCATTGCAATGATTTTGGACAAGCATCTAACTTCAAAAGCTGTGTTAAAATCAAGCGTTAATTTATTGGCAGGGTTGGAAATATCACAGTGACACAGTCGACACGTGTAAATGACAAGCAGAAACAAGAACTCAACTCTGGCGCAGTCGGCTTCCGTCTGCGTGAGGCAGCACTGATTTTGTCAGTCGCAATAGCGGCATACTTACTGTTGTCTTTATGGTCTTACCAACCGACTGATCCAGGCTGGTCAACTACCGGAACCGATGATGTTATTGCCAATAGTGGTGGCATTGTTGGTGCGTGGTTAGCCGATGCATTGCTGTATGGCTTTGGTTTTCCCGCCTATTTATCGCCACTGATGATTGGCTTCAGTGGTTGGTTATTATTTAGCTGGGGTAAACGTGCTGATACCGAAGATGCGTTGCATTTCTGGGTATTAAAAATGGTGGGTTTATTGATGGCTTTAGCTGCCGCCAGTGGTCTCTCCAGCTTGAGTCTGACTGACTATGCTGCTTTATTACCATTAGGTGCTGGTGGTGTGCTGGGTGAAGTCGTTGGGCATGGATTTGAGTCAGTGTTTGGTGCTTCTGGCACCAGTTTATTATTGCTGGCGGTGTTACTGACCGGAGTCACGCTTTTTACCGGACTGTCTTGGTTGATGGTCATTGATAAGCTCGGTGCTATGGCGATGGTCGTAGCTATTCACGTGGCCCGCTGGTTACGTGAAATCAGAGAAGAACTGGATGCTAAGCGCACTCGTCAAAAACGCGAAGAAACCTTCTTGCAGCAGAAAGAAAAGTTACAGCATAAGGCAAAAGTACGTATTGAGCCTGTCATAGAGAAAAAAGAGCCAAGCAAACGCGAAGAAAAAGAAAAACAAGTGCCTTTATTCGAAACGCCTGATGCGCCAGGCATGCCGGCACTGGCTTTATTGGATATGGCTCAACCCAGTAAGCAGGCCTATAGTGAAGAAGTATTGCAGGCGATGTCACGTCAGGTTGAGTTAAAACTGAAAGACTTTGGCGTGGAAGTTCAGGTTGTTGAAGTTCAGCCAGGGCCGGTGGTGACCCGCTTTGAGTTGCAGCCCGCTCCAGGTATTAAAGTCAGCCGCATCAGTGGACTTGCGAAAGACTTAGCGAGAGCACTTTCCATCAGTAGTGTTCGGATTGTTGAAGTGATTCCAGGCAAACCAGTGGTGGGCTTAGAAATCCCTAATGAGAGTCGGGAAATTGTTCGCCTGCGTGAAATTCTGTCCTGTGAAGAGTATGAAAATAGCAAGTCAATGCTGATGATGGCCTTGGGTAAAGATATTGCCGGCCGTCCGGTAGTCGCTAACTTAGAAAAAATGCCGCATTTATTGGTGGCGGGGACAACAGGGTCGGGTAAATCAGTCGCCGTGAACGCCATGATTCTGAGTTTGTTATATAAAGCCACTCCTGATGATGTGCGTATGATCATGGTCGATCCGAAAATGCTGGAATTATCTATCTATGAAGATATTCCGCATTTATTAGCGCCTGTCGTGACCGATATGAAAGAAGCCGCTAATGCCTTGCGTTGGTGTGTGGCTGAAATGGAACGTCGTTACCCATTAATGGCTGCTTTGGGTGTGCGAAATATTGCTGGTTACAACAAAAAAGTCAGAGATGCGATTGAACGTGGTGAACCGATTAAAGATCCGACCATTGATGTTGAGCCCGGTGAGGTAGGACCTACCTTAGAGCCATTACCGTTTATTGTGGTGATCATTGATGAGCTTGCTGACATGATGATGGTGGTCGGTAAACAAGTCGAAGAATTGATTGCACGCTTAGCGCAAAAAGCACGGGCTTCCGGTATTCACCTTATTCTGGCAACACAAAGACCTTCTGTGGATGTTATTACCGGCTTGATTAAAGCCAATATTCCAACACGGATGGCATTCCAGGTGTCATCGCGAATTGACTCACGTACGATTCTTGACCAAATGGGCGCTGAGCAACTTTTAGGGCAGGGCGATATGCTCTACTTACCGCCAGGTAGCGGACTTCCTGAACGTGTTCATGGAGCGTTTGTTGATGATCATGAAGTACATAACGTGGTCGAGCACTTAAAGAAAAACTCACAACCCAATTATCTTGAAGAAATCACTCAGGATCAGAGCAGTGATGACGGCGATAGTGCGATTGGTGATCCAAGTGATGCTGAGTCAGATCCTCTCTATGATCAGGCCGTGCAGATAGTGGTGGAAAGTCGCCGGGCATCGGTTTCAGGTATTCAACGCAGGTTGAAAATTGGTTATAACCGTGCAGCTCGAATCGTCGAGGCGATGGAAGCGGCTGGGGTTGTATCCGCCATGCAGGGTAATGGTAGTCGTGAAGTTCTGGCACCACCGCCACGCGACTAATTCAGGAACCAGACTGGCAATCCAGAGTCAGTAGAACATGCAATTTATCTTTCGGAGTCATTGAATGACCATAAAAAATTTAGCACAAGGCTTTTTGCTATTGTTGCTTCCTGTTGTTGCCATGGCAGATATGAGCGGCACAGAAAAGCTTGATCATTTTGTTAAACAAGTGAATACATTTCAGGCCCATTTTGAGCAAACCGTTCTGGATCCAGATGGTAATTTAGTTGAACAGGCTCAGGGCGAATTCCAATTGGCAAGACCGGGTAAATTTCGTTGGGATTACAATGACCCATACCCACAGCATATCGTGGCTGATGGCCAGAACGTCTGGTTCTATGATGTCGATTTAGAACAAGTCACCGTCAAATCACAAAATGAAGCCTTAGAGGATACGCCAGCCACCTTATTATCGGGACAGGCGTTACCTGAAGATAGCTACAATATTCGTAACCTGACCTCTAATGATGGTTTAACCTGGGTAGAATTAACACCTAAACAGAGTGGCAGTAACTTTCAGTCTGTGATGCTCGCCTTTAATAAAGATGAGTTACAGCAAATGATCATGCGTGATAGCTTTGATCAAAGAACGCGCTTGATGTTCAGCCAGGTGAAGATTAATCCGCAGTTTAAAAAAGATACCTTTAAATTTAGTGCGCCCGAAGGCATAGACATTGTGGGTGAAGCGCAGCAGTGAGTTTGTTTGATCAAGTTGATGACTTAGCTGGACGGCCCCTAGCGGATCGTATGCGTCCAAAGACGCTTGACCAGTATATTGGACAGACGCATTTACTGGGTGCAGGTAAGCCGCTGCGTCAGGCGATTGCTTCTGGGCATCCTCATTCCATGATTTTCTGGGGCCCGCCCGGAACGGGGAAAACCACCTTAGCTAAACTGATTGCGGGTTATTGTGACGCTGAGTTTATTACTATCTCGGCAGTCTTAGCCGGGGTGAAAGAGGTGAGAGCGGCTGTTGTTCGTGCTCAGCAGTTATTGCAGGAGCGTGGCCGTAGAACCATGTTGTTTGTGGACGAGGTACATCGCTTTAATAAATCGCAGCAAGATGCTTTTTTACCTTATGTTGAAGATGGTACGTTCACCTTTATTGGTGCCACCACAGAAAATCCTTCTTTTGAATTAAATAACGCTTTGTTATCCCGCGCCAGGGTCTACGTGCTCAAATCCTTAGAAGCGGAGGATTTACGCCAGATCATTGATAGAGCGATGTCAGACGAGGAGTTAGGGCTTGCTGACCGAGGCATCGAAGTTGGCGAGTCATTACGTGATCAGTTAGCACAAACGGCAGATGGTGATGGTCGCAGAGTGTTAAATCTGCTTGAAATAGCCGTAGATTTGGCTGACAGCAAAGGTCAAAAAGCGGTGGATGAGCATGACCTTGCTGAAGTCTTATCCGGGACGATTCGACGTTTTGATAAAGGCGGTGAAGCTTTTTACGATCAAATTTCAGCCTTGCACAAATCCGTGCGAGGCTCAGCGCCTGATGCTGCACTCTATTGGCTATGTCGAATGCTGGATGGCGGTTGTGATCCTGTTTATCTGATGCGAAGAGTGGTTAGAATGGCGGCTGAAGATATCGGTAATGCTGATCCCAGAGGCTTACGTATCGCTCTCGATGCTTGGGAAAGCTTTGACAAACTCGGTAGTCCGGAAGGCGAACTGGCGATAGCTCAAGCAGTTGTTTATCTAGCCTGTGCCCCCAAAAGTAATGCGGTGTATACCGCTTTTAAAGCTGCTATGCATGATGCCAAAACCCATGGCTCGGCTGAAGTACCGGTACATTTACGTAATGCGCCCACCAAATTGATGAAAGAGCTGGGCTATGGCAGAGAGTATCGTTATGCACATGATGAGCCTGATGCTTATGCTATTGGGGAAACCTATTTCCCTGAGTCAATGCGTGAGCGGGAATATTATCAACCGGTTAATCGTGGCCTGGAAATAAAAATAGCAGAGAAATTAGAGCGACTCAGAGCTATGGATAAGCAGGCTCGGCAGAAATAATCTAGCTATTGACGTAGAGATCGTAGCGGGTATTTTTACTCTGAATACTGGCGCTTGGCTTCTGATTGCCAACAAACTCAGCACTTTTGGGACGTTTCACCACAACTCGACGCAGAGCTACCTGTCTCGCCACCGAGAGTAATTTTTCACTATTTGTATCTGGTCCGATAAGCTGGTGTAGCGCCTGCATCTCTTTTTTCACTAAGGCCGATTTATCCCGGCTGGGGTACATGGGATCCATATAAATGACATCAGGACGTTCCTGTACAGTCGATAAAAAATCGATGGCATTGGCATGATGGATAGTCATTCGCTGAGTGATGAGTCTCACCTCATCGTCCATCTCTTCTTGTTGTAATGCATCCTCAATCAGCAAACTTATCACTGGGCTTTGCTCAAGCATCGTGACTGTACTTCCTAAAGAGGCTAATACAAAAGCATCCTTGGCAAAGCCAGCTGTGGCATCAATAATTTTGGGGTTATGTCCTTGTTTCATGCCAACGGCTTTGGCTAATGGCTGCCCTTTGCCACCACCGAATTTACGGCGATGATCATATTTGCCAGAGCTGAAATCGATAAAAACAGGCTTACCGATATCAGGCACCTGCAAACTCAATCGCTGCTCTTCAACCAATAGTTGTACAAATGACTTATCAAGTGCCTTAATAGGCACAGAAAGTTTTGTTTCGAGAAGTTTTGCTCGAGGCAGCGCTGCTGAAGTCACTGCCACGAGACTATCTAGTGCATTATTCAACGGTGGTAATAAACTGTCCAAAGGAGCGAGGCCCCTTGCCTGTTTCAATGGAATTAATGACTTGTTCTGTTTTAGTATCAATTACAGAAACGGTATTATTTCCCCAGTTTACCGCATAAAGCTGTGAACCATCGGCGCTAATATCTATACCTTCAGGTGTATCTTCAATCTCAATAGTATTGGTAATGTTGAAAGAGGTGGTATCGACTACAGAGATGGTCGCCTCATCCTGATTGATGACGTAAAGCTTTTTATTATCTTTACTAACAACCGCGCAATAAGGCCATTCTCCGACAGGAATAGTGTTGATGACATTGCCTGTTTTAGTATCAATCGCAGTGACATCGCTGCTTTCAACGTTGACACTATAAACACGAGAGCCATCAGGTGAAATGGCCAGTCCAAATGGTGACTTACCAACATCGATGGTATGGGTAACCTCGTCAGTGTTGAGGTTAATGAATGACACACTGTTATCATCGCGATTAGCCACATATAGCCGCTGATTCTTTGCATCACTGACAAGACCCGCAGGAGACTTTCCAACTGCAATCGTATCGATTAACTCTCCCGAGTCAGGATTAATAATTCGAATATTATTTTCGTACCAGTCTGCTACATAGACGCGTTTACCATCCTTAGAAGATGTCACACCAACAGGTCCAGGCCCGACTTTTATCTGACGGAGTTCAGTAAGCGACTTTAAATCAAGCACAGAAATCGTTTGTCCGTCTGGATTAGTGACAAAAGCCATATCATGATATGGGCTGACACTAATACCAGCTGGGTGTTCACCGACAGGAATGGTTTTGATAACGGTCTGTGTGCTGAGATCGATGACGCTGACATTACTCGATAGTTGATTGGTAATCAGCGCATACTCTGGCTTATCATCAGCACAGCTAGTTAGAATGAAGCAGAATGAAAGAAAAAAGGCGACCCTGAGAAGAGTCGCCTTTTGAGCATTTTGAAACCACATGATGGAATTATTTTTCCAGCATCGCTTTCAGGTTGTTCAGACCTGATGTGTAAACACCTTTAACGGCATTAACAGCATCTTCATCACTTTGACCTTCTGGTACTGGAGGGTTATCCATGAATGAACGATAGAATTTACCTTTCCAAGTGACTTCAGAACCACCATCTTTCGCTTTGACTGATAACCAAGATTTATAGTTATTTACAGGCAGAGTGTAGTAAGGTGTGTCTTTGCTGTTATATGTAATTGTTTTGATAACGCTCATTTTTTCGATTTTGTAGATCATCATCATTTTGTCGTTATCAAGCTTTTCTAATTTTTCAGTGATGGTTGGATGACCTTCACCTTTCAGTGTTAATTTACGTTCGTTATCACTTAGCATTTCAACACTTGCCACAGCTGGGTGCCATTTATCAATTGCGGTAAAGTCGCTTAACACGGCCCATACTTTTTCTGGTGAAGCATTGATAAAGACAGATTCTTTAACAGATTGTCTTGTTGGACCATGTGCAGTTGCAATCATCGGTAATACAGCAAGTGTAATGGCAAAAAACTGTAATATTTTTTTCATTATTTCTATCTCCGTTTTTCAATAAATCCGACAGTGACGTTAACAAAGCCATCCTGAACACAGTCTGAACAAATGTTATCGAACACGTATCACCATAAGTTGGACTGCACACTGTATCGGAACTATTTAACATTTTCCACAAGGATATTTGACTTAGTCACGCATATTAATGAAAATTAACGACCTTTATATTCTACTAGACAAGCGGAGAAGCCTGTGCCACTGATAAAAATCAGGGACTTGCACTTTTATCGTGGTGACCGAGTCATTTTTGATGGCGTAAACATCGACATTCAGCGTGGTAAGGTTACAGCTATCATGGGACCAAGTGGCACCGGTAAGACCACTTTACTAAAGCTGATTGGTGGTCAGTTACGCCCAGATAAGGGAACGATAGAAGTCGATGGACAGGATGTTCATAAGTTATCTCACTCTGAGCTCTATGAGCTTCGTAAACGTATGGGCATGCTATTTCAAAGCGGTGCCCTATTAACGGATATTAATGTTTTTGATAACGTCGCATTTCCGCTACGTGAACATACCAACCTGCCGGAATCGATGATACGCGACTTGGTGTTGATGAAGTTACAGGCCGTAGGGCTTCGTAATGCCCGTCATCTTTCACCAAACGAGTTATCTGGTGGTATGGCCAGACGTGTAGCGTTAGCTCGGGCTGTTGCGCTGGAGCCTATGATGATCATGTACGACGAACCATTTACAGGCCAGGACCCTATCTCTATGGGAACTCTCGTTAATCTGATTCACCGTATTAACGATGCCATGAAATTAACCAGTATTGTTGTCTCTCATGACGTGGCTGAAACAGCTGAAATTGCTGACTATATTTACCTTATGTCAGGGGGTAAAATTATCGAACACGGTTCTCCTGTGCAGTTGAAACGTTCGGGCTCACAATGGGTTCAGCAGTTCATGCAGGGATTGCCGGACGGCCCAGTTCCATTTCATTACGCTGGCCCCGACTTCGCTGAGGACTTACTCAATCCTGAGGATAATGCATGATAAACTATATTCGAAGTCTTGGACGATGGGGACTCGGCTCATTCGAACGTCTTGGACGTGCCCACCTATTATTAGTGGCGATGTTAGCAGGCATACCTGGTCTGTTTTTGAGGTTTTCGCTCGTTATACAACAGTTATTTTCGATCGGTGTTCTTTCGGTGATGCTGATCCTGGTTTCTGGTTTATTTGTCGGTATGGTACTCGGACTGCAAGGGTATAATACGCTTGTCGATTTTGGTGCAGAAGAGTCACTTGGTGTCATGGTTTCTCTGTCTCTGGTAAGAGAGCTCGGACCTGTAGTCAGTGCTCTATTGTTCGCTGGTCGTGCAGGTTCTGCACTCACTGCCGAAATAGGCCTGATGAAAAGTACAGAGCAGTTGTCAGGTATGGAAATGATGGCTGTTGACCCAATAAAGCGAATTATTGCTCCCCGTTTCTTGGCTGGGATTATCTCGATGCCTTTACTCGCTGCCATTTTTAGTGCTGTGGGTGTGTTGGGGGGCTTTTTGGTCGGTCATGGCTTGCTCGGCGTTGACGATGGCGCTTTTTGGTCTCAGATGCAGGCCAAAACAGACTTATTTGAAGATATTTTTAATGGCGTGATCAAAAGTGTCGTATTTGGTCTTGTTGTTACATGGATTGCCTTATTTGAAGGGTATGATGCGGTGCCAACGTCAGAAGGTGTTGGTAGAGCGACAACTCGTACAGTAGTACATTCAGCCTTTGCTATCTTGGGACTGGACTTTGTACTGACTGCGTTGATGTTTGGAGATTAGAGAGAATGATGCAGAGTAAGAGTACTGAAATTACTGTTGGAATGTTTGTCGCGGCGGGTATTGCTGCGTTATTTATGCTGGCAATGAAAGTGAGCAACCTCGGTGACTTAACGGAAGAAAAGGGATACCAGGTAACAGCTGAGTTTGGAAATATTGGTGGTTTAAAAGTTCGCTCACCGGTCACGATGGCAGGAGTGAGAGTGGGACGTGTTGCTGATATCAGTCTTGATCCAAAGACATTTGATGCCAAAGTCACACTTAATATTTATCCCCAGTTTGATAATATTCCGCTCGATACATCAGCCAGTATCTACACTGCTGGATTATTAGGTGAGCAATACATTGGTCTGGTTGCTGGTGCTGAAGATGAATCTTTAAAAAATGGCGATGTCATAACACTTACTCAACCAGCACTGGTTCTTGAACAAGTTATCGGCCAGTTTTTATACAGTAAAGCTGAAGGCAACGAATAAATGAACACGAAAATGATAAGCAAATATATTTTGTCTCTGATGGCAGGCTTTTTTCTTGCAACAAGTTTAACGGTTTCGGCGGATAGTATGCCTGTGCCTCAAGCATTGGTTAAAAATGCATCCGATGAAATGTTAAAAGCACTGAAAGATAATAAAGCTGAGCTAAACCAGAACCCGGATAAGATTTACTCGTTAGTCGAACAAATTCTTATGCCGTATTTTGATTTTGAAAAAATGTCCAAACTGGCTTTGGGTAAAAACTGGCGCCAGCTAGATAATGAACAACGAGTTAAATTCGTTGAAGAGTTCCGACTGCTACTTATCAGAACCTATTCAACCGCTATGCTTGAATATACAAATGAAGAAATCCGCTTGTTACCTTTCCGTGATGATGTCTCCAGAAAACGGGTGACTGTGCCTATGGAAGTCGTTCAACCAGCAGGTCCTCCGATTCCTATGTCATTGGCGTTGTATGAAAATGATGACAATGCATGGAAAGTTTATGACGTGAAAATTGATGGCGTAAGTTTAGTCACAAATTACCGCTCAAGCTTTGCTACACAGATTCGTAACAAAGGTGTTGATAATCTGATCAGTGATTTAGCTGACCGTAATGCAAAATTAAAATCATGAGCGAATTGTTTGCTATCAAATACGAAGAGCACTCTAAGCGTTTTGTAGTGACCGGAGAGATGACACTTGAGTCAGCAAAGATTGCTTTAATAGAATCAAAAGGTGTCTTCGATGCGGTAAACGACATTGAAATTGATTTACAACATGTCACTCAGGCTGACAGCGCAGGTTTGGCTTTACTAGTAGATTGGATGAGAGCAGCTAAAAAAGCCAAGAAATCAATCGCATTCAAGCATTTACCTGAACAGATGGACGCTATTGCTAAAGCATCTGGCTTAGATGAATTGCTGCCACTAAAATAAATTTGAAAGCTATAAACTCATGAAAGCATCTGATATTAAACAAATGATTGAAGCCGGATTACCTGATGCCGAAGTACAGGTATTTGGTGATGATGGACAGCACTTTGATGCTCGCGTCGTCAGTCCATCTTTTGCAGGTAAAACTTTAGTACAACAACATAAAATGGTGAAAGAAACGCTGGGAGATAAATTTACCAGTGGTGAAATTCACGCTCTATCATTAAAAACTTCTGCGGCCTAGCAGTAGACAATACAAAGACTGTTATGGACAAATTGATTATTAGTGGCGGTGTAGCACTAGACGGTGAAATACGTATATCAGGTGCTAAGAATGCTGCATTACCCATTTTAATGGGGGCATTACTGGCTGACTCTGCTGTGCGTATCGGTAATGTGCCACATTTGCATGATATTACCACTACACTTGAGTTACTCGGTCGCATGGGGGTCACACTTACCGTTGATGAACGGTCTGGTGTTGTTATTGACCCAACTACCTTGACTGACACCGAAGCGGCCTATGATCTTGTCAAAACCATGCGAGCTTCTATTCTGGTGCTTGGGCCGTTATTAGCAAAATATGGCAAAGCAGACGTATCACTTCCTGGTGGCTGCGCTATTGGTTCACGTCCGGTCGATCTACATCTGCGTGGCTTACAGCAAATGGGTGCAGACATACGTGTTGAAAATGGTTATATCCGTGCCACAAGTGGTAAGGGGTTGAAAGGGGCGCATATTTTCATGGATCAGGTTACCGTTACCGGTACTGAGAATTTGATGATGGCGGCCACTTTAGCGCAAGGTACTACCACCATTGAAAATGCAGCGAGAGAGCCGGAAGTCGTCGATCTAGCCAATTATCTGAATCAAATGGGGGCAAAAATATCTGGCATCGGAACCGCCACACTTGTGATTGAGGGTGTTAAGTCATTATCAGGTACCAAATATCAGATATTACCAGACCGCATTGAAACAGGTACTTATCTCGTTGCAGCCGCATTGACCCGTGGACGTGTCAAGTTAAAAGATACTGATGCCAATCAATTAGAGTCTGTTTTGTTAAAGCTTGAAGAGGCTGGGGCATCCATCAGTGTCGGTGATGACTGGATTTCTCTCGACATGCATGGCAACAGACCTAAAGCTGTGAATATTAGAACAGCACCATATCCAGCTTTCCCTACGGATATGCAGGCTCAGTTCACTGCGTTGAATAGTATTGCTGAAGGCCAGGCCACTATTGTTGAAACGGTTTTTGAAAACCGCTTTATGCATGTGCAAGAAATGCAACGAATGGGGGCAAACTTACAAATCGAAGGTAACACTGTTGTCTGTAAGGGGCGTGATTACCTGACAGCTGCGCCAGTAATGGCAACTGATTTACGTGCATCTGCCTGTCTGGTTCTTGCTGCTTTGGTTGCCGAGGGTGAAACGGTAGTAGAGCGTATTTACCACATCGATCGTGGCTACGAATGTATTGAAGAGAAGTTGCAGCAGTTAGGCGCGAAGATTCGTCGTATTCCGAGCTCTGCGAGGTCAGATAATGTCTGATACGTTGACGCTTGCTTTATCAAAAGGACGCATTTTCAAAGAAACCTTACCTTTACTTGCAGCAGCAGGAATTGTGCCCGTTGATGATCCTGAAACCAGCCGTAAACTGATTCTTGATACCAACCTGCCTGATGTAAAATTGATTATTGTCAGGGCTTCTGATGTGCCTACCTATGTTGAATACGGCGGTGCTGATATTGGAGTGGCGGGTAAAGATGTTTTGATGGAACATCCGCACGCTGAACTATATGAACCTGTTGATTTGAAAATCGCGCGCTGTAAATTAATGACAGCGGGTAAGCCCGATGTTGATCCGAGCTCTGGTAGATTGCGTGTAGCCACCAAATTTGTTGAGAGTACTCGCCGTTTCTATGCTGAAAAAGGCGAGCAAGTTGAAATTATCAAGCTCTATGGTTCAATGGAGCTGGCTCCGTTGGTTGGTCTGGCAGACCGAATCGTTGACGTAGTCGATACCGGTAACACCTTACGTGCTAACGGTTTGATTCCGATGGAACATATTGCGGATATAAGTTCTAGATTAGTGGTCAATAAAGCATCGATGAAAATGAAACATAAACGAATGCAATCTTTTATTGAACACATTAGAGACGCGGTTAGAGAACAAAACAATGATTGAATTAAAACAGCTCAGTGCATCACAAGCTGATTTCTGGTCTTCCCTTGAAAAAATTCTTGCCTGGGAAGGTGTATCAGATGACAAAGTAACAGACATTGTTAAGGAAATACTTGCAGAGGTGAAATCACGTGGTGATGAAGCCGTGCTTGAGTATAGCCGTCGTTTTGATCATGTCACTGCTGAAAAAATGTCTGATCTTGAGATTTCTCTGGAGCGAGCAAAAGCAGCATTAGAAAATATTCCGGCAGAACAAAGGCAAGCGCTTGAAGCAGCAGCACAGCGTGTGCGTCAATATCATGACCATCAAAAACAGAGTTCGTGGAGCTATACGGAAGAAGACGGTACTTTGCTTGGACAACAGGTGACACCGTTAGACCGGGCTGGACTCTATGTACCTGGCGGTAAAGCCGCTTATCCATCCTCTGTATTAATGAATGCGATTCCGGCAAAAGTGGCTGGGGTACAAGAGCTAATTATGGTGGTACCGACACCGAATGGTGAAGTCAACGAGTTGGTACTGGCAGCGGCAGCTGTTGCAGGCGTCGATCGTATCTTTGCTGTGGGTGGTGCTCAGGCTGTAGCTGCACTGGCCTACGGTACAGAAACTATTCCACAGGTAGATAAGATTGTGGGGCCGGGTAACATCTTCGTGGCTACTGCAAAAGGCATGGTTTTTGGTACCGTTGGTATTGATATGATTGCCGGACCTTCTGAGATTTTGGTGATTTGTGATGGTAAAACCGATCCTGACTGGATTGCCATGGACCTGTTTTCACAGGCAGAACATGATGAAGATGCACAATCGATATTGATATCGCCTGATGCCGATTTCCTGGAAAAAGTGAAAGTTTCAATTGCTAAGCTTTTGCCGACCATGGAACGTAAAGAGATTATCTCCACATCACTCAAAAATCGTGCAGCGCTTATTCACGTTGACGATATGGATGTGGCTGTTGAGGTTGCCAACTTTATCGCCGCTGAACACTTAGAATTATCTGTCGATGAACCGATGGAAATGGCAAAGAAAATCCGTCATGCCGGTGCTATTTTCTTAGGCCGCTATACACCTGAGGCTTTGGGTGATTATTGTGCGGGACCTAACCACGTATTACCGACATCAAGAACAGCAAGATTCAGTTCGCCGCTGGGTGTCTATGACTTCCAAAAACGTTCCAGTTTGATTCAGGTGTCTGCACAAGGCGCACAGAGCTTAGGTCAGATCGCCTCGGTTTTAGCTCGCGGTGAAAGTCTTACAGCCCATGCTCGTTCAGCAGAATATCGTCTTAAGGATTAATCATGAGTCGCTTTTGGAGCGGTTTTGTTAATGAGTTAGACCCTTATGTGCCAGGTGAACAACCTAAACTGGCCAATTTGACTAAACTCAACACCAACGAGAATCCCTATGGCCCATCACCAAAAGTGATTGAGGCTATTCGCATGGCGGCAAGTGATCGCTTACGTTTATATCCGGATCCCACATCGGCCGAGCTACGCCAAGCGATTGCTGATTTTTATCGGATTGATGCTGCTTGGGTATTTGTTGGAAATGGTTCTGATGAAGTGCTTGGGCATGTTTTTAATGCATTCTTCAGACAAGAAGCACCTATTCTATTCCCAGATATCAGCTACAGCTTCTACCCGGTGTATTGTCAGCTTTATCATATAAGCTATGACACTGTTCCACTTAGTCATGATTTTAGTATTAATGTTGATGATTATGATCGCATCAATGGCGGGATTATTTTTCCCAACCCCAACGCGCCAACAGGCTGCTTATTAGCACTGTCTGAAATCGAACGACTGTTACAGAAGAATACTGAGTCTGTTGTGGTAATAGATGAGGCCTATATTGATTTTGGTGGTGAGTCTGCGGTTAGTCTGGTAAAAGATTATCCCAACCTGTTAATCGTGCAGACCATGTCAAAATCACGCTCGCTGGCTGGAATGAGAGTTGGCTATGCGATTGGTCAAGTTGATCTTATTGAAGGATTAATCAGAGTTAAAGATAGTTTTAATTCTTATCCTGTTGACAGCCTGGCTTCTGCAGCTGGTGTTGCTGCAATGAATGATAAAGCTTATTTCAATGAAACCTGCCAAGCGGTGATCGATGAGCGGAATAAAGTGGTAGCAGGTCTTGAGGAGTTGGGATTTGATGTCCTGCCATCTGCTGCAAACTTTGTTTTTGCTTCACACAAGCAGGTAGATGCTGTAGAAATTGCTGCCGGGCTCAGAAAAGAAGGCATTATCGTCAGACACTTCACTAAGCCGAGAATTAATCAGTTTTTAAGAATCTCTATCGGTACAGCGGGTGAAAATCAGCAGTTATTATCTGTTTTAGATACTTTAGTCTAGTTACTGTTTACGTTTAAGCAGGTAATTAAGACGTTCAAGATCGTGCTGATACTTCGACTGTAATTCTGTAATTTCTGCTTTAAGTTCGGTAATAGCTTGTTGTCTGACTTGAATTTCCTCTTTAGCTGCATCTAGGCGTTTTTGCATATTGGCGGTGACTTTCGCCCCACTTAGCTCACGCTGAGCGGCTTCATTTTGTAGTTCATAGAGATATTGTTTGAGCTCAGGGAGTTTTTGTTGATGCATAGCAATTTGTTCTTGCCTATAAGCAATATCACTATCACGAGCGCGAATAAGATCTGCTTCAGAACGATAAGTAATCAGTAAGGTTTTATCGTAAGTTTGTTGCGCCTGTCGAGCTTCTTCTGCCTGTTTGGCCTGTTCTTCTGCTTGTAGACGTGCTTCTTCTTCGACTTTTTGTTTGGCGGCCTGCTCAAGTAGTTCCTGCTCAGTTAAAGCTGCAGGAACGCGTTCAATCAGCCGCATGGTTTCAGAGTCGATAATATCGTAGCCTTTTTGCGATGCGGCTGATGGTAATGTTGTGCTGAGAGTCATGACTCCGTTCTCATCAGGAAAGCGATACAACTGACCTGCACTGACTGAAAGGCTGAATGTAGAGCAAAATATCAACAGGGGTAGTTTACGTATCATGATCTTGTCTGCGTGATTGGAGTCAACAATTGAATTTTCTTGATCAATTTATCTTGTTTTTGGTCTCATTGGTAGCCAATACTTTTTCTGCCTTCTCAGGTGGTGGTGCCGGCCTTATTCAATTTCCCGTTTTAATCTTCCTTGGTTTAAGCTTTTCTGTGGCTTTAGCAACCCATAAAGTGGCCAGCGTCGCTTTGGGTGTTGGAGCTGTTTTGCGATATTTGAAAACAAGTCGTTTGGAACGACAGTTTGTTGTTTTAATGTTACTGACCGGGCTGCCTGGAGTTGTGTTGGGAGGAAATATTATTTTGCTCATCCCCGATCGTATGGCAGAGATAGCACTGGGAATATTGACCGGTGGCTTGGGAATTTACTCCATTTTGAAACCACGGCTGGGTCAAAACTATGAACCTGTACACCGAGACTGGATGGGTTGCGTTAGCGGTGGACTGATCTTGTTCCTGATAGGCTTCTTAAATGGCTCTCTAACCTCAGGTACGGGGCTTTTCGTGACACTATGGCTGGTAGGGTGGTTTGGTATGGATTATCAGCGTGCGGTCGCCTACACGCTGATAATGGTCGGTCTGTTTTGGAATGGTGCAGGCGCTATTACATTAGGGCTGCTGGGGGATATTCGCTGGGACTGGCTACCGGCATTACTACTCGGATCTTTGCTAGGTGGTTATCTCGGATCACATCTGGCAATAAAACACGGTAACCGCTGGATTAAACGTGCTTTTGAAATTGTGACTTTGTTTATATCCGCGAAATTAATTTACGGCTGATGTTCAGGCTACACCAAATTGTTCACGATATGCGGTGACTGCTGGTAAATACTCGCCAAAATCAGGGCTATCTTTAAGGTAACCTAAAAGGTCGTTCAGAGAAATAATATTCAATACAGGAATATTATGTTCGGCCTGAACTTCTTGTATGGCAGAAAGCTCACCCTGACCGCGTTCTTGTCTGTCTAAAGCGATAATAACACCGGCGGGTTCTGCGCCTGCGGCACGGATTATCTCAACAGACTCTCTGACTGAGGTGCCCGCGGAGATAACATCATCGATAATAAGGACTTTACCTTTCAGTTCAGCGCCAACCAGTTGACCACCTTCACCATGATCCTTGATTTCCTTTCGATTGAAGACATAAGGCATATCTTGATTATGCTGATCGGCTAAGGCGACCACGGTGGTAGAGGCTAGTGGTATGCCTTTGTAGGCTGGGCCAAATAACACATCAAACTCAAGTCCAGAGTCAGCAATGGTTTGAGCATAAAACCGACCGAGTTTTGCTAGACTGGCACCGCTATTAAACAAGCCGCTGTTAAAGAAATAGGGGCTTTGACGACCAGATTTCAGTGTAAATGAACCAAACCGCAAAACACCTGTGGCAATGGCAAACTCGATAAATTCTTTTTGATATTGTTTAATCATGTTGTTTTTGAACTCGGTAAATCGCGACCTGACCAAATAAGTTAGGCAGACATCGTATTCCTAAGCTGTCTTTATTGTTGTGGTTAACAATGCTTCTGTTATGAACCTTGAGTTGATGATCAGCACAAAGGTTCTCAAAATCTTGGATTGTGCATAAGTGAATATTTGGTGTTTCAAACCAAGCATTCGGAAGTGTTTTGGAGACCGGCATCTTTCCACCTAGTGCTAGTTGCACACGGCATTGCCAGTGACCAAAGTTAGGGAAACCGATAATGCCATTTTTGCCAACACGAACGATTTCCTGCAATAAAAAGTCAGGGCGCTGAATCGCTTGTAAGGTTTGTGACAAGATAACAAAGTCAAAACTCTGATCGGCAAATTGCGCTAAACCTTCATCCAGATCTGCCTGGATAACATTGATCCCAGCTTCGATACATTCAGCAAATTTACTATTATCAATTTCTAAGCCATAGCCTGTGATGTTTCTTTGTTGCAGATGTTTAAGCAGGCTACCGTTACCACAACCTAAATCCAGCACTTTGGCGCCATCAGGAATCCAGTCACTGATGATTTGCTGATCGACACGTAAGGCCATTATTTCACTCCTTCCGCAGCAATTTGTTGCATATAGGTGCCAAAGATTTCCAAATAGCGAGGTATGGGCATTAAAAACGCATCATGGCCCTGGTGAGCTTCAATTTCGGCATAACAGACGGATTTACCGGCAGCCAGCATGGCGTTGACGATTTCTTTTGAGCGTTCAGGTGAGAAGCGCCAGTCACTGGTAAATGAGATGATAAGCGACTTAGCCTGAATATTCGCAACGGTAGCGACAAGATCATCGTTAAACGCCTGGGCAGGATCAAAATAATCCAGTGCTTTAGTCATTAATAAATAGGTATTGGCGTCAAAGCGTTCAACGAAGCTGGTGCTTTGGTAACGTAAATAACTTTCGATTTGAAACTCAACATCATAGCCATATTGAATAGCACCATTACGTAATTCACGGCCAAATTTTTCACCCATTGCTTCATCTGAAAGATAGGTGATATGCCCCAGCATACGTGCGAGTCCAAGTCCCTGACGTGGCAAGGTATTATGTTTTATGTAATAACCATCGTGGAAATCAGGATCAGATTTTATTGCGGTTCTGGCGACTTCATTAAAGGCAATATTTTGTGCTGATAGTTTAGGGGCGGCGGCAATGACGATAGCATGCCGAACACGCTCGGGCAGGCTGATTGACCACTGTAAAGCTTGCATGCCACCGAGGCTGCCACCAATGACGGCTGCCCATTGCTGAATGCCTAGTCGATCAGCAAGCATCGCCTGACTTCGAACCCAGTCAGGGACGGTAACGATAGGAAAGTCAGGGCCATATAACTCGCCCGTTTCAGGATTAATCGTGTTTGGACCGGTGGAGCCTTTACAACCACCCAGATTATTCAGACACACCACATAAAAATGGTTGGTATCAATCGCCTTGCCGGGACCGATAGCCGTATCCCACCAACCGGGTTTGCGATCTTCCATCGTATGGAAACCGGCGGCGTGGTGATCACCTGAAAGGGCGTGACAAATCAATACAGCATTGCTGCCATTCTCATTCAATGAGCCATAGGTTTCATAGACTAAGTCATAACTTGGTAGTGTCTTACCACAGTCAAGCTGAAGTGGCGTATCGATATGAATTGTCGATGGTTTCACCAGACCAACAGAGTCAGCTGGTATAGATTCCGGCATATATGGTTGATTCCCGTAAAAAAGCGTTAAGTCTAATCAGACTGCCGTGGCAGCGCAATCTGGATCATATATAGCGACCTGCTAATAGCGGCATGACTAACATCGATAAAACTTGTAATCCCAGTAATACAAACAGTGGAGATAAGTCTACACCTGCAACAGGCGGAATGGTTCTTCTAACTGGACGAAGTAAGGGAGCATTCATCTTACCGACTAAGGGCGCCACTGGATTATAACTTCCTGCGGGCGTGACCCAACTTAATATCACTTCGATAATAATGCTGACGGTGAAAATATTGATAAACAGCTGAAATAGTTCTGCAAAGAGTATTGTCAGCCAGAAAAGACCTTTGGGTAATACGCCAGCGAGCATGCCAACGGCAATGATTTTTATCAGTGCTACAACAATCAGTAATACCAGAGTGGCCGTATCCCAACGACCTGCGGCAGGAATAAAACGGCGAAGAAACTTCACCGGTACCTGGGTGAGTTTGATAATAAACTGCACCATAGGATTGTGATACTCCCAGTGGGCCCACTGCATAATCAAGCGCAGCGCAACAACAACCATGTATAAATAGATGAGGGTATCGATAAGAAAAATAAGCGGATTACTGATATAACTACTAGTCATAGTCTTGTCCTAATTGTTCAGCCAGTTCATCAGCCCGCTGCGCTGCCGCTGTGAGTGCTTGTTTAAACAAGCCTCGTAAATCACCTTGTTCAAACACATCTAGGGCACGTTCTGTTGTGCCACCTGGTGAGGTGACTCGCTGACGAAGCACGCAGGCCGATTCATCACTTTCCAGTGCCATTTTAGCAGCACCGAAACTGGTTTCCAGTGCTAATAATCTGGCAGTTTCTTCTGGAAGACCTAACTCCATTCCTGCTGTTTGCAGGGCTTCAAGTACCAGGAAGAAATAGGCTGGTCCGCTGCCAGATAAGGCGGTTACGGCATCCATCTGTTTTTCATCACTAATCCATAATGCCAGACCAACAGCTCTAAGCATGGATTCAGCCAGCTCATGTTGTGCAGATGTCACATAGTCATTGGCACAGAGTGCGGTAGCGCCTGCCTGAACCAGCGAGGGTGTATTTGGCATAGCTCTGACGATAGCAGCACCTTCAAAGTCTAACCAGCGAGAAATGTCATTTAACCTGATTCCAGCAGCGATGGAGATGAGTAATTTATCCTGCTGCCATGCGGGTGCTATTTGACGAATAACCGATTGCAGCTGTTGCGGTTTCACAGCCAGGATGATGACATCTGCATCGGCAATTGCGGCGAGATTATCAGTAAAGGTTTTTACATTGTAGCGTGAGGCTAAATTATCCAAAGCTTCGGTATTCGCATCCGAAACGTGAATGTTTTCTGCAGTAAACTGGTTGCTTATCAGGCCACCAATCAGGCTACGCGCCATATTGCCGCCACCAATAAATGCGATCGTGCATTGTTTCATTTGTTCACCTTGTATCTATTATCGTCTGAGTCTGTCGCATTGAGGAGCTAACGTTTCTCACGTTGTCCAAATAATGCTGTACCAATACGTACCATTGTACTGCCGCAAGCGATGGCTGTAGACATGTCTGCTGTCATTCCCATAGATAAGGTATCTACCTGCGGGTATTTATGACGTAATTGCTGAAAAAGTTCGTAAGCACGTGAGAAGCTGTCTTTTTCATCGGCGACGGAGTTTTTGAGCGAGGGAATCACCATCAGTCCTCTTAGATTGAGCTTATCGAGTGTTGCAATGTAGTCAGCTAATGTCAGTAACTTTTCTGGGCTGGTACCGGACTTGGTCTCTTCTTCGTCAATGTTGATTTGTATGCAGACATTGAGTGGTGCCAGTGAGTCAGGTCTGTGCTCATTTAAACGACGGGCAATTTTTTCTCTGTCGACACTCTGAACCCAGTCAAAATGCCCGGCGATATCTCGGGTTTTATTTGATTGGATAGGACCAATGAAATGCCACTCCAAATCAAGATCGGCTAAAGCGTCAATTTTATCTAAGGCTTCCTGCAGGTAATTTTCACCAAACTGGCGTTGGCCTAATGCGGCTACTTCACGCAGGGCATCGGCTGGCCATGTTTTGCTAACAGCCAGTAACTGCACCGATTGTGGATCACGTTTTGCCGCTGATACCGATGTGCTTATTTCGTGATGAATTTGTTGGAAACGTTTTTTTACATCTGTCATGTTGCAAGCCTCATAAGGGCGCGATACCTTTATACTCATTGCTTAAATTTTGAATTAACTAGACTACACCAAACCGCATAGGAATCGTTGATGGATATTACTGAATTGCTTGCGTTCAGCGCAAAAAACAATGCTTCGGATTTACATGTTTCGTCAGGTGAGCCGCCAATGATTCGTGTGGATGGTGATATCAAGCGCATTAATCTGCCGGCGATGGAACATAAAGATGTCCACGCGATGATTTATGACATTATGAATGATAAACAGCGTAAGGATTTTGAAGAGTTCCTTGAGGCTGATTTTTCATTTGAAGTGCCGGGGCTGGCGCGTTTTCGTGTTAATGCGTTTAATCAGAACCGTGGTGCTGCTGCCGTTTTCAGAACGATTCCATCAAAAGTACTCAGTCTGGAAGAACTGGGCGCTCCCGATATTTTTAAAACCATCGCGGATAATCATCGCGGTATTGTGTTGGTCACCGGGCCTACAGGTTCAGGTAAGTCCACTACGTTGGCCGGCATGATTAATTATCGAAATGAAAAAGATAATGAACATATTCTGACGATTGAAGACCCAATCGAATTTGTGCATCAAAGTAAAAAATGTTTGATTAATCAGCGTGAAGTGCATCGTGATACACATGGCTTTAGTGAAGCACTTCGAAGTGCGCTGCGTGAAGATCCGGATATTATCCTGGTCGGTGAGTTACGTGATCTGGAGACAATCAGACTGGCGCTGACAGCCGCAGAAACCGGGCATTTGGTGTTTGGTACCTTACATACATCTTCGGCAGCCAAAACTATTGACCGGATTATTGATGTTTTCCCTGCTGCGGAAAAAGACATGGTGCGCTCCATGTTGTCAGAATCATTGCGTGCCGTTATTTCCCAGACATTGATGAAGAAAGTGGGAGGCGGACGCATCGCTGCACATGAAATTATGATTGGTACTCCGGCTATCAGAAACCTGATTCGAGAAGACAAAGTACCGCAGATGTACTCGGCTATTCAGACGGGCGGCGCTATTGGAATGCAAACCTTAGATCAGTGTTTGCAGGATTTAGTCAGACGACAAAAGGTCACCAAACAAGAGGCATTACCACGTGCTGTTAATAAAGACTTATTCCGTTAGAGGAGTGTGATATGGAAATTGTCACGATACTAAAAGCCGCTGTGAAACATGATGCCTCAGATGTATTTATTACCGCTGGCCGCCCGGTTACCTTGAAAGTGAATGGCCGAATGGCAACGCTCTCTCAGGAAGCACTGCAGGATGATGAGGCCAGAGATTTAGTACTGAGCACGATGTCAGATGCTCAGAAAAAAACATTTGAACGTGAAAAAGAGTGTAATTATGCACTGGAGACTAAAGGTGCAGGTCGCTTTCGTATCAGCGCGCTTTACCAGCGAAATAAAATTGCTATGGTCATGCGCCGTATCAAAGATGAAATTCCTACCATTGAAGAAATTCATGTGCCTCAGGTCATCAAAGAATTATCGATGACAAAACGTGGCTTAGTGATATTTGTCGGGGCGACAGGCAGTGGTAAGTCAACCACATTGGCGGCGATGATCGGTTATCGCAATCAAAACAGTACAGGCCACATTCTGACGATTGAAGATCCTATTGAGTTTGATCATAAGCATGCCGGATGTGTGGTGACACAAAGGGAAGTGGGGATTGATACTGATTCGTATGAAGTGGCTTTACGCAATTCACTGCGTCAGGCGCCGGATGTCATCATGATTGGTGAGATACGTACACGTGAGACCATGGATTACGGTGTGGCCTTTGCAGAAACCGGCCATCTTTGTTTATCCACCTTACACGCTAATAATGCGAATCAGGCAATGGATAGGATTATCAACTTTTTCCCTGAAGAGCGTCATCAACAATTATTTTTGGATCTTTCATTAAATCTTAAAGCGGTTATTGCTCAGAGACTCATTCCTAAAAAGGATGGCTCGGGCAGGGCTGTTGCGGTTGAAGTACTTCTTAATACGCCGCTGATTGCTGATTTGATTGAGAAAGGCAAGATTTATGAAATCAAAGAAGTAATGAAACGTTCTAAAGAGCTTGGGATGCAGACGTTCGATCAAGCTGTCTATGATTTATATAAAGCAGGTGATATTAGCTACGAAGAAGCTTTACGTAATGCCGATTCAGCCAATGAAGTACGCTTAATGATCAAGCTAGGCATGGAGTCCGGCGAATTAGCCAAAGATAGTTCAGTTTCCAGTTTGTCATTACAAGCTGAACCCGAAGATGTGATAGGGCGTATGTGATTGTTGTTTTTTTGACACAGAGTTCACCCTATGACTTATAAGATCTATTAGACGTCAGGCAAATACTGGTTTAATATGTAGCGAAAGTACCACACTCGGTATTGAGCAAATCAATTTTAAGACGTGTTCGTTTATTTTTCTACGGAAAAGGAAGGCAATATGAAATTAACAAAACTCCTGTCAGCAGCTTTTGCAATAGCATTGCTGGCTGGTTGTGCGGGTAACCCGAAAACAACTAACCAAAACATTATGTGTGCAGTTGGTGGTGCTTTAGCTGGTGGTGCTGCTGGTGCTGCTGTTGGTGACTCTGATGCTTCTGCTGGTGGCGCAGTTGTCGGTTCAATGTTAGCGCTATTACTCTGCCCGAACGGTGATGAAGAACAAGAAGTGGCAGCTGTTGAAAAACCTGTCTGTGCTGTAGAACCACCTCCAGGTGCTTTAGTCGACCAAAATGGCTGCGCATATGACACTGATAAAGACGGTGTTTATGACGGTATTGATATGTGCCAACAAACTCCTCCTGGTGTCACTGTTGACCGTGTAGGTTGTGCGTTAGACTCTGATGGTGATGCAGTGCCTGATTATAAAGATCTGTGCCCTAACACACCGAAAGGCGTTATCGTTGACCAAGATGGTTGCCCATTAGCAGGTGAAAAAGTATTGTCTTTAGAAGGTGTTAACTTCGCATTTGATAAAGCAACTTTGACTGATGATGCGAAACAAATTCTTGAAGAAGCGGTAGCTGTTCTGAAAGATACTGACAGTGTTGTTGAAGTCCGTGTTGAAGGCCACACTGATAGCATCGGTAGTGAAGCTTACAACCAAAAACTGTCACAAGAACGTGCACAGTCTGTTGTTGATTACCTGACTTCACGTGGTATTAACGGTAGCTACCTGATTCCAGTCGGTATGGGCGAAAAATTCCCAGTTGCCACCAACGATACAGAAGCTGGAAGAGCGAAAAACCGTCGTGTTGACTTCGTTGTAAACGAATAAAACAAGACAGCATCAATTGATGTAGAAAAGGCCCTGCTTGCAGGGCCTTTTTTTTATCTGACGTGAGAAGCTTCAGCATGCTTGTCTTAAATATTGCATTTTAATATAGATACTATGGCAATCATTTTCCTCTTTATCTTTGTTGTTTTTGTATATTCAAAAAGAGGTTCTTGTTGCGTGAGTGGATAATTCTGCTGTTGTCGATAAATGAGTGGGAAGGTTCGGGCTTGGATAGGATAAGAACGGTTGTCTGAAAGCCTTAAAATGAGTTTACTGAGAGATAAAGGGAGTTTTTCCTATGTTGAGAGAGCCTTTATTTCTCTATTATTGATACCAGCTTTACGGCTTTCATTGGTTTTCCCTTCGCCCTTTCAGTTTTCTGATGAGGGCTTTTTTTTGCCTTAAGAAAATGAACTTAAAAAGGGATTAGAGAGTGAATAGAGCGGTAACAGAATCTTTATTTGGCACGAAGATAAAATAAACAGATACACATAAAAAAACTCCGATGATATTTCTATCACCGGAGTTTTTTGCACTGTGTCGAGCTTTGTATTACTACGCTGGCATTTTATAAGCTGAATACGCTCAGAACGCCGCCTAATGAAGTCCAGCTTGATAGAGATTTATAGGCACCTACAGCGCCTAAGCCATCAGTATCATTTTCCAGGTTATTGGTCATACCAATACCTGCCCAGCCACCAATACCTGACAATACAGCGATGTACTGTTTGCCATCATGTTTGTAAGTGTTCACGTTACCTACAATGCCTGATGGGGTTTTGAAGCGCCATAATTCACGGCCAGTTTGCGCATCTACTGCTTTTAGGTAGCCTTCCAATGTACCGTAGAAGACAACATCACCGGCCGTCGCCAGTGCGCCTGACCATACAGAGAATCTTTCTTTATCTGACCAGACGATTTTACCTTCGCGAGCATCCCAGGCAATAAAGTTACCCATATTGTCTTTTTCAGCGGCGAACATATTTACTTCAGCACCAACATACGGTTGACCGGCTAAATATTCCACTTGGAACGGTTCCAGATCCATACAAATATGATTGGTAGGTACATAGAACAAGCCGGTTTTTGGTGAATACGCGGCAGGTTGTTGGTCCTTAGCACCATGTGCTGCCGGGCAAATTCCCGTCGTGCTTGTGTCTTCACCGTTATATTCTGGTGAGTACTGTTTATTACGATCAGGTAAACCTGTTTTCAGATTAACGCTATTTGCCCAGTTAACAGAGGGATCAAATTTGTTAGCCACTAATAACTCACCTGATGCACGATCCATGGTGTAGCCAAAGCCGTTACGGTCAAAGTGAACCGCTGTTTTGTACATTTTGCCTTTAACTTTCTGATCGGCCAGAATGACTTCGTTTACACCATCGTAATCCCACTCATCATGTGGCGTCATTTGGTAAACCCATTTAGCCATGCCAGTATCTAAATCACGGGCAAACAATGACATGGTCCATTTATTATCACCAGGCCGTTGTAATGGGTTCCATGTCGATGGATTACCCGTACCGTAGTAGAACAGATTGAGATCAGGATCATAAGAATACCAACCCCAAGTGGTACCACCACCAATTTTCCACTGATCACCTTGCCATGTTTTTAAAGATGAGTTTTCACCGATAGGTTTCAGCATTGAAGTTGTTTTCTCTGGATCCACTAACATTTCTGCATCAGGACCTGTGCTGTAGGCTTTATATAAAGACTTACCATTTAAATCATAAGTCTGAACATAACCACGAACACCAAACTCACCACCAGAGATACCCACTACGATTTTGTCTTTAAATACATGAGCCACACCGGTGTTAGTTGCACCTACTTTAGGATCATCGCGTTTATCAGACCAAACGACTTCACCCGTTTTAGCATCAAGTGCTACCAATGTGGTATCCGCCTGATTAAGGAAGATTTTGCCGTCACCGTAAGCTAAACCACGATTGATGACGTCACAGCACATAACCGGCACGGTATCATCGTAGTTTTGTTTTGGTTCGTATTTCCATTTGATAGCACCGTCATTGTTCAAATCTAATGCATACACAATGTTTGGAAATGGCGTATGAATATATAAGGTATCGCCAATAACAAGTGAATTACCTTCATGACCTCTTAATACGCCTGTAGAAAATGACCAGGCCATATTCAGATCTTTGACGTTATCTTTATTAATATCTGTCAATTCACTATAACGGTGGTTGGCGTAGTTACCTGCTGACATTACCCATTCATTTGGGTTTTTTTGCATAGAAAGCAATTCATCTGCATAACTTGTAATAGGCAGAGCCACTGACATCAGTGCCAGAGATATTGTCGTTTTTTTCATAAATTTTCCCTTCAAACTTAAGATAAAGGAGTGGCGGAAGCTGAAGTCGCCACTCCTGTACCAAACGCTGACGTATAAAAAAACATAGGGCTTTTCTATAAGTCATCATTTACCAAACACAAAATCATGTTTGATAATCCCCGAGGGGTTGGGAAAGACTAACAGTCAAAAAAAGGAATTAATTGCACTTGTTTCCATAAATAAATGCTGTCTGGAATCTCAGACAAGTGGACAGTTTCTATACAACGTTGTTTTTTCTACTTTGAATCTGTTGAGCGGTAATGATCGTAAAGTGTTTGTTTAGTTAGTGTTTTAACTGTAAAAGACAAAGTGATGCTGAGATGATTTAGCCTGATTTTATTCAGATTCGGTCACGGATATTTCGATATAATACATATACTAAAGGCTGATTTCTCTGGTGTTCAGTCTGCTTAATTCAGAATGAGCCAGCTAACGCGACCTCTATCCATTTGAACCATTCAAGAAATAAAAGCCGCTAATATGAGTAAAAAAGATTCTCAAGATATGATTGTAGAGTTCACGCCTCTGGAAAAAATTGAGGCGCTCTATGAAGAGTTACTCGATTGGTATGGTGAGGCAGATAGCAAACAACTCAGAGTAGCGGCCAAGTTTCTGTTGCTGGCTTTAGAGAAGTTTTCTATCCATGGCGGTAATAACTGGCACGAGTTGGTGACAGAATACATTGATATTCTTCACAAAGATCCCGAGAAATTTCAAAAAATTATCGAAGCTAACCGGGGCGAATTAAAAGAAAAAAAATCTAACACGCGCTATCACTAGTCAAGTTTGCAGGAAAGATTGTCTTTTTTGCTCATCTTTCAGCAGTTTGGCAAATTTGCGTGTTTGTTTTGGCAGATAAATAAAATCGTCGACTAATGATTTCTTGCGACGTTTTTTTGTCAGTTCGGCAGGCTCAAAAAAATGTCTGGCATTATCATAAGACAATACAAATGGCTGATATCCTTCCCTCATGAGTAGGTAGCTCATGATTAACGAGCCTGTACGGTGATTTCCTTCCAGAAACAGCTGTGGCTGACTCAAAATATTGGTAAACAATCCCGCTGTTCGTTTCCAGATATTGGTATGTTGGTTTAAGGCTAACCAATCCATGAGTTGACCAATTCCGCCATTGCGAGCTGCATAAAAGTGGGCTTTTGTTGCCTCAAACTGATGTTGAGACTCTTGTTTAGATATTGATGAAGTGTGATAAAGAACAATGTGGTTCAACTCTAACAACAGGTGTGAGTTACCCATAGCGAAAAGTTCTATACCATTAGCCAGATAAAAGTCGATCTTGGCGTAACCTGCGACCAGGTTTTCAATCACTTCTGTTGAAGGCGGCGTTCTTTTTACACTGAGTGTTTCATTAATTTTATCGAAGTTTTTTTTCGTATTAAGCAGACGTGACCTGACAGCGGCAATATCCAGTCGAGCGATATTGCTTGTCAGATCGTGCGTTGCATTGTGAACTGCATTAAATGATGATGACCCCATAATAACGGTTTAGCTTAACTAAACTCACCTCGCACGTATTGTTTAGTTAACAACTGCTGAGGGTCTTCAAAAATCTTCTTAGTTTCATCCATTTCCACCAGATAACCCGTACGGCCACCTTGTGAAATATCCACACCTAAGAACGCGGTTGTATCAGCCACGCGTGTTGCTTGCTGCATATTGTGCGTGACTAAGGCCACACTGTAATGCTGTTTTAATTCCACCATTAGTTCTTCGATCTGACGCGTAGCAATCGGATCCAGTGCAGAACAAGGTTCATCCATTAATAAAACATCAGGTTCTGTCGCAATGGCTCTGGCAATACACAAACGTTGTTGCTGACCACCTGATAGTGATAAACCGCTATTTTTCAGTTTATCTTTAACGTCATTCCAAATAGCTGCACGTTTAAGTGCTTTGACCACCATCTCTTCTTCATCACCTTTATAACCATTTAATCTCAGACCAAATGCGACATTGTCATAAATGCTCATCGAGAAGGGATTAGGCAACTGAAAGACCATACCGATATAACGTCTTACGATTACAGCATCCACTTTTTTGCTGTAAATATCGTGCTTGTGATATTGGATGTGGCCTTCAAAACGGAATGAGTCGATGAGGTCATTCATCCGGTTCATGCTGCGTAGAACTGTACTCTTACCGCAACCTGAGGGACCAATAAAGCCGGTGACTTTATTTTTCTCAATAGGAATCGTGGTGTCTCTGACCGCTCTGAAATCACCGTAGTAAATGTTTTTTACATGGCAGTCTAAAACAACCGGGCCTTTTGGCTCGTACTTTTTAGCAATGAATTCACCGGTATCGGTTTGCATGTTCATAGATTTTCCTTCCGTTATTCTTTAAATTTCGATCTGCCGACAACGCGGGCCAGAATATTGAAAAACAGCACAAGTAAGACAAGTACCAGTGAGGCTGCCCAAGCTAATTCAAGCTGATTTTCAAATGGCATGCCAGAAAAGTTGTAAATCAGTATGGATAAAGAGGCTGTAGGTTCAGCTAGTTCAGCCATGTAGTAGTTACTAAATAAGGCAGTGAACAGCAAAGGCGCCGATTCACCTGCAGCACCTGCTACAGCCAATATCACACCAGTCAGAATGCCTGGTAAAGCCGTCGGTAGCACGACTTTCAAAATCACTTGAGTACGTGTACAGCCCATTCCAAATGCAGCATCTTTCATTTTTTGTGGCACTTGCTTCATGGCTTCTTCAGCGGCCAATGTGACTGTTGGTAACATCAAAACAGCTAATGCCACACCACCTGCCCAAGCCGAGTATGTACCTGTGGTAATAACAATTACAGCGTAGACAAACACACCCGCTAAAATTGAAGGAAAACCAGTCAATACTTTGGCTAAAAAGCGTGACAATGTTGCGATTTTGCTTGACGGGTTCAGTATGGATAAATAAAGCGCAGCCATGATACCAATCGGAATGCTGATGGCTGAGGCAATGCCGACCATGGTTAAAGTACCGACAATCGCGTTACCAAAACCACCGCCCATTTCAAACCCGGCTGGTGGTAAGGCGGTAATCGCTTCCATATCCAGTCTTGCGCCACCCTGAACAATCAGCATATAAATCACTGAAAATAAGGGGATGCTGGCGAGTACCGCCAATACCCAGACCATAGAAGTCAGGAAGTAATTTTTTAAGGCTCTGACCTCAAAAAGATTTTTTTCCAGCGCTGGTAATTCAATTCTGGGAGGTAATACTGGCTCTTCCATTTGTAATTGACTCATTTTTTACCCTCAAATTTACGCATGGTGTATTGCTGCACGGCAAGGCCCGCGACATTTACGATGAATGTGATGAGTAATAGAACTAATGCCGCATACATCAATGCCTGGATTTCAATTTGACCCGCTTCAGGGAAGGTTGATGCAAGAAGTGAGGCTAGGGTATTTGCCGGGGCAAACAACGATAAGTTGATGTTGTTAACGTTACCAATCAACATTGCGAGCGCCATCGTTTCCCCTAAAGCACGTCCAAACCCCAGTACCAGACCAGCCAAGATGCCGGACGAGGCGGTAGGTAACATGACTTTTAAGATCACTTCCCATTTTGTTGCACCCATGCCATAAGCCGCTTCTTTCACTTTATAAGGAATGCGACGGAAAGCATCGGCAGAGATAGCTGCCACGGTTGGTAGAATCATAATGGCTAAAACCAGGGCGGCGGGCGCGAGACCTGGTCCGCTAAGGTCTGTACCAAATAATGGAAACCAGCCCAATGTCTCATGTAACCACTGCGCGCCGGGTCTGATTAATGGGATAAGCACATAGATACCCCACAAACCGTAAACAACAGAAGGAATAGCAGCTAATAATTCGATGATCGTTCTAAAAATCATTTCGAATTTAGCGTGAACAAAGCTCTGGGTTAAGAAAATAGCAATTGCCACACCTAAAGAGCCACCAAGGAGTAGTGCCAAAAACGAGCTATATAATGTGCCCCAGATTTCTGGCAATACACCAAACACACCTTCATTAGTATCCCAGGTGGTGCCGGTAATAAAACTAAGGCCGTGTGTTTTAATGGCAGGTAATGCCTGTGAGCCTAATTCAAAAATGATATAGGCGACCAAAAGAATAATGGATAAGGCGCAAAAATAAGCAAAAGAACGGAATACAGAGTCTTTTAAATAATCAGTGGTAGATGGTGGTGCAGACAGTGTTTTATCACTGCTTGCCTCTTTAAATGGATCGTAAACCATGTGCGTTCCTATCAATTATTCATTCGTATTTGAAACGTGTTTTATGCTGTCTTTAAAACAGAGAAAATGCTGCAAGGTCAAACGTCCTTGCAGCATTTTAATCTGAGTCTTCAACTGCCTGATTACTGAATCATTTTTGCAGCGTTGCGAACTTTCTCAACAACGTTTTCTGGTAATGGGATATAGCCCATAGATTCAGATGATTCTTGACCTTTCGTTACCATGTATTCAATCAAGTCACGCATGGCTTTTGCTTTATCATCGTCTTGATTTTTGTAGACAAGTAACCAAGTAAATGTTGCGATTGGGTAGGCGTCATCACCTGCTGGATCCGTTGCCCATCCGCGTAAGTCTGGCACATCGCTACCTGGCAGAGTTGTTGATGGGAAAGGTGTAGTCGCTAATGCTGCAGCACCACTTTCGCTACCTGCACTCACAAATTTACCTTTTTGGTTTTCAAGAACAGCGGTTGGCATTTTGGTTAGTTTGGCAAAACCATATTCGATATAACCAATTGCACCTGGAGTTTGTTTGATTGTGGCTGTTACACCGTCATTTTTAGGCGCTTTAACAATGGTGCCTGCACTTGGCCAGTTCGGAGATTTAGAACCACCGACTGCTTCTTTGAATTCACTGTTGATCGCTGATAAGTGGTTAGTAAATACAAAGCTAGTACCACTTGAATCAGAACGAACAACGACAGTGATTTTTTCATCAGGCAGTTTCACGCCAGGGTTAGCTGCTTGAATTTTTGGATCATTCCATTTTGTAATTTTACCCATGAAGATTTCAGGATAAACGTCACGAGGCAGTTTCAATTCTTTGATGCCGTCTAAGTTGTATGACAGAACAACTTCACCGGCAGTCATTGGCAATAAAATAGCGCCTTTTTTCACTTGTTCGATTTCGCTGTCTTTCATCGCTGCGTCACTAGCAGCAAAATCAACAGTTTCATTGATAAAGTCTTGGATACCTGCACCACTACCTTTTGATTGATAGTCAATACGTACACCATCAGTTTGTTTGCTGTAGTCCTTGAACCATTTGTTATAAAGTGGAGCTGGGAAGCTGGCACCAGAACCATTTAATTTCAGTTCGGCATGGGCGACAGTTGATGACATAGCACCAACAAGTGCAGTAATAAGAAAGACTGACTTTGCATTTTTTGCAAATAGTTTCATAGAAACTCCTGACTAGTTAATTAAGCAATAAAAATCTTTAACTCGATAAGAGTAACGACCTTAAGTTAAAGATTTATGACAAAAGCAAACTTAGTCAGAAATTTTTATATTGAGATAGAGGGTTAACGCTGAATTCTTAATAAAATTAATAAAGTAGATGCTATTTTAGTAGCCTACATTTTATATATTTCATTTTCTGGAATGCATACCGTTTCATAAAATGAATATAAAAATATGAGGTTAGATTAAAAAGAGCGCCATATATAGGCGCTCTATTACAACATTAGAACGATTTATACGTAACAATCTGTTGCTAAATAGCGAACATCAGAAAGCTGTAGGCAATCCATACAAAACCAATTGTTGTAACAATAAAGCTGAGCGCGGAGAAAATTTTCCAAATAGCTTTATTCCAGAAGTCGGTATCAAAGGCAGCGATGACAAAAATCGTCGGATTGGTAAATCCACCAACAGCAATGCAAAGGCATGCGATCTTTGATAGCTCAATATTGGCGCCTGAAGCTGCACCGTAGAAACCCAAACTAAACAATGCCATAAGCGCATAGTCAACATGCGCTCTGATCATGGTTTTATAATCCACTAAAAAGTCGCCATCAATCCCTTTTATAGGGAACCAGCGAGCAAATGTCATTAACCATGCAGATAAAATCAAGGCTGTAATCATGGCGACAGCACCCAATAACAAAACATTCATTTCTCTCTCCTTATTGTTGGAGAGCGTATTAAAAATGTTTAGATGATATTGAGCAGCTGATAATTACCCCAGATTTTCGGGCAAGTTTCCCAGCATTTGATATGAGAACGTTTGTCACGTCCACAGATAATGAGGAATAGGGTGCTTGAATGTTTTTTGTTTAAAAGTGGCGCGCCTGACAGGAATCGAACCTGTGACCCCCAGCTTCGGAAACTGGTACTCTATCCAACTGAGCTACAGGCGCGTGAAGTTGAGCCGAAGATTATACGGACTTTGCTGATAATCTGCTACGGCTCAAGAGGTGTTTAGCCAAGAGAGTCGTTAACACCCTCTTGGCCGCTCAAAATTAAAACCGTGGATTAATTTTTTCTAATTTCCAGATATCGTTGTTGTACTCTTCCATGGTTCTGTCGGTAGAGAACATACCACTGTTAGCACTGTTCATAATACTCATTGCTATCCAGCGTTCTTTGTCTTGATAGACTTCCGCTGCACGTTGCTGGGCTTCCACATAGCTATGGAAGTCTGCAACCGTCATCCATGGGTCATTGGGGCTGGTGAAAGCAGCAATAATGTCATCAAAAGCACCTTCTTCACATTGGTTGAAGTGGCCTGATTCTAACAAGTTGACGACGCGTTTCAGATCGGCATCATTATCAATAATAAACCGTGGATTGTAGGTGGGCTTGAGCTCAGTGACTTCGTCTTCAGTCAGACCGAACAGAAAGAAGTTTTCAGCGCCGGCTTCATCACGGATTTCAATATTGGCTCCATCCAGTGTTCCAATAGTCATCGCGCCGTTCATCATAAATTTCATATTGCCCGTACCAGAGGCTTCTTTACCGGCGGTAGAGATCTGTTCTGATAAATCAGCTGCTGGGCAAATCACTTCCATGGCTGAAACTTGATAGTTTGGCAAAAAGACGACTTTTAACAGATCGCCCACATCCGGATCATTATTCACTGTGCTGGCAACATTATTAATCAGTTTGATGATGCGTTTTGCCATGACATAACCTGGTGCAGCTTTGCCACCAAACAGTACGCAGCGCGGCGTCATATTTTTGGTATCGCCACGTTTGATACGGTCATAAAGGTGAATAACATGCAGAATATTAAGTAGCTGACGTTTGTATTCATGAATGCGTTTTACCTGAATATCAAACATAGCTTCAGGATTGAACTCAACGCCACAGCTATCTTTCACTAATTTTGCCAAACGTTGTTTATTGGCAAGTTTAGCGGCATGCCATTTCTTTTGGAAAGCCTTGTCATGGGCATAGGCTTCCAGTTTTTTCAGCTCAGTCAGTTGGGTAATCCAGTTATCACCAATGGTGTCTGTGATGAGTTCACTTAAGTCTGGATTACACCAGGCGAGCCAGCGGCGTTGTGTCACACCATTGGTTTTGTTGTTGAATTTATGTGGCCAGAGTTCGTAAAAGTCGTGGAATAAGCCTTTTTTCAGTAACTCTGAGTGTAAGGCCGCGACACCATTGATGGAGAAGCTACCGACGATGGCCAGATGAGCCATACGAACTTGTTTTTCACCGCCTTCTTCAATAATAGACATGCGTGCAAGGCGCGCTTTGTCTCCAGGCCAACGAGTGGCGACTTCACGAAGAAAGCGTGCATTAATTTCATAAATAATTTCCAGAATGCGTGGTAACAGACGACCAAACATATTCACCGGCCAGCGCTCTAATGCTTCTGGTAACAGGGTATGGTTAGTGTAGGCCATGGTGCTGGAAGTAATTTCCCATGCTTTTTCCCAGCCTAATCCATGTTCATCCATTAATAGACGCATCAGTTCGGCAACAGCCACAGTCGGGTGGGTGTCATTTAATTGGAAACAATTTTTCTCAGCAAAATTATCGAAGGATTCACCATGTGTCGTGACCCAGTAATCGAGGATGTCCTGCAGACTGGCCGAGGCTAAGAAGTACTGTTGGCGCAGACGAAGTTCTTTACCATTCTCACTGGCATCATTGGGGTAGAGCACCATGCTGATATTTTCAGCTTCATTTTTGGCAGCAACCGCTTCGGTATAAGAGCCTGAGTTGAAGTCTTCCAGGTTAAACTCATCGGTGGCACCCGCTTTCCATAAACGCAGCACGTTAACTGTGCCATTTTGATAACCGGGAATGGGCAGATCAAAAGGGATAGCCAGTACATCATTTGTGTTGACCCAGTGGACTTTCATATCACCACTGTCGGTTGGGTGATATTCGGTGTGACCGCCAAATTTAACCCGTTGGGTAAATTCCGGACGTTCCAGTTCCCATGGATTACCATCCTGTAACCAGTGATCAGGTTTTTCCACCTGAAAACCGTTTTCGATACGTTGCTGGAACATGCCATATTCATAACGCAGCCCATAGCCTGTAACGGGGAGTTGTAAGGTGGCACAACTATCTATAAAACACGCCGCTAATCGCCCGAGACCGCCATTACCGAGCCCGGCGTCGTGTTCCATTTCGATTAAATCTTCAAAGTTTAAATGGAGTTCATTGAGTGCTTTGGTCGTTTCTTTTTCTAAACCGAGGTTTAGAACCGCATTGCCCATGGCTCTACCCATAAGAAATTCCATTGACAGATAATAAGCATGTTTACACTGCTTTTCTGCATAGGTGTGCTTAGTATGCTTCATGCGGTTGAACAGCCGGTCTCTTAATGTCAGTGCCAGTGATGAGTAGAGGTAATGACCTGAAGCACAACCTTTATCCTGAGCTAAGTGTGTACCGTAATAACGTTTGAAATCTTTGATAAGAGCATCGCTATTCATCCCTAGCTTTTCGGTATTGAATAATTCTGGGGCGGGGTTAGCAGTACATGCGTAACGTGGGCTCATAGACAGATCCTTAAATTATTTCAGCGTTTGTTTGGATAGACGGGAGAAAACCCATCCCGATTAGGCATCTTTACCTGAGGTAGTGTGACTTCATTGAGTTCCACATCGTTCTTGAGTATATCATCCTGATTTAAAATATAAGCGCAAAGTGCGTAGATTTCATTACTTGTTAGAGAAAAAGGGGCTGATGGTGGCATCGCACGACGAATATAGTCGTAAAGTGTTGTTGCATAAGGCCAATAACTGTTTACCGTTTTCTCTGGATACTCCTCGGTTAATGAACCGACATCTCCGACCAGAGGCATTGCGCTGGCGCCTATAGCACCAAACCCATGACAGCTTGCACAGTGTTGTTTAAACAGTTGCTCCCCTTGCTGTGCATTACCATGCCCTGCGGGTAAGTTTTTTCCATCCGGTGTAATAGTGAGGTTCCATGCTGATTGCTGCGATGCTTGTTCAGCATTTTTGCCCAAAGGCTGAAAGAGTGGCTCGGCGACAAGTGTCGCAGGAAATAGTAAAACAAAGATGAGATATCTATTAAAGATAGATATGACTAATCTGACCGTCTTCATTAACTTCCCAACTGACAATAGCGTTGTAGTGGAAAAAACTGTTGTCTCCACGTTCGGTGATAAGCGCTTCACGAGTCGGTTGCTGATAACCTGTTTCATCCGTTGCCCTGCTTTGTAATACGGCGTATTGACCTTGCCACTGCCATGGCAGACTAAAGCGGGTGAAGGCTTTATCCAGAATTGGGGCCTGGAGCTCAGCTTCCACCCAGGTTTTACCACCATCAGCTGAGACATCGACTTTGCTGATTTTGCCATTACCCGACCAGGCAAGCCCAGTAACTTGGTAAATACCTGGATTATCCGGCAGTGTCATACCAACTGAAGGGCTGGTAATAAGAGACTTGGCTTGCATGGGAAAACTGAATTGCCTAGCTTTACCGCTAGGTAATAAGTCAGTGTACTGAGCCGTTTCATCACGGGTCATCGCAGGCTCTTCAACTAATGTTAATTGCCTTAGCCATTTCACATTGACGATGCCTTCCCAACCAGGCAGCAACAACCGGACAGGATAACCATTTTCCGGTCGCAGGCGTTCGCCATTCTGATACAGCGCCAATATTGCATCGTTCATTAGTTTTTCAATAGGAACGCTGACATTGAGTGCGGCACCATCGGCGGCTTCTGCTATCGCCCATTTCGCTTTCGGCTGGACACCACATTCATTTAATAAAAGTCTGAGTGGCACACCGGTCCATTCAGCATTAGAAACAAGTCCGTGCACATAACCTGCAGCAGATTGGATGGGAGAACTACGCCAGCCAGCATTACTATTACCGCCACATTCTATAAAGCAGATTTTTGTGGTTTGTGGATAACGTTTTAAGGCATCAATCGAAAAGGTTAAAGGGGTATCGACTAAACCGTCTATCATGATTTCATGTGTCGATGGATTGATATCAGGCACACCATTATGATGACGTTCATAATGCAGGCCGTTAGGAGTAATGGTGCCTTGTAACTCTTCTAAAGGTGTCCAGGAGACACCGTTGCCAGGCACATTGGGGTTGGCCGATATCCAGCGAATGATATCTTTTTCGTAAATAGAAGGCTGCCCATAATTACTAAAGTTAGCGCCTGGTTTTAGCATCGACTCAGGCAGTATCTGCTGGAGTTCAGTTAATGATGACTGCGCTTTAACGGGTAAACTAAAGCCAAGAAAAACACTACTTAAAGCCGTGCCTTGAAGAAACTGACGTCGGCTTTTAAGTCGTTGTTTGCTCATGGCTAATAAGATCTAGTCAACAGTAGGGGGGATCGCATCATCAGTGACTTCAAACCAGTCATCTAGCTTTTGAATAGCTTCCTCTTTACCAGATTTGTTGAGCGAGGAAAAAAGCTGCACAGAAGCTTTTAATGACAGTTTTTGCAATTCATTTCTTACAGATAATAAGCTTTGTTTACCGGCACCTTTTTTGAGTTTGTCAGACTTAGTCAGCAGTATATGAACCGGTAAATCCGCCTGATTAGCCCAGGTGAGCATTTGTATATCAAATGGCTTCAATGGATGACGAATATCCATCATTAGCATCATTCCCCGCAAACACTGACGTGTTTCTAGATATTGAGCCAAAGTATGCTGCCATTTTAACTTCATTTTTTCAGGGACTTTGGCATAGCCATAGCCGGGAAGATCGACTAAAGCTCGCTGATCATCAAAGCTGAAGAAGTTGATCATTTGTGTGCGACCTGGCGTTTTACTTGTCCTTGCTAGCGCGCTGATGCCTGTTATGCAATTGATTGCACTGGATTTTCCGGCATTTGACCTGCCAGCAAACGCAACCTCATACCCACTATCTTCCGGTAGCTGGGACAGCTCGGTGGCACTGCCGTTATAATAAGCTTTTCTATATAGTTGTGACATGGAACCATTTTGGGTGAAAAATTATCCTAATAAGAGTAGCATACCCAAAGTTCTCGATGATGATTTAGCTTAGTTTTCAGGTAATAAAATAATGAAAAAATTATTGAAGATGGTCATGCTTGGCGTGGCAGTTACGATGAGTGCTCAGGCAATGGCGGCTGGTGATATTAACGCTGGTAAGCAAAAAGCGGCTGTTTGTGCGGCTTGCCATGGTACAGATGGAAATAGTTTGTCAGATGCCTTTCCTAAATTAGCCGGACAAAATGCCGGATACCTCGAAAAACAATTAGCTAATTTTAAAAGCGGTGAGCGTCAAAACGCATTGATGGCACCGATGGTGGCGAATTTATCAGAGCAAGATATGGCCGATTTAGCGGCCTATTTTGCCAGTAAAAAAATGGCGCCTGGTGCCGTTTCTGAAGATTTAGTCGAAGCTGGTGAAAAAATCTTCCGTGCGGGTAATAAAGAAACTGGCGTTCCTGCGTGTATGGCATGTCATGGTCCAAATGGTAATGGTGTGCCAGCAGCAAAGTGGCCTAAATTATCATCACAATACAGCACCTATGTGGAAGCTCAACTTCATGCTTTTGCTAAAGGGGAAAGAGCCAATGACCCTAACGGCATGATGCGTGATGTGGCTAGCAAAATGAGTGAAGCTGAAATTAAAGCGGTTTCTGCTTATGTCTTTGGTTTGAAATAATCGTCACATTTTCTCTGCATAGCTAAGTCTGTTAGCTATGCAGAGAATATTAAAAAATCGAGTAACGGAACTCGTTTCAAGGCTCACCCCATGTCACAAAATCAGGATTCATCAGTTTCTCATCGCAGTTTCGCTTGGCGGGTTTTCCACTTTTTAGGTACGATGGAATTAGCGATCACTTTATTGATCACCCTAGCTATCGCCTCTGTAATCGGCACCGTTCTTCAGCAAAACCAACCCTATCCTGATTATCTTATAAAGTTTGGCCCGTATTGGTTTGACGTTTTTGAAAAGCTGGGCTTATATGATGTTTACAGTGCGATTTGGTTTTTAGCCATATTAGCTTTACTGGTGATCTCGACATCCGTATGTGTGTTTCGTCACGCGCCTTCAATGTTCAAGGATATGTTCAATCTGAGAACCAATGTGCAACTGAAATCGTTACGGTCAATGCATCATCGTAGCGAATGGGAAGTGCCTCAGCTTCAAGCACAAACGGTAGAATCTCTTCAATCTACACTCTCATCCAATGGTTACAGAACTCGAATAACGGATAAGAATGGCAGTATTTTAGTCTCTGCAATGCGCGGTGGCATGAATCGTCTTGGATACATACTGACGCATGTGGCGATTATTGTTATCTGTGTAGGCGGTCTGTTTGATAGCAACTTACCATTAAAACTTGCCGAATGGCAGGGGCGCATTCATGTTGAAACGCGTAATTTACCCTTGCCACAAATTCCAAAAGAAAGCCGTCTTCCTGTCGGTCCACAAGCCTTTAGAGGCAGTGTCAGTATTCCGGAAGGCAGAGCAGCGAGTGTCGCTTATCTGGCCATGCGTGATGGGTATTTAGTGCAAAACTTACCTTTCACCATCGAAGTAAAAGAGTTTCGTATAGAACATTATCCAACCGGGCAGCCGAAGTCGTTCGAATCTGATTTGGTCATTCATGATCCCGATTTGAAAAAGCCACTTGAGGCGACGATTGCGGTCAACCACCCACTTATCTATAAAGGTTATGCCATCTACCAGGCCAGCTTCGGTGATGGTGGCTCTGAGCTGACATTAAAAGCATGGCCTTTGTTTTCAGAAAAAGGTGAGCCCGTCAGCTTGCAGACAAAAGTCTTTGATACTCAGCAAATGTTGTGGGGTGATAAAGAAATGCAGCTTGAAATCACCGACTTTAGACCCTTCAATATCAATCCGGATCCTACCGAAGATAATCCGCAGAATGTACGCAATTTTGGTCCAAGCGTCGGATTCAAGCTTCGAGCCCCTACCGGTGAAGCATTGGAATATCAGAATTATATGAATCCGGTAGAACGTGATGGCAGATATTTTTATTTAAGTGGTGTGCGTAGCTCACCAGCAGAGGAGTTTGCTTATCTATATATACCTGCTGATGATAATGACGGTCTGGAAGGCTTCTATCATTTCCTGAAACGATTACATGATGAAACCGTGGTTAAGCAAGCTGCTGAAGAAATGAAACAAGCTACGCTTGCCAGCCTAAAAACGACGGATGATGACGTATTAGCACAAAGTTTACAAAAAACATTGGAAACCTTGGTTGAGATGTTTAACCGCGGTGGTTTTGGTGAAGTGAGTGACTTTATCGAAAAAACCTTACCAGAATCCGAGCGTGATGCCTTAGCTCCAGCTTATTTAGCGATGTTAAGAGAAATGTTGGGCCGTATTTACTTTTCAGGCTTGGATTTGCAACAAAATGAGACAGTTAATCAGTCTCAGATTTTGTTTCTACAGGATGCGATTGACGCGATAGGCAGTTTACCGCGCTACGGTTCTCCTGTGTTTTTGCAATTAACCGATTACCATCAAATTCAGTCAACAGGCTTACAAATAGCGCATGCGCCAGGAAAAAGTATTGTCTATTTAGGCTGTGCATTCCTCATCGCGGGTGTGTTTTTATTATTTTATTTACCACAGCGACGTTTCTGGGCTTGGGTTACTGAAAAAGAGGGTAAATCACAAATTTATCTGGCGGGGATGACGAATAGAAACCCTCGCGAATTTGATAGTTATTTTGAGGATATCAAAGCAAAACTTCAGTCAGAGTCGCGGAACTCTGACTAAGCATGATGTTCTTAGTTTCTGCTATGGGATGAGGCACAATATATGACAGCACACCTCTCAACAATGAACTCGACGCAACAGACACCATGGGCAGCCTGGTTCTGGCGTGTGTTAATGGTATTAGTTAGTGTCGGTTTAATAGGTACTTATTACGAGATTCTCGATTATTATGAAATTACCATCATTGCTCTGACAGCAATCGGGATGGGTTTTCTTGGACAATATTGGCCGGGGTTTCGTTGGCACAGCCTGGTTGTTGCAGCGCTTAGCTTGATAGCTGTTTCATTGTATGGCCAAAACCTGCAAGCGGGAGAATCTAACTTCTGGCTCAATTATATACTTGCCAGTCAGTCTGCCTTTATGTGGATGAGTGCTTTATTTGTGATGGCGACGGTGACGTATTTCGCTGGCAATATTTTTCGTTCCGGTTTTACAGAAAAAGTCGGTACTGGCTTAACCTGGGCAGCGGTTACGATGGGTATGATCGGACTTATGGTGCGTTGGCGTGAGTCATATCTGCATGGTGCGGATATTGGCCATATCCCTGTCAGTAATCTGTATGAAGTCTTTATTCTTTTTTCGGTAGTGACTGCTTTGTTATATCTGTTTTATGAACGTCGTTATCAAACCCGTAGTTTGGGTGGCTTCGTTTTATTGGTGATTAGCGCCGCGGTTATTTTCCAACTCTGGTATAGCTTTGAACGAAATGCTCATGAGATTCAGCCGCTTGTGCCAGCACTACAAAGCTACTGGATGAAAATTCATGTGCCTGCCAATTTTATTGGCTACGGTGCTTTTTCCATGGCAGCGATGATAGGTGTGGCCTATTTGCTGGTGGTATGGAGACAGCAGGTTAATCCTGACAGCCGCTGGGTTAAGGCGATGCCTGAATTAGGTCTGATGGATGACTTAATGTACAAGACTATTGCTTTGGGTTTTGCTTTCTTCACTCTAGCAACTATTTTAGGTGCCTTATGGGCGGCAGAAGCCTGGGGTGGTTATTGGTCATGGGATCCCAAAGAAACCTGGGCATTAATTGTCTGGCTGAACTACGCTGCTTGGCTTCATATGCGTTTAACGAAAGGTTGGAACGGGAAACCTATGGCATGGTGGGCAATCGTTGGGTTATTCGTGACCTTATTTGCCTTTCTTGGTGTCAATATGTTCTTAAGTGGCCTTCATTCGTATGGCACATTGTAATAATTAATTGAAAATAAAGGATACTCAACGATGATGAAATTAATGAAAACCCTTGCGACAGGACTATTTTTAGGCCTGGTTTCAACGGCAGCTTCTGCTGTGCCGATGAATTTCGTTGAAGGCACCCATTATTTTCCGACTACTGAGAAACTAGCGACACCAGACGATAATAAAATTGAAGTCGTTGAAATGTTTTCTTACACGTGCCCACACTGCTTTAAATTAGAGCCTGAAGTGGATGCCTGGAAAAAAACATTGCCAGAAAATGTACACTTTGTGAAAGTGCCTGCGATTTTCCGTGATAGCTGGTTAGAGTTGGCAAAAGTGTATTATGCCGCTGAAGCTATGGGTAATCTTGATAAAATTCATTCAAAATTATTCAATGCGATTCACGTTGAAAAACGCCGTTTAACGTCTGAAGATCAACTGCTTGATTTTGTTGCTGAGCAAGGTATTGACCGTGAAGAGTTCAAGAAAACAATGAATTCTTTCAGTGTGAAAGCAAAAGTCAAAAAAGCGCTTGTCATGAGCCAAACGTCAGGTATCACAGGCGTACCATCTTTTATTGTTAATGGTGCTTATCGTACGGATGCCAGTACAGCGGGCGGGGTACCTGAGTTATTTAACGTTGTGAATTTCCTGATAGAAAAATCATCTGAGAAGTAATAGAAAAAAGCCCGGTTCACCGGGCTTTTTTTATAAGGCTGCAGGTAATTTTTCGTCTACATCAGGTATAGATGGTGCTGCAGGCGTGGTCATATCTTCATGATGTAAGATGATATTTAAATAACGACGTGTATTTTGTACATATCTCACCGGCTCACTGCCGCGAGCATAACCATGTTTGGTTTTTGAGTACCATTTTTTCTTTGATAGTAATGGCAGGCTTTCTCTGACATCTGACCATGAGTCCGGATTTTTACCAATGCTTTGGGTGATCACTCTGGCATCTTCAAGATGGCCAAGACCTGTATTGTAGGCAGCTAAAGCAAACCAGGTACGGTCAGGATCTTTTATACGTTCGGGCAGGCGACTATATAACGATGCTAAGTAAGCTGCACCAGCGAAGATACTTTGTTCTGGATCTTCTCGATCGGTCACGCCGAGCTGTTTTGCTGTAGATCGCGTTAGCATCATCAAACCTTTTACGCCGGTGCTTGAAACTGCCTCTGGATTCCAATGCGATTCCTGATAAGCCATGGCCGCCAGAAGATGCCAGTCAAAACCATATTCATCTGCTGCCGCTTTGAATAAGTCTTTGTATTGTGGCAAATGCGTTTGAATACGACGATGAATGGCACGCGTATCGACATAATCAAAGCGACGAATATGGCCATAGTATTTTTCTATCAACTTATCCAGTTCACCAGAGGCTTCAATATCATGGAAAAAATCCACTACCTCAAGATAAAGTGATTCATCATCTGTGGGTGCCATAGCCCAAGCTAATGGCTGAGGGTCAGAAATATCAAAAGCGACACGCAGTTCGGGGAAGAGTGACTGATTTGCTGACATTTCATTCGAGTCAACGATGGTGTAATCAATCAGTTCTAATTGCACCAGTTCGAGTAAGCCTCGACTGTCCAATTCTTTATTCTCGCGCCAGGAGAGTTCTGGTATTTCTTGTTGTAATGCCTGTAATTGTTCTACATGACTACTATCGGCTACGACTTCCAGAGTGCCGTTGACGATATCAGTAATATCTTTCGGCCTGATATTGCCATGTTTATAGACGAGCTGCTGTGTGACTTCATGATAAACAGGGCCAAAGCGTAATAATTCTTTACGCTGTTCGGTAACGGTTAAACCGGCGGCAGCAATGTCTGCGCGGCCTTCTTCAATCATATGCAGCATGGTGCCGAGATTTTCAGGCACAATGACTTTGAGTTTGACACCCAGGCGATCAGCAAAGCGTTCAGCAAGCTCATATTCAAAGCCCGCCAGAGCATCATTGCCCTTAACGTAATAGCTGGTAAGGCTGTATCGGCTTAGCACGCGCAACTCGCCTCGCTCTTTTATTTGATCGAGTTGGGGTGGAGCTTCTCCACATGCCGTTAACATGGCCATAGCAAGTAGAGAAATGATCAATCGTCTCAATGAGCTTCCTCAATGTTTTACCAGGCAAAGATTATTACTTTATATTGAGTTGAATGCATCCGTTATCGATCTGTATTTGTGATGAGACTACTGTTTTTATTGGATTTTTATAGATTTAGATTATAATTATCCACTTTTTTTCTATGGGAAATCATCGATGAATGCGCCAGAATTATTATTACCCGCGGGCAGTTTGCAGCATATGCGCTATGCCTATGCTTATGGTGCCGATGCGGTTTATGCTGGCCAGCCGCGCTATAGTTTGCGGGTGCGTAATAATGATTTCCATAAACTGCCTGTTTTGCAACAAGGTATTGAAGAAGCCCATGCTTTGGGTAAGCAGTTCTTTGTGGCAAGTAATCTGATGCCACACAATGCAAAAATTAAAACTTATATGGCGGATATGGAACCGGTGATTGAAATGCAGCCAGATGCATTGATTATGGCCGATCCTGGTTTAATCATGATGGTACGTGAACGCTGGCCAGAAATGCCGGTTCATTTATCTGTACAAGCCAATACCGTTAACTATCAGGCAGTGAAATTCTGGCAATCTATGGGGTTATCCAGAGTGATCCTTTCACGCGAATTATCGTTGGATGAGATTGAAGAAATACGCCAGCTTTGTCCTGATATGGAGCTGGAGGTCTTTGTTCATGGTGCCTTATGTATTGCTTATTCAGGACGTTGTTTATTATCTGGTTATTTTAACCATCGAGATCCTAATCAAGGCACATGTACCAATGCCTGCCGTTGGGACTATAAAACGCATGCCAGTGATAATAATGATGATTCGCCACAGAAAATTGAGTTTAACGCCTTTGATGCGATGAATCAGCACAGTTTTTCTGATTGTGGCGGGCAAGAGAGACACCCTCTGGCAGATGAAGTGTATTTGATAGAAGAAACAAATCGGCCTGGCGAGTTGATGCCGATTTTTGAAGATGAACACGGCACCTACATCATGAATTCAAAAGATCTCCGGGCAATTCAGCATATCGAGAGATTAGTGAATATTGGTGTTGATTCACTGAAGATAGAAGGTCGTACCAAGTCCGTCTATTATGTTGCCCGCACCGCTCAGATATATCGCCAGGCGATTGATGATGCACTGGCTGGCCGTCGATTTAACCCTGAGCTCATCGGTCAACTGGATAATCTTTCAAACCGCGGCTATACCGATGGCTTTTATCAGCGACATCCGACTCAAGAACAGCAAAATTATTTACATGGTTATTCCAGTAATGAGCGTCAACAATATGTTGGTGAAGTTTTGGCGTATGATGCTGACAAGCAGTGTCTTGAGATTGATGTAAAAAACCGGTTTTCTGTCGGTGATAAATTAGAGCTGGTTATGCCTGAAGGAAACAAAACGCTGATACTCGATAAGTTATTAGATAAAGAACGTCATGATATTGAACTGGCGCCTGGTAGTGGTCACAAAGTCTATATTCCTTATCAGGGGGATATCCCTGAGAAAGCATTACTTGCTCGATATCTTTAACGTCTTGCTCTGAAAAAGTTTTTGATGAGCTGGCTACTTTCTTCTTTTAAAACATTTGCTGTGCATTCGACCCGGTGATTGAGATTAGGTAAGGCAAAAGCATCTATGCAGCTACCGGCAGCGCCTGTTTTAGGTTCTGCTGTTGCGTAGATACAGCGAGCGATACGGGCATGAACAAGTGCGCCAGCACACATCATGCAAGGTTCAAGGGTGATGTAAATTTCAGAGCCTGGCAAACGGTAATTTTGCATCGTCTGGCAGGCCTGTCTCAAGGCAACAATTTCAGCATGTGCCGTGGCATCCTGGCTAGCAATGGGTTGATTCCACCCCTGGCCAATGATTTGGTCATCGAGGACAATAATCGCACCGACAGGGACTTCACCTTGAGCTTCGGCATTACGGGCAAGCGCTAATGCTTTCTGCATCCAATAATGGTCTTTTTCAGACATGAATATTGTATTTAATTAAGTTGAGTAAACGTTGGCTGCCGCCCTGACTTTGCTTGATTAACTGTTGTCCGGCTTCACCCATAGCGGTGCGTTTTGGAGGGTTTTTTAATAATTCGATCACCGTTGTAGCCAGCATTTCTGCATTACCTACCTGGATAGCTGCCTGAGCAGTAATAAACTGCTGTGTAATTTCAGCAAAATTAAAGACATGAGGTCCCACGATCACCGGACGAGATAATGCGGCTGGTTCAAGGATATTATGTCCACCCGTTGGAACCAGACTGCCTCCAACAAATGCGATATCAGAGCAGGCATAAAATATAGGGAGTTCACCCATACTATCAATGACAAGGATCTGAATATCACTCCGACAGAGACCATTTTCGCTGCGACGAAGAATTTTGAAGCCAGCACGTTGGCAGAGAGCGGCTACTTTATCAAAACGCTCTGGATGTCGAGGAACAATAATTAACAGTAAATCTGGCACCTGAGCACGGATTTGGCGTGAGGCATTAAGAATAATTTCATCTTCACCTTCATGTGTACTGGCGGCAATAAAAACTGAGCGGTTCCCCCACATTGATCGAATGGCTTCAGCTTGCTCGACAATAGTAGGAGATAAATTGACTTCAAATTTGAGATTACCGACAGCATGCACTTTATCTCTATCGGCGCCAAGCTCTATAAAACGCTCACGATCTTGTTGAGCTTGGGCAGCTATCACGGTAAAGCTTTGTAGAATTTCTCGTGTTAGAGAAGGGATGCGCTGATAACCTTTTAATGAACGCTCAGACATCCTTGCATTGGCCAACACCAACGGAATATTTTGCTTACGGCAATGATGAATAAGATTGGGCCATAACTCAGTTTCCATAATGACACCAAATACAGGCTGGATAGCCTGTATAAATCGACGCATAATGACCGGCAAGTCATAGGGTAGATAACAGTGAATAACGTTATCTGCATATAATGCTTTTACCCGAGTGCTACCTGTCGGTGTCATTGTTGTAATGAGGATCTGATGCTCAGGGTATGTAGATTGGATTGCTGCAACCAAAGGCCGACAGGCCTCAACTTCCCCCATGGAAACGGCATGTACCCAGATAACTGACTTACTTTTATTGACGCTCGGCAGGGTGATTGCAAACCGCTCATCCCAACGTTTGAAGTAAGCACTGGCTTTTGTGCCTCGCCACAACAGACGCAGTAGGATAAAAGGTACAGCTAAAGTAAAAACGATATTATAAAAAACTCTCAAATCAGACTCATAAAGCAGCGAAAAGTAAGCAGGAATGATAGCATAGGCGCTACTTTGTGAAAGCAACAGAACCTGAATGAACATTTTCCAGAAACAATTTCTACATCCCCGCTTTTGGTTAAGTTGGCTGGGGCTGTTACTTATGCGTTTGTCAGTGTATTTGCCAGCCAAATTACAATATCGTATTGGTATGCTGCTCGGTCAGTTGATGCAACCCTTTATGCGTTCAAGAGCAAAAGTGGTGCGACGAAATCTGGAGTTATGTTTTCCAGAGATGAGCGATGCTGAACGAGAATATCTCGTCAAGAAAATCCTTAAAAATACAGGCATGATGATGATCGAAACCGCGATAAGCTGGTGGGCATCTGATAGGCAACTTCGCCGACGTGTCACTTATGAAGGGCTAGAGCATTTAGAAGCGGCTAAAGCAAAGGGAAAGGGAGTTATTTTGCTAACAGGGCATTTCACCAGTATGGAGATTGGTGGTCGCTTAATTATGTTACAAACCCCGGCTTATGTGATGTTCAGACATCTTAAGAACCCCTTATTTAATGCCGTTATGATGCGTTCACGAATTTACCATAGCGAAGGTATTGTAATGCGGGATGATGTCAGAGCCATGTTGCGCGCATTACGTAAGAATAAAGTTGTCTGGTATGCGCCTGATCAAGACTTTGGCCCAAGAAATAGTATCTTTGCCAAATTTTTTGGTGTGACTGCGGCCACCATTCCTGCAACGGCCAGAATGGTAAAAATGACAGGGGCAGAAGTGGTGCCATTTGTGCCTAAACGTAATTCAGATGGTAGTTACCATATTCAAATTTTCCCTGCATGGGAGGCATATCCATCTGGCGATGATATCGTCGATGCTCAACGTATAAATGACTGGATTGAGTCTCAAATTCGACAGATGCCCGAACAATATTTCTGGTTACATCGTCGCTTTAAAACTCAACCCGACGGAAAAGGGCGTTTATATAAGAAAGTCAGATAATTAAAAGCTATAGCTTAAAATTAATGATTCTGCACCAGGATTATTCTCACCGATATTAGCGTTGGATAGATGATATAAACCTAAGCCAAGTCGACTTTTATCACTAAACTGATAGGCAAGTTCGGCACCTGTTCTGAACTCAATATCGTAACCTAAATCAACCCCTCCACCTTGTTCATAAGCCGCAATAGCGAAGTTGGGTGTCAGTATCCAGTTGTTGTTGAGATAAATGTCATATCTCACACCAGCATAGCCCCAATAACCACCATCAGAAGTCAACGTTGCTCCAAGGGTAGGAATCAAATTAAAAGCCGACGCTTGTGGGGAAAATCGATATTCAACACCTATCTCAGCAGCAGTATTATCATCGAAAACCTCAAAGGCACCCACAGACAAAGCCATTTGTGATTCTTGTTCTGCGAAAGCCATAGAAGGGAGAAGGAGGGTGAGTGCAATTGAGGCGTTACGAAGATGTTTATTCATCGTTGGGTTCCATGCCAGAATTTAATAAAAAGGCTTTATAACATGCCTATTATTTGTGAGGCAAGAATCCCAGCCATAAAAAAAGGCCACCCAAGGGTAGCCTTTTTTCGATCTGCAAAAGCAGCCAACAATTAACGTTTTGAGAATTGAGGACGTTTACGTGCTTTATGAAGACCAATTTTCTTACGTTCAACGGCACGAGCATCACGAGTGATAAAGCCTGCTTTACGCAATTCAGCTTTTAATTCGTTGTCGTATTCGACTAGTGCGCGGCTGATACCGTGACGAATTGCACCGGCTTGACCATTATTACCACCACCACGAACGGTGATTTTCAGGTCAAATTTTTCAAGCATGTCAACTAACTCTAAAGGCTGACGAACAACCATGCGAGAAGTTTCACGACCGAAATAATCTTCCAGTGTGCGAGTGTTAATTGAAATGTTGCCGCTGCCTGGTTTCAGGAATACACGAGCTGTTGAGCTTTTGCGGCGACCTGTAGCGTAGTATGAATCTGCCATGACAATATCCGATTAGATTTCCAGCACTTTAGGCTGTTGAGCTGTATGAGGGTGTTCTGCGCCAGCGTAAACTTTCAGTTTGCCGAACATCGCGCGACCCAGCGGGTTTTTAGGAAGCATACCTTTGACAGCCGTCTGGATAACACGCTCAGGTGCTTTGTCGAGTTGTTTTTCCAGCGAGATAGACTTGATACCACCGATATGACCTGTGTGGTGATAATAAATTTTATCTTTCATTTTGTTACCAGTTACACGCAGTTTTTCAGCGTTGATAACAACAATGTAATCGCCAGTGTCGACATGTGGTGTGTAGATAGCTTTATGCTTTCCACGTAAACGACGTGCGATTTCAGTAGCCATACGGCCTAATGTTTTGCCGTCAGCATCAATAACGAACCAGTCACGACGAACTTCTGCTGGTTTTGCACTTATGGTTTTCATCCGCGAGTTGCTCCTGATAATTACGCAGGCGGGCTAAATAAAGAGGGAGAATATTACGCACTAAGGAAAAAGCTGTCAACCTTATTTAAGTAAACAACCAAAACAATAATACGCCAAGCACCAGACGATATAGTACGAATGGCCACATCCCAATACGATCAAGCATTTTTAGAAATAAGAAAATGCATAAATAGGCGCTAACGGCAGAAAATAATGCGCCAGCACATAAAGCAAACCAGTCTATCACAAGTTGTGATTCGATAAGCTCAATAATTTTTAAACCACCCGCGAGAACAATGACCGGAATTGATAACAGAAAAGAAAAACGAGCTGCAGCCTCTCGTGTTAGACCCAACATCAAACCTGCAGTAATTGTTATGCCTGAACGTGATGTACCTGGAATCAGCGCAATCGCCTGAGCAATGCCAATAAAAAGTACATCAAACCAATTTAGTCGATTTTCATTACGAATGCGTTTACCTTGCCAATCTGCCCAGCCCAATAACAGGCCAAAAACGATAGTGGTTGTCGCAATGACAAGTGGACTGCGGAAACTTGTTTCTACCAGGTCCCCTAAAAATAAACCTGCTAAACCGACAGGAATAGTGCCAAACAGCACTGCCCAAGCTAATTTACTGTCACCGATAGTCTGCTTTTGCGCAACTGACTTAAACCAGTCCACTATCAAGGCCCGAATTGTCCGACGGAAATAGATAATAACGGCAGTTAATGTTCCGACGTGAACGGCAACGTCAAAGGCCAATCCTTGATCCTGCCAGTCAGCAATAATAGGTAATAAAATAAGGTGAGCCGAGCTGGAAATAGGTAAAAATTCAGTCAGGCCTTGTAATAAGGCTAAGGCGATAATATGTAACAAATCCATGGCAAAAACAGTCGTCCAGAAGCTTATTTAATAAAAGGCTTAATTTATGTGGGTCATATTATAGTCGCGCCCGTGTTAAAATTGCCGCTCTTAAACATCACTCTTACTTTAGAAAGAGGCTTATCTGTCAACATGTCTAACCGAATTCGCGAGATTCCGTACAACTATACCTCATTTTCTGATCGTGAAATCGTCATTCGTTTCCTAGGGGAACCAATGTGGGAGGTTTTGCAGCAACTCCGTGAGCAACGCAAAACTGGCCGCTCAGCAAAAATGCTGTTTGAAGTTCTAGGAGATATGTGGGTTATCCAACGTAACCCATTTATTCAGGACGATTTAGTCGAAAACCAAAAGCGTTGGGGCTCGCTTCGTCATGCTTTGCATCATCGACTGGATCAAATTCGTATCCGCGCGGAAGAGAATAATAATGACCTTGCTCTGCAATTGGAGAAAAGTGCGCGTCAAGCAGTAGAGCGGTTTGAACGTAATTTATTGAGCACCGCGGAACGTAGAAAGATGGTGATGCGTCGTTTATCCAAAACGACAAAAAAACACAATATCCAGTTTGATGGTCTGGCCCGTGTCTCACATGTAACTGATGCCACTGACTGGCGTGTTGAATACCCACTAGCGGTTGTGACGCCAGACTCTGAAGAAGAAATGGCAAAAATTATTGCTGCCTGTATCGACTTGGGATTAACAGTTATTCCTCGTGGTGGTGGTACTGGTTATACCGGTGGCGCTATTCCGCTCACGGCTGAAAGTGTGGTGGTTAACACTGAAAAACTGGAAGGCCTGGGGGAAGTTATTTATCGCCATATTCCTGGTCGTGATGAAAAAGTGCCTACCGTTCGAGCTGAGGCCGGCGTTGTTACACGCCGTGTTTCTGACTTAGCTGATCGTAATGGTTTAGTGTTTGCTGTGGATCCAACCTCACAAGATGCATCCACCATCGGTGGTAATGTGGCGATGAATGCCGGTGGTAAAAAAGCCGTGATGTGGGGTACGGCACTAGATAATCTGCTGTCATGGAGAATGGTGACGCCGGATGCCACCTGGATGGAAGTGGAACGGTTAAACCATAACCTGAGCAAAATTCATGATATTGAGTATGCCGAGTTTAAAATAACGCGCTTTGAAGCTGATGGTAAAACCGTTATTGGTGAGCCAGAAGTCATGAGAATACCTGCCAAAGAACTACGTAAGATTGGCTTAGGGAAAGACGTGACAAACAAATTCCTCGGTGGTTTGCCGGGCATACAAAAAGAAGGCTGTGATGGTTTGATCACGTCTTCTGTTTTTGTTCTGCATCGTATGCCTGACTATATCCGTACGGTCTGTCTTGAGTTTTTCGGTAATGACTTAAGTAAAGCCGTACCGGCTATCGTAGAGACCAAAGATTACCTGGACAATAACAAAAACGTGTTACTGGCCGGGATGGAACATCTTGATGAGCGCTATGTAAAAGCAGTTGACTACTCAACCAAAGCGCCGCGTTCAGTGGCGCCGAAGATGGTCTTGCTTATTGATGTGGTAGGGGATGATGAGGATGCGGTAGCAGAAGCCTGCTCTGAAGTGGTTCGTCTTGCCAATGCGCGTGATGGTGAAGGCTTTGTGGCTGTCAGCCCTGAAGCGCGCAAACGTTTCTGGGCCGATCGTTCTCGGACAGCGGCGATTGCCAGACATACCAATGCGTTTAAGATTAATGAAGACGTCGTTATTCCTCTGGATCGTTTATCTGAATATAACGATGGTATTGAACGTATTAACATTGTTCAGTCCACACGCAATAAGCTAAAAACAGCGAAAGCAGTGAAAACCTATTTGAGTTCTAATCCAAAAGAACTGAAAGAGTGTGGCAATAAAGATTTGAGTGATAGTGTTGAAAACGATGCCATCGTCAATTCTAAAAACGAAGCCGCATGCCGTCATGTCGATGTGGTCATGGCACGCTGGCAGAAAATTTTAGACAGCCTGGACAAACCTGCTAAAGATTTAGCCGACCTGCTGTCTGATACTGCTACAGCCAATATCCTCGACGGTGATACGTTATTTAATGTACTACAGCGTCGTGACTTACGTATTTCGTATCGTGAAGAAATGGAAAAACCCTTAAAAGAGTTATTCCAAGGGCAAGCGCTGAGTGTTTTACGTAATAAGCTGGACAGTATTCATAAAGAAAACCGTTCAGGTCGTTTGTTTGTCGCCACCCACATGCATGCCGGTGATGGTAATGTTCACACGAACATTCCAGTCAATTCTAATGACTACGAAATGATGCATGATGCTGAAGGCATTGTCGATGAAGTGATGGCATTAGCTGGGCGCCTGGGTGGTGTTATTTCCGGTGAACATGGTATTGGTCTGACCAAGATGCAATATCTGGACAAAGCTACCATTGATGCCTTTGCCGGGTACAAACAGAAAGTGGATCCCAATGGTCATTTCAATGCCGGTAAGTTATTAGCCGGTTCTGGTCTGGACAATGCTTATACACCGTCATTACGCCTGTTAGAGCAGGAAGCGTTGATTCTTGAACAAAGTGATCTGGGTGACATCAACAATGACATCAAAGACTGTCTGAGATGTGGTAAGTGTAAGCCTGAGTGTACAACTCATGTGCCTCGTGCCAACTTACTATACTCACCACGGAATAAAATTCTTGGTACAGGCTTGATTATTGAAGCTTTCTTGTACGAAGAACAAACGCGCCGTGGCATTTCAGTTCGTCACTTTGAAGAGATGAATGATGTGGCGGATCACTGCACGGTATGTCACCGCTGTCTGAATCCTTGCCCGGTCAATATCGACTTTGGTGATGTCAGTATCAAACTACGTGAAGTGCTGAAGAAACAAGGCAAGCGTCGTCCAAATATTGGCACCTGGACATCGATGGCCTACCTGAATGCGACCGATCCTCTGACAGTGAAAATTATGCGTAAAACCATGATTGAGTGGGGGTATCAGGCTCAGAAAATGGCGCATGGTGTTGCTAAAACACTAGGCTTATTAGGCAGTAAGAAAAAACGTCCCCTGCCTACGACCGGTAAAACGCCGATTCGTGAGCAAGTCGTTCATTTCATGAAAAAGCCAATGCCAACAGGTTTGCCGACGCAAACTACACGTGCCATGTTGGGTGTTGAAGATGAGAAAATGATTCCGATTCTACGTGATCCGAAAAAGGTCAATGATGAATCAGATGCCGTTTTCTACTTCCCGGGTTGTGGTTCTGAGCGTTTGTTCAGCCAGGTAGGTTTGGCGACCTTAGCCATGTTGTATGAAGTGGGCACTGAAACTGTGCTGCCCCCTGGCTATCTGTGTTGTGGTTACCCACAAGCATCAACAGGGGATAAGGAAAAAGCCACATCGATTTCGACATCTAATCAGGTGTTATTCCATCGCTTAGCGAATACGCTGAATTACATGGATATCAAAACCGTCATTGTCTCATGCGGTACCTGTATGGATCAGTTGCTGAAGTATCAGTTTGAGGCGATCTTCCCTGGCTGCCGCCTGTTGGATATTCATGAGTATCTGATGGAAAAAGGTGTCAAGCTGGAAGGCGTGGAAGGGGTTCAGTATATGTATCATGACCCATGTCACACACCTATGAAAACGTATCAGCCGACCTCTGTGGCCAGTACTTTAATGGGACAGGAAGTAGCATTAAATGATCGTTGCTGTGGTGAAGCCGGTTCGTTCGCTGTGGCGCGTCCAGATATTGCGACGCAGGTGCGTTTTCGTAAGGAAGAGGAAATTACTAAGGGGATTCAGGAACTGACCGGGCAGGATAAGGCGAAAAATGGCAATGTGAAAATGTTGACGTCATGCCCAGCCTGTCAACAAGGCCTGAGCCGCTACAGTGAAGATACGGGTATTGATACCGACTATATTGTGGTTGAAATTGCCAAACACCTGAAAGGGGATAACTGGCATAAAGACTTCATCGATAGTGTTAAGCAAGGTGGTATTGAACGCGTATTACTCTAAGTTAATCGCAGAAAATACTGTAAAAAAAGGGAGCATCTGCTCCCTTTTTTATTTGATATATGAATCAACAGACTAGCGTGCTGTTAGTGGTCCACCCTCAAATTGCACGCCATCCCAACCGGTTTTCATAAAGTGGCGAATATTTTGGTGATCGTCCCCGTGTGGATTGGCTAACACATCATCCCGATAATACTGACCAAAGCAGGCTAGGGTTTCGTCAACACTAAGTGCATGTATTTTGCCAAAGCCAAGAATTTTGCATGAGCCATTATTTTGGCCGGCTTCATTGGTGGTACCACCGTTTTTAAATGCGGTAGGAGTAAATACATAATTAGCTTCAATGACTGACATAGTGTCATCAAACTGTATGTTTTCAGGGTGTGTTTTTAATTGCGTTAAAAAATCCTGCAATTCCATTTTATCTCCATTATTCATCATAAAATTGAGTGAAATTTTCTACTGTCTCACGTTCAGTTCTAAACTGATTCACCTGAGCTTCAGTGTCTTCATAACCCAGCGCCATGCCCGAAAGAATGATGGCATCCTTTGGTAAAGATAAGTGTTCTTTCACAACATTGGGATATTGCGCTAATGCTGCCTGAGGGCAGGTTGCCAAGCCACAATCGACCGCAGCCAGCATCACTGATTGCATGAACATACCCATGTCCATATATGAACCGGTTTGCATGATGCCATCCATCCAGAAAAACAGCATCACCGGCGCATCAAAGGAACGGTAATTGGCTGCCCATTGCGCGCGTTGCCCTGCTTTATCGTCACGGGCAATGTTTAGCGTTTGATAAAGCTTTAAACCACAAGCTTTGCGTCTGTCATTATAGGGAGAAGGCATTGGGTTGGGGTAGTACTGATAGGCTGGGGCGGTTGTTTCACCTTGTTCAAATGCAGAAACCATCGCATCAGCCAGACGCTGTTTTGCTTTTCCTCTGACGACAGCCACTTTCCAAGGCTGTGTATTTGAGCCGGAAGGACTGTGTCTAGCAGCCTCCAGAAGAGTCATTAGATCTTGCTGACTCACTTCTTTATCTAAAAAATGACGCACAGAATGGCGTTTTTGCATGGCTTCAATCGTATTCATCTGCTTAGTCTGATTCCTTTACACGAGACAAACAGGCTAACAGAATGAGTCCAATAGTAAATAACATGACTTGTAACCAAAGTCGGCCCCAAACGGCAGCAATTGAAATAGCAAATGACATAATGATGATTAAATAGGCTTTCTTTTTAATATCCCGGCGCATGCTATGTGTTTGCTGCCATTGCCTTAGTGGTGGTCCGAACCATTTGTGATTGAGCAACATTTGATGAAACCGGGGAGAGCTTTCGGCAAAACTCGCCAAGGCTAATATCAGAAAAATCGTTGTTGGCATCAACGGCAGGATGACACCAATGATGCCCAAGGCGACAAACATCCAGCCTAAGCAAATTAAAACAAGATGTTTGATACGTGTCTTCATACGATCGTTTTAGGCTCTCGACATAAATTTACCTGTGTCGGTGTTGACCCTAATGACTTCTCCATTTTCGATATATTCTGGGACTTGTACTTCTAAGCCCGTCGATAAGGTTGCTGGTTTTGTGCGAGCCGCTGCCGTAGCGCCTTTTATCCCCGGCGATGTATCGACAATAGTCAAAGAAACCGCGGCTGGCAACTCTATAGCCACAAGTTGTTGTTGTAATAAAACAGCGACGATATTATCCAGACCATCATGGATATAGCCCAGCGCGTCTTCAATATCAGCAGCATTGATAGCGTATTGCTCAAAGGTTTCATTGTTCATAAAGATGTAGCTGTCGCCATCCTGATAGGAAAATTGGACTAACTGGCGTTCACAGTCGACCTCTTTAAGAAAGTCTTCGCCTTTGAAGGATTCATCACGTTTTTGTTTCGTTTTAAGATGGTTAAAACGAACTTTATATAGTGTCGATGCGCCACGCGAAGATGGGTTACGAATATCAATATCTTTAACGACATAGGGCTCATCATGTACTTCTACTACCATTCCACGTTTAAGATCACTTGCCTTGGGCATACTCTTGTTCCGATTCTCATAGAAAGTTCCGCATTATACGTTACCGAGACCTTAGCGGAACCAATTGCCATCTAGCAATGAGTAAAGCTGATCGGTGTTAATACGGCTTTGCGTTAGAATGTTATCCAATATCTATCGTAGTGAAAAAGGAACGTTAATGGCAATTCAGTGGTATCCCGGCCATATGCATAAAGCCAGCAAAGAAATGAGAGAGATCTTGCCGCAGGTGGATCTGATTATTGAAGTGCTGGATGCCCGAATTCCCTTCAGCAGCCAGAATCCTATGCTGGCAGAGATTCGCAAAGACAAACCTTGTATCAAGTTGCTGAATAAATATGATCTGGCTGATGTAACAATCACAGAGCGTTGGCAGCAGTATTTTGAGCAGGAAAATCATACGAAAACGCTGACTATGGTGGCTCAGCAACAGGAAGGTATCGCTGATTTACTGACACTGTGTAGAAAAATGGTACCTGCCAAAGCAGAAGCGGGAAGACCGATTAACACGATGATTATGGGCATTCCGAATGTTGGAAAGTCCACATTGATTAACAGTCTTGCCGGTCGCCAAATAGCCAAAACAGGTAATGAACCGGCAATTACCAAAATGCAACAACGCATCAGACTAGAACAAGGTGTTGTCTTGCATGATACCCCTGGCGTGTTATGGCCAAATCTTGAAAACCCTCATGGTGGTTATCGTCTAGCCGTGACTGGCGCAATCAAAGAAACAGCAATTGATAATGATGATATTGCCTTATATGCCATCGAGTATTTGATGCAGGCCTATCCGGAACAGTTAAAACAACGCTTCGGTCTGGATACTTTAACTGAATATCCGCTGGAGAATATGGAAGCTATTGGAATCAAACGGGGCTGTCTGAGGTCTGGTGGTAAGGTAGATTTGGATCGTACTGCTAAGATCATTCTGACTGAGATCAGAGCAGGCATGCTGGGAAGGATCACCTGGGAGACACCTCAAATGATAGAAGCAGAATGGCAACAGGTTTTGATTGTCCGAGAAGAAAAAGCAGCAAAAAAGGCTGAGCGAAAAAAGAATAGAAAAAACAAATAACGACTTATATAAACTCATTAACTACTAAGGTATATGACAGGAGGTTTGCCAATGATTCGTTTCAGCATACTCATATTAGCTTTGGCTGTGCTAACAGCATGCAGTTATATGTCTCCCAAAATCCAACCGCCTGCGGAGGGGGACTTGTCACTTAAGCAGGTAGCAGACAATATTAATTTATATCATGGTAAAACAGTTCGATGGGGCGGTAAAATTATTGCTGTTGAAAATAGCGAGCAGCAATCAGAAATTTTGGTCGTTCAGTTCCCGCTCAACCGAGTTGGCCGACCAGACGAAAGTAGTGACAGTGAAGGTCGTTTTTTTATTCGTAGTGCTAACTTTCTCGATCCTGAAGTTTATAAAACAGATAGTTTTATTACAGTGCTAGGGCAGGTTGTCGATCAGAAAAATATCACTGTAGATCAAAAGCAGCTTACCTTACCGGTTATTCAGCAGAGCAAAGAACAGCGTTGGCCGGCAAATAATCCTGTTTCAGGTCTGCCATACAACCCTAAACATGACTGGCCCTTTGTAGGCTACGGTTACTACGGTACAGGGTCTTATTCTCCTTAAAGACTTTTACCGAAACTTTACATTCTTTAAATAAGAATGATTTGCATTTAGATTTAAATGAATTTATACTCATCTCCACATTGTCAGGACGAGGTGAGTTATGAAAACAGCACAATTTAATACACAGGGAAGACATAGCATTCATCTGGCATTTGATGAAAATACGCTAGAGACCTTAATTCACGAAGGTAAGCTGCACGCGGCTGACTTTAACTGTCTGAATAAAAGTTCTAAAAAAACGGTCTGGAATATGCTGCTTTCTGCAGCGGCAAGGAAGTTAAAATCATGAATATGCCACTGAGTCGACCTGACTGGCAGCGTGATTGTTTGCTGGCATCCATCAAAGAGTTAGTGGCATATTATCAAGTTAGCCCATCAGCTTGTTTGGCACTACAGATAAGTCGCAACTATCGCTTATTACTCACCCAAGACGACCGTGTTTCTATCAAAACATTATGGCAGTCGTACGCGAGAGGTTGGTGGGATGTTTACTGCCGGCATCGAAACCTCAAACAACGCACAGCATTTTCCTTTTCCTAATCTTTATTTAATGGAGCCCCCATGGCGAGTAGAGCATGTAAACCAGAAACAATTTATGAATCTAATACTGTGGATATTCAACATTGCCCTGATTGTAAAATGATTCATCTCACAATGGGATCGATTACTGTGAGAATGAGTGAGCATCACTTCACTCAATTTGCCCAAGACATGAGTAAAGGTTTATTCGAATTTAATGCAGCATATGCTCAACCTAGCCTCCGTGTCATGATGTAATCCTGGTTGCAGGTATGATTATTTCCCGTTAATCATATGAAATTTTCCTAAAACTAAGTGATAGTGATTCGCAATATAGGTATACTTTCTCTTGTTTTTACTATTGAAAACAGGATGAGAGAGCATGTACAAATTCAAGAAAACACTGCTGGCGAGTACATTGATGGTCGCCATGTCTTCAGCTCAGGCAGCTTCGCCCACGAATGAAGAAATCTGGCAGCTTCTGCAAGAAATGAAGCAACAGTTGAACGAAGTTAAGCAACAGAACGAACAACTGAAAACAGAAAATCAAACACTGAAACAACAAGTCGTTGCCACACAAGCTAAAGCCGAACAGGCAAATGAAACCGCTGAGGCATTAGCTGTGGCAACAGAAGAAGCAGTAAAAGCCTCTGCCGCTCAAGAAAGCAAAACGTCTATCGGTGGTTACGGAGAACTGCACTACAACAATCTACAAAATCAAGGTAGTGGTGCTGATAAGGATGAAATTGACTTTCATCGCTTTGTCTTATTTTTCAATCATGAGTTCAATGACAGACTTCGACTATTTTCAGAGTTGGAATTAGAACACTCTATTTCCGGTGATGGTCAAAATGGCGAGGTCGAGCTGGAACAGGCTTATATCCAATACGATTTCAATGACAAGCACCGTGTTAATGCGGGTTTATTCCTGGTGCCGGTTGGTTTATTGAACGAAACCCATGAGCCAAATACCTTTTATGGGGTAGAACGTAATAATGTTGAGAAAAACATTATTCCTACGACCTGGTGGGAAGGTGGTGTGATGTTTAGTGGGGAACTGGCACCTGGTTTTTCTTATGATGCCGCGATGACATCAGGTTTAAATACTTCAGCCAGCAGCGATTATTCTGTACGGAGTGGTCGTCAAAAAGTATCTGAAGCCGATGCTAGTGACTTTGCTTACACCGGGCGACTCAAATGGACGGCAATTCCAGGTGTTGAAGTCGCTACATCATTGCAATACCAGGAAGATATAACTCAAGGTAATGACCTTGATGCGGGTAGTGCTGTGTTATGGGAAGCCCATACCGCAATTCAACAAGGTAAATTTGGTTTCCGTGCTTTATATGCAACATGGCATTTAGAAGGTGATGGACCAAAATCAGTCGGTGCAGATAAGCAAATGGGCTGGTATCTGGAACCTTCTTATAAATTGACTGATGCGATTGGAATCTTCACACGTTATAGCTTATGGGATAACCAGGCGGGTAGCTCAGTTGATTCAGAAGTGCGCTCATGGGATTTAGGTGTGAACTGGTGGTTAGACCCACAAGTCGTCGTCAAATTTGATTATCAGGATCAAGATGCTGAGAATGAAAATGATGAGTTTGATGGCTTTAATATCGGCTTGGGGTATCAGTTTTAATCGGTGAGTAACAGGCGTGGTGAGTAGTTATAAGATGAGTAATGTCATTTCTGGTTTCAAAGTCTTTTTGTTATGTTCAGTCTTACTACTCACCACGACGATATCTCATGCTCGTGGCGTTTACCAAACCAATGATGCTTTCTTAGCAGAGGTGTTTAACGGGACGCTTCCTCAAAGTGATGTCGTCTGGATGAAAGGTGATGTCCGACAGACTGTTACGGATATTCTTGGTCATCCCTATGCGGGTTTGCGAATTCGTTATTGGCGGGAAGGACAACGCAGTGCCTGGATACTTGAGGAAATTGGCAAAGAGGAGCCAATTACTTTTGGTGTGGTTATCGATGGCGACCGCGTCGAACAGGTCAAAGTACTGGCTTATCGTGAGAGTCGGGGAGGAGAAGTGAAATACCCGGCATTCACACAGCAATTTCAGAATGTCGGATTGGTTGATAATCGGTTAGACAAACATATTGATGGCATTACTGGAGCAACATTATCCGTCAGGGCTATGACGAATGTAGTTAGGCTGGCATTATATCTGGATTCATTTATTAGCCAGAGTTGATCCATGAACCGCAAATTGCGCAGTTTTCATCGTGTTATCGGCGCCATCTTAGCCAGTTTTTTATTAATGTTTGCTATTACTGGGATAGCACTTAACCATTCCAGTCAGCTTAAGCTTGATAAGCGTTATGTCAGTTGGGACTGGCTTATGTCTCAGTATGGTATGGGGGAGGTTAAGCCTGACACTGCATTTTTGATTGATAACAAAATTTTTTCTCAATTTGGCAATCAACTTTTTCTTGATGCCACACCATTAATACATATTGAGCGTTCCTTATTAGGCGGGATCGCCCTTGAAGATCTTATTGTTCTAACGACGGATGATGCGTTAATTCTATTAACCCGGGAGGGTGAATTTATTGAAAAAATGGGGGCTGAAGCCGGCATTCCTGCGCCTATCCAAAATATTGGTCTTTATCATGGTGAGCCGGTCTTACAAACCCGCCAATCAATGTGGCGCAGTAATTTTATGTTGGATAAATGGGAACCGATTTCATTACAAGGCGTCTCATGGAGTATGCCGCATCCTTTGCCACAGTCGGTAAATACAGAGCTAAAACAGTTTTTTTATGGTAAAGGTATCAGTATTCAGCAACTTCTTCTTGATATACATAATGGCCATATTCTCGGTCCAATAGGAATTTGGCTGATTGATGCACTGAGTGTTTTGATTATTTCCTTATCTTTATCTGGATTATGGATGTGGGGTAGACGACTGGGGTAATTTCTTGTCATGATGCCTTTAACAAAGGAGCGTAATACACGATGAGACAGGCAGATTTCCCTTATTTGCCAAAAGACTTTATTCAGACGGCTGAAGGTCTTATCTTTGCTGTGGTCAGTTATCATCCCCATCAACAAAAAATTGGTTGTTTTCTACGTTATATCGAAAATCAAGGTCAATGGCAGAAAATTGATACTGAGCAGGCCAATCGTTTATTAGCCCGCCATTACCCTAAATATCTTTTTAAATCACTGCAGTTTGATGCTGAGTTTCATGCGGTAAAACCCGAGGATGTTGAGGTTCATCATCAACCAGAACAACATCTAACGTCTGTTCTTGCTTGTTCTCCAAATGATGAAATTGAAGAAAAATGCCACCGTTTAATCGCTATCCTCACCAAATATGGTGTGAATACGGCTTCTCTAGGATTGACAGGATCAATGTTGATTGGTCAGCAAAAGAAAGGTTCGGATATTGATTTGGTGGTATATGGGCGCGAGGCTTTTCGTCAAACCCGTGAGGCAGTTAAACAAGCTGTTGCGGAGCAGCAACTCACGGCGCTTGACCTGTCACTCATGAAAGATAATTTCCAACGACGCGGTGGTGAACTTAATTTTGAAGAGTTTGCCTGGCATGAAGCCCGTAAATATAACAAGGCGGCGATTGATGGTACCAAATTTGATATTGGTATGGTCAGTTTGCCGGAAGAGTTAGTCGTTGATCATCACCACTATATTAAGCAAGGAATTTCTACCTTAAAAGCAGTGGTGATTGATGATCAGCAAGCATTTGATTTTCCCGCCCGTTATCTTATTGATAATGAAATGACGCCGGAAGTCATTTCATTTACCCATACCTATGTTGGTCAGGCACAAGCGGGAGAGACCATTGAGGTAGCAGGAGCGGTAGAGTGTGATTCGGCATCAGGACAACGTCGTTTAGTTGTTGGATCAACCCGTGAAGCTATTGGTGAATATATAAAGGTGTGTAGAGACTTATGAGAGAAGTAGATAATCCTGCAGTAGCAGATATTGGTGTTGTCGGACTTGCCGTGATGGGGCAGAACCTTGTTTTAAATATGAATGACAAGGGCTTCAAAGTGTCGGTATTTAACCGTACAACGAGTAAAGTCGATGACTTTATTAATGGACCAGCGAAAGATACCAATATCATTGGATTTCATGATCTGAAAAGTTTTGTGAATAGCCTGAAATTACCGCGGCGGGTCATGTTAATGGTCAAAGCCGGTCCGGTGGTGGATACTTTCATTGAGCAGTTGGTGCCGTACCTCGAGAAAGGCGACATCATCATTGATGGCGGAAACTCCTTATTCAATGATAGTGACAGAAGAACACAAGAATTACGTCAGAAAGGGATTTTATTTATCGGCAGTGGTGTTTCCGGAGGGGAAGAAGGCGCTCGCCATGGTCCTTCTTTAATGCCAGGGGGAAATCATGCCGGCTGGTCAGCAATTAAACCTATTTTTCAGGCTATCGCTGCACAGGTTGATGGTGAGCCGTGTTGTGACTGGGTCGGTAATGATGGTGCTGGACATTACGTCAAAATGGTACATAACGGCATTGAGTATGGTGATATGCAGCTTATATGCGAAGCGTATCAGATGATGAGGGAAGGGCTTGGCATGAGTGGTGATGAGATTCACCAGGTTTTTGCTGAGTGGAATGAAGGTGTGCTTGACTCATATTTGATTGAAATTACCCGCGATATTCTGGCCAAACGTGATGAGAATGGTGAGTTGCTGGTCGATCACATTCTCGATACTGCCGGACAGAAAGGCACGGGTAAATGGACAGGCATGAATGCACTTGATTTGGGTATACCATTAACCCTGATTGGTGAGGCCGTGTTCTCAAGATGTTTATCATCGTTAAAAGATGAACGGGTAAAAGCTTCGAAAGTGTTACCTGCTATTACCTCATCGTTTGAAGGGGATAAAGCGGAAATGGTCAACGCGATTCGTGATGCTTTATATGCATCAAAAATTATCTCCTACGCGCAAGGTTATATGCTGATGCGTGAAGCAGCTAAGATTTATGGCTGGGAGCTGAATTATGGTGGTATCGCTTTAATGTGGCGTGGTGGCTGTATTATTCGAAGTCAGTTTTTGGGCAAAATTCGTGATGCCTTTGATCTCAATCCTGATCTGCATAATCTGTTACTGGACGACTTTTTTATTGACGCTATCACAGAATCGTTGCCGGGCTGGCGTAAGGCTGTAGCGACAGCGGTCAGTCTTGGCGTTCCTGTGCCAACATTCAGTAGCGCGCTTTCCTTCTATGATGGTTATAGAAGTGAACGCTTACCCGCTAATTTATTACAGGCACAACGTGATTATTTTGGTGCGCATACTTATGAGCGTATTGATAAACCGCGGGGTGAGTTTTTTCATACGAATTGGACAGGGCAAGGTGGTGATGTTTCAGCGTCCACTTATGACGTTTAAACCAATAAAAAAAGCGGTCATCGGACCGCTTTTTTTATGCCTGTCAGAATGATTGCTTGAGGGTTGTTTTTCGGTTTAATTTGAGCATCTGATTTGGCTCTCCGACAATATAAATATGACCATCGTTATCAACCGCTACCCCTTCAGGTTGTTTCATAATCGGCCAAAAATTAAATGGGCCAGTTTTTAATGACAGACTGGCGACTTTGTCCCCGCTTAAATTGATCATATGCAGTGCATTGGATGCTTCGCTTAACACAAGAAGAAAAGGTTGTTGTTCTGCGTAAAATAGGCTGATGCCAGCCAAATCATCAACATGATCGGGTAATGAGTGGTTAAGTTTTTCGACATCAATACTCGTCTCAGTATGATGTAAGACATGATTCAAAATTCTAGGTGGCTCTTCCTGCAAGACAAAAAAGCCATATTGGGCGGACCATGCCACGCCCTCCACACCCCTATTGCTGTGTTCTGCCCAATTCATGGGTAAGCGTTCACTCTTGTCATAACTGACTTTTGTTGTCGCATCATTGATGGAAAAGAACACCAGTTGCTGTCTTCGTTCTTCTGACACAACAAAGGTGTTTTTTCCAAGATAATCGACACTTTCTGTATCAACAAAACCATCAAGATGAATACGGCGAACAATATCACCTTGTTTGGTCAGTTCGATAAGCTGGGTAGGGTGATTGACTACGGCGAAGAGATGATCGCTTTCAGGATGATAGGTCAGACCTGACAAGTTGTCTTCAATACCTGAAATTTTGACGGGTTTACCAACATCGTAATGAGAGTTTATGTCCCACTTTGGTACATTTTTTATTTCTGCTTCAGTATGGGTATGACTAAGCAATAATAGGGTACTGGAGCATAAGACGGTAATCGTTAACCAGTGACTTAAAATGTATTTTAGATTTTGCATGTTTTTCCCAGATAACACTATAGACGTAGATTAGACTATGTCGACAAACTTAATCAAAGCTGAAAACACGCTGGGAACTGAATTTATTGTAGAGATAACCGGGATTAAATAAAAAAAGGCGGAACTGTTATCAGTTCCGCCAAACAAGCTGCTCATCGCGTTATTTATGATCAGCTTTCAACCTTCTCCTGCATCAGTTTTTTGCAGTAGTAGATAACGATAATCGAGGCGCCAAGCAAGAAAATCGATGAGGCTATTCCTAGAATGCGCCACGTATCGATGTTTTTCATGTCCAGAATCAAATAGCGCGCTAAGGCAACAATCGCAATATATAACGGTATTTTTATTGGCAACTCGCCTGACTCATAATAAACGGCAACCATGGTCAGTACTTCCAGGTAGATGAACATCAACAGCAAATCTGTCAATGACACATAGCTGTTATCAATCATTACTTTCACTTCAATGCCGATAGCTACCATCGTCGCTATGGCAACTAATATCAATCCTATGTCCTGAGCGAAAAGAAGAGATCGGCTTACCGAATTTTTAATTGGGTGCTGCATTGTTTTTTCTCCATTAAAAAAACACACCACACAAGAATGACTGTTTTTTAAACATGCTTTTGCAAGTTGTTTAAGAAGCAGAGATCCAAAATTGTGTAGCGGTTAAATACTAGCAGTGCTGATAGGGAGAATGTTTGTCTGACTTTCCGTAAATTTATGTGAGCTTGGGACTGAGAGACAAGTAAAAAAGAAGAAGAGCGTGGGGAGTAATCAATAACGCTTCAGACATAAGACCATGAAGCGTTATTGATAAGCGTTTATCGACGACGATTTCCTGCTGGAATAAGTAGCAGAAGTGTTCCTAAGCCGATACTACTTGCACCGAGCCAATCTGGAATATGGAAGTTATCTTTTTCATCAATCTGAAGTTCAATAACCCCCAGATCCGCTTCATGGGTTGTTTTAGTAAATGGAATATCATCCATGACTAACCCTGTTGTTCCGGCAGCAATTAATAAAATACCGAGAAATTTAAGTAACATTTTGATTCCTGTTTACTTGTTATGACCTGGTGCATTTTCGCTATTACCCGGACCATTGGGATCGTGGCCTGGTGGAACCACTTTATGCGGATGGTAGTGATGACACGCACTCAGAAATAATAATGCAGAAAGACTAAGCAACTTTAAAGCGTGAATAAACATACGTTTCTCCGTAATAAACACACTTAAAGACTAACATGACCGACTGTCATCTGCTTGTGAAAAAGACGGTTAGTGACTGATTGCATCAACGTGTTTAGCTGAGCCAGCTTCAGAGGAAGGTATCTCTTGATAGCGATCTGATTGCATCAGATATCGGGTGGCACAACCATTCAAGGCAAGAAGCAGACAGGTAAATATTATCCCGCTAACGGGTTTAAAAAAACGAGCTGACATAGAGACAAATCCAATCATCATTAATGATTAGATGCTATATGAATCCAGCTGGTTTTTCCGATAATTTTGTTATCAGCAACGCAAACCGGTTTTGATACAAAGGGTTATTCTGCAGCTAACCTTTTTGTTTTAGCTCTTCTGAGACTTGAATATACTGGTCAAAGTTTTGAATATAATCATCCATATTCATTTCCAACATTTGACGATATTCTTTTACAAAAAAGTCGATAGTTTCCTGTTTCGCGTCTGACATATCTTTGCTTTGGGTCCAACCTGAAGCACTGAACCATGCCGTATAGCGTGCCAGTCCATACATAAATGAAGCACTTACTTCACCTGCGGCAGCCCCCTTTTCCATTTGCTCATTAGCTATACGAATAAACGCATCAGCACGGTCAAAAAAGGCAGTATCTCTCTCACTCATAAGGTTTCGCTTTTTATTTTATTGTTGGCCCTAAAGGCCAGAAAGACGATTTATAAGCATAAACAATATGTGAAATTACGGTTAAGGAATCCAACCTATATATCCATGTGATAATGACTATTTATTGCGCTTCTTTCATTAGATAGGCTGAAACCATTGAGCTAAAACTCATTAAAGCAAACACTAATAAAACGACTTGTTCACCATACCAGTGCGAAACAATACTGAATAAACCGCCTAATAAAAGAAAAACGCCAATAATGCTATTCGATAGCGCAGTATAAATAGCCCGTTTATCCTGATCGGCAATATCGACTAAGTGAATTGACCGGCCCATTCGGACACCTTCGTATGCGACCATAAGCGTAAATAATAATGCCGGTAATACCCAGTAAACCTCTAATAAGTGATAACTGGCTGCAATAACGGTCAGTAACAAAGCCACACCAGCGCTGAAACCTGACAAGAGTAAAACCTTCCTGCTGGAGATATCGGCAAGACGTCCCCAGACATAGCCACTGACCAGACTGGCCAGGGAGGAGGCGAGTAATAAGCTTCCTAAGCCGCCGATATTGTTATTCAAGTGTTCAGCGTTTAATGCCAGCATAAACGGTGGCGCTAATGCTGTGGCGATAAGCAACGCTCGAGTCACGATAAAAAGTCCTAACTCCCTGTCTTTATAGAGATAAGAAAAATTTTGTTTAGCGATAATAAACAGGCTACCCCCACCTTCTGTTGCACCTTTCTGCTCTTCCAATGTAGAAAATAAGGCGCTGGCAATGACCCAAAATCCTGCTGCAAAAAAAAGACCGATGGTGACCAAGGTTAATTTATCAACGAGGTTAAGAGAAATCAGTACGGCATAGGCAATAACCAGTCCGGCTGACAAAGAAGAAGCCGTTCCGGTTGCTGTGCCACGCTTGGATTTACTGACTGTTTTACCCAATACGTCTTTATAAGAGACTGAACACATACTGCGTGACAGGGCCAAAAGACCTAATAAACACACAATTGTAATACCGAGCTGGGTTCCTTCCAGACTGAGAACGGCAATGCCCATGCCTGCTGCACACATACCCTGAATAAAACTCCCTAAGACCCAGGCATATTTACGCAAAGGCAAAGAGCGAATGGTATTGGCGATAAACAACTGAGGTAATAAGGAACCTGCTTCGCGAATCGGAACTAATAAACCGATGAAATAAGCAGGTGCACCTAGCGTCGTCAGAATCCAACTCAAAATCAGTTTTGGATTAACAAAGGCATCCGCTGATTTTGTTAATGACAGAGAGATAATATGAGTTGAGAAATTTCTGGGCTGCTCATCACATGCTTGTTCTGGTATATCTTTGCATGCTCGGCCATCATCCTCTGAGGTGAGTGTATTCCATGCTAGCTGTGCAGCCGTTTCAGTGAAATCTTGTTCTTGTTTTGACACGGTTAAGAGGCGTTCCTGTTTTAAGGGTTAGTTTTAATCTTCATCGACGTCATCTGTATCAATTTGACCTGAGATACGACGACGAATATGTGACCAAGACATACCGACTGCTAAAACCGCGGCAATCAGGAATAAGGCGATATAGCTAAGAATCGAGAAATCGTTGATCCCTAATAAACCCAGATCGACCAGCCACCAGATGATAATGGCAAAAAAGGCTAAAGCCAGTAACAAGCCAAGTCCACCTAAAGAACGGAAGGTCGCCCTAAGGTAAATCGTCCAGCCAATTAGCAATAACACAGTTGTCATCGCAAACGGTGGTGTTTTAAATGTACCCTGACCAAAGAAAGCGTCTTGTGCCCAGTGATAATAGCTATAGCCGCTTGGGTTATAACTGACAAAAACTAAAAGCAAAGCAAATAGAAAACGAAGTAAAAAGCTCTGGAAGTTAAAGCGTTGAGCCATGTGATTTCCTTTTTATTTATCGTTTGGTGATTGGGAATACATCATAGCGTTTGTTTTATGTTTAGCAATCCTGAGCTACTAAGCAATATAAAAGTCAAACGTAAAGATCAACGAATCTCAAAATCAGTGAATGTCAGGTCAGCTGATTGTTCTGTGACTTCAATTGAGGTGACCTCAGCAAACCGCGGGCCTTGATTGGCCCAGTTGAGCATATCTTCCAGTTGCTGAGCTTCACCTTGAATGAGTAATTCTACCCGGCCATCAGCTAGGTTTCTGACCCAGCCGGTTACACCAAGTTTATGTGCTTGTTGCTGGGCCGAGTAGCGGTAACTGACGCCTTGAACCCGGCCACTTATTAGACAATGCTTTTGCTTTATTCCCATTCAATCGTGGCGGGTGGTTTGCCTGAGATATCATAAACAACTCGAGAAATACCGGCTGTTTCATTGATGATACGGCGTGAAACCAGATCGAGGAAATCATAAGGCAGATTGGCCCAGCGTGCTGTCATAAAATCAATCGTTTCTACAGCGCGTAGTGATACGACATAGTCATAACGACGACCATCGCCCATAACCCCAACAGATTTTACCGGTAGAAATACAGCAAACGCCTGACTGGTTTTATCATAGAGATCATGTTTACGTAGTTCTTCGATAAAGATGTTGTCTGCTTTACGTAATAGATCCGCAAATTCTTTTTTCACTTCACCAAGAATACGTACACCTAGACCTGGACCAGGGAAGGGGTGACGGTAAACCATATCTGAAGGCAGACCAAGTTCCACACCCAGTTTACGTACTTCATCTTTGAACAACTCACGTAAGGGTTCAACCAGTTTGAGTTTCATATGTTCAGGCAGGCCACCGACATTATGATGCGTTTTAATCACATGGGCTTTGCCGGTTTTTGCTGCTGCTGACTCGATAACATCTGGGTAGATGGTGCCTTGAGCCAGCCATTTCACATTTTCCAGTTTGGCTGATTCTTCATCAAAGACTTCAACAAAGACACGGCCGATGATTTTACGTTTTTTCTCAGGATCAGCTTCGCCGGCTAATTCTTTCAGGAAGCGGTCTTCAGCATCGACACGAATGACACGAATGCCCATGTGTTTTGCAAACATGGCCATCACTTGATCACCTTCGTTTTCACGAAGCAGACCGTTATCCACAAATACGCAGGTTAACTGATCGCCAATCGCTTTATGCAGCAAAGCAGCAACAACCGATGAGTCAACGCCGCCAGATAAGCCTAATAACACGTCATCATCACCGACCTGTTCACGAATAGCCGTGATACTGTCTTCGATAATATTGGCGGATGTCCATAAACATTCGCAGCCACAGATATCGACAAGGAAACGCTCAATCATGCGTTGACCTTGTGTGGTATGAGTGACTTCCGGATGGAATTGAACGCCATAAAAGCGACGATCTTCATCTGCCATACCGGCGATAGGTGCGCTATCGGTGCTGGCGATAACTTTAAAACCTTCAGGTAATTCAGAAACGCGATCACCATGACTCATCCAGACATCCAACATACCCCAGCCTTCTGCTGTGGTGTGATCTTCGATATCACGTAATAATTCTGAGTGACCACGTGCACGAATTTGTGCATAACCAAATTCACGATGATTCGATGATTCTACAGCGCCACCAAGTTGGGCAGCCATTGTTTGCATGCCATAACAAATGCCGAATACCGGCAGTCCCATTTCAAAGACAATTTGTGGGGCACTTGGCGCGGCTTCGCCGATGGTTGAGTCCGGGCCACCCGACAGAATAATGCCTTTAGGATTGAATTCACGAATCTCGGCTTCGGTGATTTCCGGGTTACGAAGTTCACAATACACGCCGGCTTCACGAATACGACGCGCGATTAATTGCGTGTACTGCGAGCCAAAATCAAGGATAAGAATACGATGGTCGTGAATATTGCTGGTCATTGAGGTATCTTCAACTCTGTTAAATAACAACTGCCCCAGAAAGGGGCAGTTGTGAATGGTTTAGTTAACGCGGTAGTTCGGTGCTTCTTTGATGATGGTGACGTCATGGACATGACTTTCACTCATTCCGGCAGAAGTGACTTTAACGAATTGCGGTTTGGTACGCATATCTTCAATCGTTGCTGAACCGGTGTAACCCATGCTGGCACGGATGCCACCGATAAGCTGATGAATGACGGCGCTCAGGCTGCCTTTGAATGGTACGCGGCCTTCAATACCTTCTGGAACCAGTTTGTCTGCTTCGCTGGATTCCTGGAAGTAACGATCACTTGAACCTTGTTTTTGCTGCATCGCGCCCATCGAACCCATACCGCGGTAGGACTTGTATGAACGACCTTGATAAAGTTCGACTTCGCCTGGCGCTTCTTCAGTACCGGCAAACATACCGCCGATCATGATGGTGTGTGCACCAGCAACCAGTGCTTTTGCGATATCACCTGAGAAACGAATACCACCGTCAGCGATAACGGGTATACCTGTACCTTCTAACGCTTTTGCTACATTGCTGATGGCGCTGATTTGAGGAACGCCGACACCCGCAACAATACGTGTTGTACAAATTGAGCCAGGACCAATACCGACTTTAACTGCATCGGCACCCGCTTCAACTAAGGCCAAAGCCGCTTCAGCAGTAGCAATGTTGCCACCAATGACCTGAACCTGAGGGAAATTTTGTTTTACCCATTTGACCTGATCCAGAACACCTTGTGAATGGCCGTGAGCAGTATCGACAACGATAACATCAACACCAGCAGCCGCTAAGGCTTCAACGCGTGTATTACTTTCCGCACCAATACCAACAGCAGCACCTACACGTAAACGCTCCTGATCATCTTTAGATGCCAGTGGGTTATCTGTTTGTTTCTGGATATCTTTGACAGTAATCATGCCAGTCAGATGGAAGTTATCATCGGTAACCAGCACTTTCTCTATACGGTTGGTATGTAAAAGACTTAATACTTCTTCACGCGAAGCGTCTTCTTTTACGGTGACCAGTTTGTCTTTTTTGGTCATGATTTCAGAAACAGGGTTGTCGTAATGCGTTTCAAAACGTAGATCACGACTTGTCACGATACCAACCAGATCATCACCATCAACAACAGGTACACCAGAGATATTATGTGAACGGGTCAGTTCAACCACTTCACCAATGGTGGTGTTTGGTGACACAGTGATGGGATCACGAACAACACCGCTTTCAAATTTTTTGACCTTACGGACTTCATTAGCCTGTTGTTCGATGGTCATGTTTTTATGCAGAATCCCCAAACCACCTTCCTGAGCCATAGCGATAGCTAAACGACTTTCGGTGACGGTATCCATAGCTGCAGAGAGCAAGGGGATGTTAATAGTGATGTCACGTGTTAACTTGGTGGTTAAATTGACATCACGTGGGAGAACGTTTGAGTACGCAGGTAGGAGTAATACGTCATCAAACGTCAGGGCTTCTTGAGCAATTCTCATCGGGCACGTTCCTGAAATTACCTGTAATATGATCGTGCAATTATATCAGGAATATCTAGTGTTATGGCAGTACAATCTACATCTAATCAAACAAGCGCATTAGCAAATCGCGCAGTGAAAGATGTGTACCCGGTTTCACGTTTAGTCAGAGAAGCCCGTGTGCTGCTGGAAGGCTCATTTCCATTGATTTGGGTTGAAGGCGAGATATCAAATTTGGCCATGCCCGCCTCAGGACACATTTACTTCACTTTAAAAGATGAAGCCGCGCAAGTTCGTTGTGCCATGTTCCGGAATCGTAATAACCAATTACGCTTTACCCCTGAAAACGGTATGCAGGTTTTGTTACGGGTGCGGGTTAGCTTATACGAGGGACGTGGTGAGTTTCAGCTCATTGTTGAGCATATGGAAGAGGCGGGAAGTGGTGCATTACAGCGAGCATATGAGGCTCTGAAGCACCGACTTGGTCAAGAAGGTCTGTTTGATCAGACGCACAAAAAAACATTACCAATATTACCTAAATCCATAGGCATTATTTCATCGCCAGACGGTGCTGCTGTGCATGATATTGTCAGTGTGCTGAAACGCCGTTTTCCAGCCGTTGATGTGGTGTTATATCCCGTCGCCGTTCAAGGCGAAAATTCAGCAGGACAATTAATTGCCGCTGTTAAACTCGCGGATCAGCGACGTGATTGTGATGTCATTATTATTGGCCGAGGTGGTGGCTCACTGGAAGATCTCTGGAGCTTTAATGATGAGCAGTTAGCAAGGGCCATTTTTGCTTGTGAGTTGCCGATTATTTCTGCTGTTGGACATGAGATTGATTTTACGATTTGTGACTTTGTCGCTGATGTCAGAGCACCAACACCATCAGCTGCCGCAGAGTTAGCCGTGCCGGATGTGCAGCAATATGTGTTGAATTTTCAGCGCTATCAGCAGCAATTAACGCATATTATTCGTCATCGTCTTACCTCTGAACAACGTCATTTACAACATTTGCACAGAGCATTGCCCAGACCAGAGTTGATATTACGTCAACAAACGCAATGGCTAACGCAACAAAAACGTATGTTGGACTCTGCCTGGCATCACCAATTGCTGAATTACCAGCAAAAGCTGGATTATTTATCTGTCAGATTAAAACATCCCAGAGCACAAATCGAAAAGCAGCGATCTGTACTAAAAAGTCTGACTCATCGTTTGCAGACGGCGTACAGAACTCATCAGAAAAGTATTAATCTGCAATTTTCTTCATTACAGCTCAGATTGCAGAGACAGGTTCCATTGTCTCAACTACGTGAACAGCAAAATGCTTTGCAAACGCTGAGTAAACAAAACCATCGATTAATACATCAGCATCTCGATAAGGCAAGACAGTTTCTGGCACAACAGGTGAGAACGCTTGCCGCGGTCAGTCCCCTGAATACACTGGACAGAGGCTATAGCATTACTAGCAAGCAGAATTCCGGTGAAGTCATTACCGTGGCATCTGAGGTTGCTCCCGGTGATAGCGTATTAGTAAGGTTACACCAAGGCCAACTGAGTTGTGAGGTGAAGAAAGTTGATGAAAAGTAGAGCATGGTTATTTTCAGTTTTATTATTAATCTGCTCGGACGTTTTGGCTAAATTACCCGAACAATCTGCCGTGCCGGGCGGAGTAATGATTTTATCTGTAGGGAATAGCCACCAAACAAAGCCTGATGTGTATTTTGAAGATAAACCGGTCATGGTCGTAAAAGCGGATGGACTTTGGCAAGCCGTAGTTGGCATTCCATTAGCCTCCAAAGCAGGTACTTTACGAATTGTAGTAAAGCGTGGCGAAGAGAAAAGTACTCAGTTATTTTCGATTAAGGATAAACAGTATCCGACGCAATACATTACGGTGAATGATGAGCGAAAAGTAAATCCGAATCCTATAGATATGAAGCGGATTAACCAGGAATCCAGCCGTATTCAAGAGGCGTTAACTGCCTGGACAGAGACTAATAATGAACCTGTTAACTTTGTCTGGCCAATAAAAGGCCGGGTAAGTGGCTTATTTGGTCGTCGCCGAGTCTTTAATGGCGAACCCAGAAATCCGCACAGTGGAATGGATATCGCTGCTAAAACCGGAACGCCAATTCATGCGCCTGCTACGGGAATTGTAAGGGGAACAGGTAATTACTTTTTTAATGGCAATACGGTATTTATTGATCACGGCCAAGGGTTGATCACTATGTTTTGTCACTTGAGCCGTCTTGATGTGCAAGATGGTCAGACAGTTAAACAGGGCGATATTATTGGTGCCGTAGGTGCCACTGGCCGAGTGACAGGGCCTCACCTGCATCTTGGTGTTAGCCTTAATAACGAACGTGTTGAGCCTCGCTTATTTTTCCCACCGGAGTCTGAATTAAAAAATTAACTCAGAGATAGGGGCGAACTAGTTGGGTTAATTGAGTAAAGTCGATCGGTTTGGTTACATAGGCTGTAAACAAGCCTTTTGCAGAGTCTTTATTTTCCTGCATAGCTGCCGCCGTCAGGGCAATAACAGCAATATCTTTAAATTCATCTGAATTTTTGAGTATTCTTGTCGCCTCGATACCTGACATACCGGGTAAATTAATATCCATCAATATGAGATCAGGCCGTTGTTGATGGATAAATTCGAGCCCATCTTCGGCGGATACACAATTATGAAACGTGACTTGTGGGTAGCGTGAGAAGAAGACTTCTATCAAGCGAATATTGGCTGGATTGTCTTCGATATAAAGCACCTGCCGTGGTTCAGTATTCAGTTGTGTATCGTTACGTCTTGCTGAAATCTGCTTGTTAAGCGCCTCCAAAGCCGGACGTTGTTCCGATTGCCAAGCCGGTTGTTGTGTTGATAAAGGAAGCTCAATCCAGAAGCTACTACCTTGACCTTCTGTACTGGCAAAATCAATTTTACCCCCCATTGCTTCGATCAGACGTTTACTGATGCTGAGTCCGACGCCACTGCCTTCGATATTGGCATATTCCTGACCCAGGCGTTCAAATGCAGTAAAAACATGGGCTTGTTTACTGATTGGAATGCCATGACCCGTATCGGTAATCGTCATTTTCAAACACCCATTTTGTGGGACCAATCGCGTAGTGATAATAACCTGACCACCCGCTTTATTGTACTTGATGGCGTTAGTGACTAAGTTAATAAAGACTTGTTTTAATTTGGTCAGATCGGCAACCACGACGGTGTCATTCTGTTCTGGCAAAGTGATCTCTACATCATATTTTTTTGCCATCGTTTCCAACATAGGTAAACACGCATCAAAAACATGCTTGATTGGAATATGCTCAGTGGATAATTGAATATTCCCAGACTCGATTTTAGATAGTTCGAGTACGTCATTGATCAGGTTTAACAGGTGTTCACCGCTTTCAATAATTTGTTTGATTTGATGGCGTTGTTGTTGTGAAGGTGGCGGATCATTATCTGTCAGAAGCAGTTGAGAAAAACCTAAAATACCGTTTAAAGGGGTTCTGAGTTCATGACTCATGGCGGATAAAAATTCAGATTTAGCTTTATTGGCACGTTCCGCTTCTAATTTAGCTTGGAGCAATGCCTTTTGTTCTGCTTTTTGTCTGGAAATATCGCGGGCAATACCGGTAAAAAAATGTTTTTCATCCCATTTGAAATGGCTGATGGTTAATTCAATCGGAAAAATAGTGCCACTTTTATGAAGTGCTTCTAATTCTATCGGTTTGCCAATAATCCGGCTTTCATCGGTGGATAAAAACCGTGACATTCCTAATTTATGCATATCTCGATAACTGGCAGGCATTAATGCCGTTATGTTTTGGCCGATAATTTCATCGGCCTCGTAACCATAGAGTTGTACCGATGCTTTATTGAAGCTGACAATAATGCCATTACCATCGATAGTAATGACACTATCAATAGTATTGTCGAGTAATGTCTGCAGTTTAAGACTTTCCTGTTTCGCGGTGGCTTCTAAAGCAGAACGGTTCTCCAACTCTTGTTTAATTGATTCAGTCTTGGTTTGGATCTCTTCTGTTAATATCTGATTGTGATGGCGTTTGAACAGATAGAAAATAATGATGACAAGACTAAGGCTGCCAAGGATCATCACCAGCCATTTAAACATCAGAACTTCATTGTCAGGTTCTGTATAGATAAATTCATCCAGATCTCGTTGTTTCTTGTTAATACCCAAGCTTTCATAAACGTCAGCAATTTGTTTCCAGCGACTGACCGTGATATGACCGAACTCGACCGTTGGATAAAGACTAAGCTTTAATAATTGTTCTGCTTCATAGTGAACATGAGCAGGTGTTTTATGTTGAGGATTATATTTCTCCAGAACCAAATCGATGATTTCATCAGGGTGTTCGGCGGTGTATGCCCATCCTCGATAGGTCGCATTTCGAAACGCATCTACCAGATCTGGGTTGTCATCAATATATTGTTCAGTTGTAAAGAGGATGTCGCTGTAGAAATTAATGCCATAATCCCTGGGTGAAATAACCCTATAGGGTTCATTCTGTTCTTGCATGTAAAAGGGTTCATTGGAAATATAGGCTGTGACGCCATCGATGCGACCACTGATCAGATCATTGAGGTAGTTTTTACTGGGGGGTACAAAATTGATCTTAGACGTATCAACATGCTGCTGCAGAAAAATAGCCGTTAAATCATCAGCTTCAGACTGCCGGTTGATGGTTCTGCCGATAAAATCTGCTGCAGAATAAATACCAGAGTCAGCTTTAACTAACCATACATATGGACTACTCTGAAAGGTGGCTCCCAATGCGACAAAGGGTCGGCCTTTCATATATTCCATGACTATTCCGGTGCCGGATATGCCAAAGTCGACATTTCCGTTTTCCACTTCATCGTAGGGATGGTTGTAACCGCTAAGTATCTCTACATCCAACCCTGCCTGGCGGTAAAAGCCTTTCTCTTTGGCAGCATAGATGCCTGCGAACTGAAACTGATGCTCCCAGTGAAGTTTTATCGTGACATGCTTAAGATCGTTATTTTTTGTATTTTCTTCAGTGTATGCTGCACTACTGTAAAAAAATACAGAAATAATGAAAAGCCATCTTAAATTCATAGACATAGCCAAAGTAGATCTGTTTCTATGGTAACTGAACAGATTACTCTTCCGCTAGTTATGTCACATCCTGAAATCACGGCCCAGATAGACACTTAACACATTTTTATCTTTAAGAATGTCTTCAGGCGTTCCACGGGCAATTACTTCACCTTCGTTAAAGATATAAGCTCGTTGACAAACTTTGAGCGTTTCACGGACGTTATGATCAGTAATTAATATACCAATTCCTCGTGCTGCCAATTCTTGAATGATGCCTTGAATATCCAGAACTGAAATCGGATCTACGCCAGCAAAAGGTTCGTCTAATAAAATGAATTGAGGATCCATCGCGAGTGCACGGGCAATTTCTACACGTCTTCGTTCTCCCCCTGATAAAGCCATGCCTTTTGAGTGACGGATATGTTCAATATGGAAATCTTTTAGTAACTGTTCGAGTAGTTGTTGTTTGGAAAGATCATTCAGTTCGGTGCGAGTCTCAATGATGCCATAAAGGTTATCTTCCACACTGAGCTTACGAAAAACCGAGGCTTCCTGAGGCAAATAACCAATGCCCAGTTTAGCTCGATCATGGATGGCATAATGGGTAAGTTCTTGTTGATCGAGATAAATATAACCGTGATCAACGGGCACTAAACCAACAATCATATAAAAGCTGGTTGTTTTACCGGCGCCATTAGGGCCCAACAAACCTACAATTTCACCACTATTGACGTCCAGTGATATGTCTTTAACAACTTGCCTATCGCCATATTGCTTAGCAAGCTGATGGGCTGAAAGGATACTCATTAGTTGTCTATCGCTTCTAGATAATAATCATTCACCCAACCAATCACGGTCTCTCCATTAAGCGTACCTCTGACTTGGGCCCAGCCTTGTTGGCGGCTTAAAATGATCACACGAAGATTTTGGTCGAGAGTGCCCAGACGTTGATAACCTGTTCCTGGACCTGTGCGGACATTTAAACGGCTGGTGGTAATGACTTCAGGGTATTCCTTAACTGACAATGGTGCTTCAGCGGCAGGTTTGGGTGTTGTCGGTGTGGCTTCTTCAGCTTGAACGGGTGCTTTTTCAGCTGGCGCGGCTACTTCAGGTGTGTCAACCGCTTTAGGCTTAGGTGTGGTTGGCTTAGCTTTTTTCTGCTGAGTCATGGGTTGGATGATCATGTGGATACGACCTGAATCATGCGTTTCGCCACCCACATTCACAGGTGCAGAGTTAGCACTGACAACATTTTTAGCAATGTCATACTCTATACGATTACCGATGAATTCATCACCATTTTGCCAGACGTGACCTTCACCAATCAGATAAATTTTTTGCTTATCTGCATAATATTCCATACGAATCGCTTTCGCTTTGACAGGTGATTCGCCTGGTTTGTGAACTTGTTGATAGGTGGCCAGTTTCCCTACTGCGACAGCCTTGGTCAGCTGTTTATTTTCATTGTAGTAAAACGTGATGATATCACCAGTGATTTTTAATGTACCCTGCGTGAGGATGGCATCTCCTTTGTATTGGGTGACACCTTCCTGATCATCCATCTGAGCATGGTCGGCTTCGATATTAATCGGCTTTTCACGGTCACTCGGCAACGCCCAACTGATTGCTGGTAACATCAAACATACCGTTAATAACTTAGTTAGCAGGTGCATCATATTGTCCTTTCACCCTGGAATGCAGGTTAATGGTTTCATCATTCATATCTGCATGTAAACCTACTGACTCAGTATCGCCATTTGGGGTTTTGATGGTGACAGCATGGTCAGTATATGCAGTATTGTATTGTGTATCTAAAGTTAACTTATCGGTCAGCATTTTAAATGCCGGATCGTTCTCATTAGTGATAATAACATTTCCAGTTAACAGGATAGTTTTGTTATCACCCTGGGTGTGACCATGATCTGAGGTGATGACCCATGAGTCTTTACCCGGCTTTAAGAATTCTGCAATGGGATCAATGATTTCAGTACTGTCATCGGCTGGGTAATGAGCCATTTCTTTACCTTTTATAACCCTGGCCGGCGTGCCATTGATATCCATGATCGTCATTGTAAAATCAGTCATTGCGTAATCACTGCTGCGATGAATATCGTTCTTTTCAGCTTCAACAGGTTCGTTTTCGCCTGACAATAGGAGCCAGATGCTCAGGATGGCTACCAGAGGCAATAAGATGCGTAGATAACGAGGTAGATTAAAAATGGCGTTCAATTTGGTCTTGCAGGTTTCCCTGTCCTTCCATTATCAACTCACACACTTCACGAGCAGCACCGTGCCCCCCTTTTGAGGTGGTAATAAAGTGAGCATGTTTTTTTACAATCGGGTCAGCATCTTGAACCGCTATGGCGAGTCCAACACGACTCATGATAGATAAGTCTACCCAATCATCGCCAACATAGGCACATTGTTCCGGCGATAATTTAAGTTCTTTTATCAGTTGCTGGAAAACCGGCAGTTTTACTCGTTGGCCCTGGTAAACGTATTTTATACCTAAACTTTGCATTCGATGTTCAACTGTACGGGAGGTGCGGCCAGTAATAATGGCAATTTCAACACCAGTATATTGCAACAGTTTCATCCCATGTCCGTCGCGTGAATGGAAGGCTTTGTATTCTTCACCATTATCACCAATGATGATTTGACCATTGGTTAACACACCGTCCACATCGAATACGACGAGTTTTACCTTTTTTGCTTTTTCTAAAATATCTTGCATGAGTTTCTCTTAAACGACGCCTGCCCGAAGCAGATCGTGCATATTAATCGCACCACATAATTGCTGCTGTTTATCCACTATCAGTAAGGCATTAATTTTAAACCGCTGCATTAATTCTAATGCTTCGGCGGCCAGCATCTCAGCCGTCCCCGTTTTACACTGCCGCGTCATATAGTCTGACAATTTTTCTGTATGAATGTTTATTTCCTGAGATAACACCCGGCGTAAGTCGCCATCAGTGAATACGCCCAGAATGTGTTGTTTTTCATCGACCACTGCCGTCATGCCCAGACCTTTGTTGGTCATTTCAATCAATGCTTCACTGATGAGAGCATGTTCATTGATTTCGGGGATAGCATCTCCAGTATGCATAATGTCAGAAACGCGAAGTAATAAACGACGTCCTAACAAGCCGCCCGGGTGAGAGCGGGCAAAATCTTCAGCTGTAAAACCACGGGTTTCGAGTAAAGCTACTGCCAGGGCATCTCCCATTACCAAAGCTGCTGTGGTGCTTGAGGTTGGGGCAAGACCTAGTGGACAGGCTTCTCGCGCAACACTCACATCTATATGCGCTGTCGCACAGGTCGCTAAAGTCGATTCAGGTCTGCCTGTCATGGCGATAAATGGAATGCCCAGGCGTTTAATCAATGGCAGGATGGTCAGAATTTCACTGGTTTCACCAGAGTTGGATAGAGCAAGGACGACGTCTTTATCGGTAATCATCCCCAAATCACCATGGCTGGCTTCGCCGGGATGAACAAAAAACGCGGGAGTGCCGGTGCTAGCAAGCGTCGCAGCTAATTTACTGCCAATATGACCTGATTTGCCCATACCAATGACGACTACGCGTCCCTGGCAGTTGAGCATAAACTCACAGGCACGCATGAAGTCTTCATTGATACGTTCATGTAATGCCTGAATAGCCTCAATTTCCGTATCAATCACAGCTTTGGCAAGTGTGCTGAGTTTTTCTTTATCGATCACGTTTAACTTAATCCTGGTGTGTTTTGATAAACAAGCAAGCCATTGTATGTGACATAAACGACTAACATCAGTACACCGGCAACACGGCCAATTCGCCCATTCTGGCTGAAACGGGCGAAGCAGTATAGGCCGACGGATAATCCAATCATGAAAGGAATATCTCTGTAAAGTAACATAGGATCAATGTGGGAAGGCGCAATCAATCCAGGCATGGCCAATACCGCGAGAATATTAAATATATTAGAACCCAGAATGTTACCGACGGCGATGTCATGTTCATTTTTCAATGCCGACACAACAGATGCGGCCAGCTCAGGTAAGCTGGTACCAATAGCGACCACTGTCAGACCAATGATTAAGTCACTGACGCCAAGCAGGTGAGCAATACCTGTTGCACCCCATACTAGGGATTTAGATCCGATTAACAACGCGATAAGGCCAATCACAAAATAAAATGTCGCCTGTTTCCCGGTCATTTTAGTGGTGCCGTATTCTGCTTCAAACTCTGCTTCCAACGGATCCTGCTTATTACTCCCTTTGATAGCTAACCAAGCCATTCCGGCCAAGGTAATAATAAATCCGCTGAATAGGATAATGCCGTCCATCCTATTCAATTCACCATCGAGTAATAATACTAATGACAATGCCATCACGAACAATAAGACGGGAAATTCACGTTTTAAAGTGTCAGAATGCACGGTCAAAGGGGCAATAAGTAAGGTGATAGCCAGTACCAGACCAATATTGGTAATGTTAGAGCCAATGGCATTACCAATACCCAAAGCCGGAGCACCGTCGATAGCAGCCAGTGCTGAAACCAACATTTCTGGGGCGGATGTGCCAAAACCAACAATGGTAAGACCAACGATTAGCGGTGATACACCAAAATTGGTGGCGATGTTTGCGGCTCCATCAACAAATCGATCTGCTCCCCAAATCAAAATCACGAATCCAGCGATAATGGCTGATATAAACAGAATAGTTGTCATGAGCTTCCATGTGGATTAAATGTTAATTTTAGATATGAAAAAGCCGGGATATACCCGGCTAATCATTATAAGGACTCGCTTGCGACTTGTCGTTAGATCATTCGTCAAACAAATCAAAATCATCATCACTAGTTGGAGGATGACCGTCATGGACAAGATATTCTCGATGCTGAAGATAGGCATCTCTTACATAGCTGTATTCATCTGAAGCTGCTGCTTCATCAAGTACTTTTTCAGCTTTTAATAAATTGGCACGGTTATCAACTATGCGAACACCACGGAATGCATTACGAGCACCAGGACCCTCAACATAGGTCACAGGATCAGTGTAGTAATCACCTACCAGGCCAAATGAGTCACGTACCGTTCTTGGTCCGAAAAATGGCAGCACGATATAAGCACCTGGTTCTACTCCCCAAGCTCCTAACGTTTGGCCAAAATCTTCATTATTTTTGTAGTTACCACTGAGGCTAGCCACATCAAAAATACCGGCGACACCAACCGTTGTATTCAATACAAAACGGCCAGTATCGTTCGCCGCTTGTTTAAATTTGAACTGTAATAAATCGTTGATAATCACAGTGATGTCGTTGAGGTTACTAAAAAAGTTGCTCACGCCTTGGCTAAGTGGGGCAGGCATTACCGTGTCGTATCCCTTAGCTACAGGTTTCAGGATGGCTTTATCCACTGTGTCGTTAAACTTGTACATTGCACGGTTATATCCCTCAAGAGGGTCTTTGGGATTGTTGCTTGTGGCACAGCCAGTGAGCAGCAATACTGTTGCCAAAAAACCGAGTTTGAAAACTGAGCTCAGGGTAGACATCGAATTATGATCCTTTAAATTTTATTCTTATCGACCCGAGAAATAATCGCACGCGGACTTATAGCAATGCAAGTCATCTGTTGCGTTTATGACATGGTAATGTGAACTGAGTTGCAAAAAAACAACAGGACGGATTTTAAAGACACCAAAATGAGTGATTTGTGATATCGGTATCTTCCAGTTTACTGCTCTGCTGATTATTGAACATGAAGTCTGAAAATACTCTTGTACAGGCCATCCAGCTATGATTTTTTGCATACTCAATACAATCGTCAGCAGACAGTGTTAAGGCTTTTTTCGCAGCTGTTGTGAGATCGTCATCAAGAAATCCGGTCACCCCCTGTTGTACGATGTCAGCCGGTCCTGTGACAGGGTAGGCTGCGATGGGAACTCCGCAGGCCATCGCTTCCAGTAATACCAGACCGAAAGTATCTGTCTTACTTGGGAAAACAAAGACATCTGCTGCAGCGACATAAGAGGCGAGCTCTCTGCCAAATTTAGCTCCAGTAAAGGTAACGTCAGGATATTTTTGCTGCAGGTGTTCGAGATCCGGGCCATCACCCACCACCACCTTATTACCGTCAATGTCTAACTGCAGAAAGGCTTCAATATTTTTCTCAATAGCTACGCGTCCCATATTCATAAACACAGGACCGGTTAAACCAAGCTGTTTTGGATTATCAGGTGAGAATATATCTGTGTCCACACCTCGTCCCCATACTTCAACATTCTTGAAACCATGAGAAATCAGACGTTGCTTTTGAGAGGCTGTTGGAACCAGTGTATGCACGGCTTTGCCATGAAAACGTCGAAACCAGGCATAACTCCATCTCAATGGAATGGGAAGGCGCAAACGGACATATTCAGGGAACTGCGTATGATAAGAGGTGGTAAATTGCACATCGTTTTTAATACACCATCTTCTTGCTGCCATCCCTAGAGGACCTTCAGTAGCAATATGGACGGCATTAGCCTGATAGGAATCGAGTAATTTACTAACCTTTCTGCCTGGAAATAACGATAATGGAATGCTCGGATAAGTCGGGCAGGGGACAGTCTTAAACTGTTCAGGGGTAATTAGATGAACATCGTGACCCAGCTCGATTAAATGTTTACGGGTCTGCTTCAGGGTGCGTACCACCCCATTTACCTGGGGTTCCCAGGCATCGGTGATGATGACGATTTTCATTAGGCTGCCTGAGCGATGGCTTGCGGTTGTTCGATGATGTCGGCCCAGTACAAAATTTCCATTTTGCCATTAGGGTGCTCAACTAAAGCTGTACAGCTTTCTACCCAGTCACCACAGTTGAAGTAATCGACATTATTAATACGGGTGATTTCTGCGCGATGAATATGACCACAAACAACACCATCAACTCCTTGTTTGGCTGCTTCATGGGCCACCGCTTCTTCAAAATTACTGATGTACTGCACCGCATTTTTCACTTTATGTTTTAAGAATGCTGCCAGTGACCAGTAAGAGAAACCCATTTTACGGCGAACATAATTAACAAGCCGGTTCGCTCTCAGCAGATAGTCATAGAGTCGTCCGCCTAATTTTGCCAGTAAGGGAGAAATTTTGACCACACTGTCGAATTGATCACCATGCAGAATGAGCAGTTTTTTACCATCCGCCGTGGTGTGAATCATTTCATTTTGAATTTCGATATTACCGAATACCGCGCCATTGAAGTCACGCAATAACTCATCATGATTGCCAGGTACGTAGATGACTTTGGTGTTATGTTTTGCTTTACCTAATAAGGTACGAACAACGTTGTTATGTGCCTGAGGCCAAAACATACGTTTTTTCATTTCCCAGACGTCAACAATATCTCCTACCAGGTATAAATAATCGCATTCGACCTTATGCAAAAAATCCAGTAAAAAGTCTGCGCTGCAACCACGAAATCCCAGATGGATATCAGAAATCCAGACGCTGCGAACTTTTAACTTCTCTTTATGACTCACTTGTGTTTGCATAATGTGTCGTTTCCTTAGTATTTTGAGGGCACACTATCGAATAAATATTGCAGCATGATGAATGTTATGTTGCAGAATGATGACGATAACTTATTGAATTAATTGTCGTATCATTAAACAACAGCCAAAATTGAGACGCCCAATGAGCAATCCATTATTAGAAAATTATGTATTACCGCCTTTCTCTGAGATTAAACCTGAGCATGTTGAGCCTGCGGTGACGCAAGCCATCAGTCAGGCTCGGCAAGCAGTAGATAAACTACTCACTCAAGTCAGTCATCCGACATGGGAAACCCTTGTCGAGCCGATGGAAGATATCGATGTATCAATTGATCGTGTCTGGTCGCCGGTGAGTCACATGAATTCAGTGGTGAATTCTGATGAGTTAAGAAAAGCCTACAATGCGTGTTTGCCTATGCTGAGTGAGTTCGGTACCGAGCTGGGTCAGAATGAAGACCTGTATCGCGCATATAAACAATTGGCTGAGAGTGAGGCTTATCAGTCACTCGATACGGCTCAGAAAAAAGTCATTGATAATGCGGTCAGGGATTTCCGTTTATCCGGGGTTGAGCTAAATCAGGCCGATCGCGATGAATATAAAAATATCACGCAAAAACTGACCGAATTGAGTGCTAAGTTTGAAGAAAATCTGATGGATGCGACACACGGTTGGAAAAAGCATGTTACGGATAAAGAATTGTTATCTGGATTACCCGAATCCACCATTGCCATGGCAGAGCAATTTGCCAAACGTGATAATGTTAATGGCTGGTTGTTCACACTGGATTTCCCGTCTTATATGCCGGTCATGTCTTATGCGGATAATCGTGAATTCCGCGAAGAAATGTACACCGCATTTGCGACCAAAGCCTCTGACCAGGGACCGAATGCCGGACAGTGGGACAATACGCAGGTCATGGCGGATATTCTCAAACTTCGTCATCGTTTAGCTAACTTACTTGGCTTTGCTAACCATGCTGAGCGATCACTGGCAACAAAAATGGCACAAAGTCCGGAACAAGTGATGGACTTTCTGAATGACCTGGCCGAGCGAAGTAAACCCATTGCGGTTAAAGAATTTGAAGAACTGAAAGCCTTCGCAAAAGAAACGGCAGGCATGGATGAATTACAAGCTTGGGATGTCACGTACTTTGCTGAGAAATTACGCCAGCAACGCTATAGCATTTCTCAAGAAGAGTTAAAGCCATACTTTCCCGAAGATAAAGTCGTTAGTGGCTTATTTGCTGTCGTCAACCGCCTATATGGTTTGGTTATCAGTGAACGTACCGATATTGATACCTGGCATAAAGATGTCCGCTTCTTTGAAATTCGCGAATCAAACGGCAACTTACGTGGCCAGTTTTATCTGGATTTATATGCTCGCCAGCATAAGCGTGGTGGCGCGTGGATGGATGAATGTCTGGTGCGTCGGAAAACGGCCAAGGGGCTGCAAACTCCTGTGGCTTTCCTGACCTGTAATTTCTCTGAGCCTGTCGGTGATAAACCAGCCTTGTTTACTCATGATGAAGTTACCACCTTATTCCATGAATTTGGTCATGGTCTGCATCATATGCTGACAAAAATTGATTATGCGGGTGTGTCAGGAATTAATGGTGTGGCTTGGGATGCTGTCGAGTTACCTAGTCAGTTTATGGAAAACTGGTGTTGGGAAAGAGAAGCCTTAGATCTCATTTCTGGTCATTATGAAACCGGTGAAAAACTGCCTGAAGAACTGTATGAAAAAATGATTGCGGCGCGTAATTTCCAGTCAGCGATGATGATGGTGCGTCAGCTCGAATTCTCTATTTTTGATTTCCGTTTGCATCTGGAATTTGATCCAGAAGGTGGAAATCAAGTGGATAAAATTCTGGCCGAAGTACGCGATCAGGTTGCCGTGGTACAGCCACCAAAATTTAATCGCTTTGCTCATAGCTTTGGTCATATCTTTGCTGGTGGTTATGCCGCTGGTTATTACAGCTATAAGTGGGCAGAAGTTTTATCAGCCGATGCATTTTCTAAATTTGAAGAAAAAGGCATTTTTGATCGCGAAACGGGGCTGGAATTTTTGAATAATATTCTGGAGCAGGGCGGTTCAAAAGAACCGATGGAATTATTCATTGCATTCCGTGGCCGCGAGCCTGAAATAGATGCCTTATTAAGACATTCTGGTATTGCTGCATAAATAAAAAAAGGGCCGAAAGGCCCTTTTTTATTCTATCGCGTTATTTTTATTAAGAGTTTGCACAAATCTGCACAGTTTGTTGTGCTGACTGGATAATGGTCATCACTTCATCTTTAGAAATTTTGCCAGCATCGATATCTTTTTTAAGTTCTTCATTCAGGGCTTGTGTGGCTTGTGCGACATCACCGCCTTTCGCAACAGGCATAATCGCTTTTTCGCGATATTTTTCAGGGAAGATGCCTAAGCCTTCCAGCTGACATCCTGCCATTTTCTGCACATAAGCATCGGCTTCTCTTTTAATTGCCGCTGCACTCAGATCGGGTCTGTCCATACCGAGCTTTTTGATCACCATGGGACGGAGTTGCTCACTGTAGTGTTTTTTGTAGGCTTCTTCATGCTCTGCATCTACAGCAAACGCCTGTTGTGCAAGAAAAAGCAGAGGGATTAAAGCAAGGTATTTTTTCATTATCTATTCTCTCTTAAATATAGGTCATTTTCAGCTAGAGACGGATCAGGCTGAACAATAAATCGCTCACAGTCAATTTATATTTGAATGCTCAAGCTCAAGTGATCTCAATAATGAAAACCAAATACTATGATCGTCAGCGTCTTTGAAAAACAGACGTCGAAGATTTCGCCCAACTGAGTTTGTTTCTCCGTAGTAATTACGGTAGTGAAAAATGCGACTATTTTTTAGTTTTCTTTTTATCTTTGGCTTTTTTCTTGTCTTTTTTAGCGGACTTATCTTTTTTAGATTTTTTATCTTTATTTTTGGTTTTGTCGGCTTTTGATTTTTTCTTATCTTTGCTTTTGACTTTTTTAGGTTTTTCTTCAGTTAAGGCATCTGCTGTTTGAGCACTTTGGGCTGGATTTTCATTTGAGCTGGAAGGGAAGGCATCCATACCAAGTTGACGAAACCGAGCAGCCCAATAACGTACCTGACCGATAGTCAGTCCAGTTTGTGTTGCTGCCTGCATTTGACTGGCACCGCTATGGATAGCAAGTAAAACATTGGCTCGGGCACTATAGTCATTGGTGGAAGCAGCTATCGTTTTACAGCGTTTAACCTGGGCAGGGGTGAGTAATTTTTTGCGGGGACTGCTTACCTGTTCTGTGCTTGTCATTGTCAACTCCATAAAGTGACCGAAAAAGAACTAAATAGCGGCTATATCAAAATATTACGATTATGAATGAAGCGTATGACATTTTTGTGACAAATGAAATGGTGAGAAAAACTTAATTGTTTACTGGCATTAAAAAAGGGCTATTCGCCCTTTTTTATTTGAGTACATTTCTACTCAGCGTAGTTGACTGTCTTTACTGCCTCGCCGGTTAAACATACTAGCGGCTTTATTTTCGTTATCTATTTCCTGCTGGCATTTTACACACAGGTAAACGCCTGGAATGGCCTTACGACGACCTTCAGGAATTTCAGCATCACATTCTTCACAATGCGTCAGACTTTCGCCTTGTGGTAAACGTGAGCGCGCTTGTTGAATCGCGTCATCAACACTGGCATCTATTTGATCTTGTACTGCCCCATCTCGGGACCATCCTCCAGCCATAACAACCTCCAACTGACTGATTTAATTATTTTTCATTATAGGCCTAAGTTATCTTAGACCCAATAGTCATTATTCAAGAGACTTTTTTGCCTAGCCGTTGTTTCCAGCGATAGATCGGGTACCAAGTCTGTCCGAGAATATGTCGTGGTAGCCGAACTGTTGTGCCGTATTCGGCAGGCCAGTAATTTCCTGGGAGATGATAGGTACCGAATAAGCGATCAAACAACACTGTGTGAGCTGAGTAGTTGGTATCAATAGCCGGTTTCTCTGAGCTGTGATGCCAATGATGGAATTGTGGTGTGACAAAAATATACTTGAGGGGGCCAAAAGGAATATCCACATTACAGTGAATCAGAATGGCCTGAAGAGCAGCAAAGGTGACATATATATTCAATGCCGACTCATCCGCACCCAGTAAATAGAGTGGGATCATTACCATGGCGCGTTCGGAAAATACCTGCACAAAATGACCACGGGATCCTGCTAACCAGTCCAGATGTTCAACAGAGTGATGAACCGCATGAATAGGCCAGAGAGTTTTAACTTCATGATAGGCCCGATGCTCCCAATACAATACAAAGTCTGCTGCCAGGACGATTAATATGACTTGCAACCAAACGGGCATAGCTTGAACGGCAGACTGCACCGATGGACTCACGGCCCTATCAAAATGGCTGGCATGATAGTTGGCAAAAATCAAAATCGCGGAGATAGCCAGATGGTTAAAGCAGAAATAAAACATATCGATTCCCCACTCAGGGCGGGTGATAACTTGATCTCGATATTTGGGAAACAGCTTTTCCATTGTCATGAAAATAGCAACGGAACCCAAAAAGGCCAGGATTAACCAATCGATGCCCAAAGATAATTCTTTTGGCTCTACATTACCGATAGGGATGCTGTAACCACCTAAAGCAAAGCCGATTAAGGTTAAAGTGATAGCGCCTAAACCATACGCTTTGTATTTTCCCTTGTTTAAGACAAAGGTCAATACAGCAAAAAATAATGAGAAATACATAGCGTATTTCAAAACTTGTTGTAACTGTTCAGCATCATAGACCTCGCGCAGAGCGGCGGTTGTTAAATAAGCTGGATATAGATAGGCCAGTACGGCCAAAAGGCTTAATACACTGAGTGTAAACGATAAATAACAGCTAATTCGACCCTCGCCAAAACGGAATTCTTTCGCTGGATTTTTTTCAATTTGTCTCGATTGATATTGGTAATGTTCTGTCATGATTTGAGCTGAGATTATTAAACTTGGCGGACATAATGTCGGTATTACTGAATTTCTTCAATATGCTTAGCGACGACTCTAATATGAGTTGAGTAGCAAAAAGGCGTGTTTTAGATAGATACTTTGTATTATGGCTTTAGCCGATCTTTGTTATCCAGTAAGATTCTGACGTAAGCTCATCAGAGCTTGAATCTGTAGTTAACTGAGTAACTGAATGAAATACACCGATTTACGTGACTTTATCAATGGCCTGGAACAGCAGGGTGAATTAAAACGGATTAAAACCGAAGTCGATCCTGCACTGGAAATGACGGAAATTGCTGATCGCGTGCTACGAGCCGGTGGTCCGGCATTACTGTTTGAAAATCCGAAAGGATCTAATATTCCTGCGTTAGTGAATCTGTTTGGTACACCCAAACGAGTGGCGATGGGGATGGGAGAAGACTCTGTCGAGGCTTTACGTGAAATCGGTAAGTTACTCGCTTTTCTGAAAGAACCTGAACCACCCAAGGGCATGAAAGATGCGTGGGAGAAACTCCCCATCTTTAAAAAAGTGCTGACCATGTCACCCAAGCTAGTCAAAAAGGCAGCTTGTCAGGAATTGGTGTTGCAAGGCGATGATGTTGATTTGGCAAAGTATCCAATCCAACTATGCTGGCCGGAAGATGCCGCGCCTTTAATTACCTGGGGGCTGGTGGTGACCAAAGGCCCGCACAAGGAACGGCAGAACTTGGGCATTTATCGCCAACAAGTCATCGGCAAAAATCGAGTGATTATGCGCTGGTTATCACATCGTGGCGGTGCACTGGATTTTAAAGAATGGCAACAGACCCATCCGGGAGAGCCGTTTCCTATTAGCGTGGTTTTGGGGTGCGATCCAGCCACCATTTTAGGTGCTGTCACACCTGTGCCTGATACTTTGTCCGAATATGCTTTTGCAGGGTTACTGCGTGGCAGTAAAACCGAATTAGTCAAATGTATGGGTAATGATTTACAAGTACCGGCTAACGCGGAAATTGTACTGGAAGGCTTTATTTATCCCGATGATATGGCACCAGAAGGGCCGTATGGCGATCATACGGGTTATTACAATGAAGTGGATAGCTTTCCTGTATTTACTATCGAACGAATAACACAACGCCAGAATCCGATTTACCACAGCACCTATACCGGTCGCCCACCAGATGAACCGGCTATTCTTGGTGTTGCCTTGAATGAAGTGTTTGTGCCGATATTACAAAAACAATTTCCAGAAATTGTTGATTTCTATCTACCACCAGAAGGCTGTTCTTACCGAATGGCTGTAGTGAGCATGAAAAAACAGTATCCCGGCCATGCCAAACGCGTGATGATGGGGGTATGGTCTTTCCTGCGTCAGTTTATGTACACCAAGTTTGTGATTGTGGTGGATGATGATGTCAATGTAAGAGACTGGAAAGATGTGATTTGGGCGATCACCACGCGGATGGATCCTGCCCGGGATACCACGCTGGTAGAAAATACACCCATTGATTATTTAGACTTTGCTTCGCCGGTCTCAGGACTGGGTTCTAAAATGGGTATGGATGCCACCAATAAACTGCCGGGTGAAACCGATAGAGAATGGGGACGGCCGATCGTGCGAGATGCTGAAGTGGTCAAACGCATTGATGCTATCTGGGATGAGCTCGGTTTAAGTAGCGATTAAAGTCAATTGATCGGCATCAAATAGGCTAAAGCAAAATAGACGATATTCAATATCGATAAGGCAATAATCAGATAAAGCGTGATTTTCATGCCAAGAACACGCTTTTTTATATCCTGGTTTTTGATGCCAATAGCATGAATGATCCGACCGGTTAGCAATGTGATGCCGGCAAGGTGAATTATCCAGTTATACACCACAATATTTTCCAGTAGAAACATCAAAATTAAGGTGATGGGAATATATTCGGTAGCATTTCCCTGGGCACGGATAGCGGCTTGTAATTCATCATTACCACCGTCACCCAAGCCGATTTTATGCTTGCGACGGACGGCGATAACGCCCAGTGATAATTTGACAATCAGTAAGGCGCAGAGGCTGGCATACAATGCTGTAATCATAATGACTTTCCTTGTTTGTTAGTGGCCATCAGTGTTCCCTGTGACCCAATGTCCACCTTCATTCGTAAACTCTTTTTTCCAGAACGGTGCTTTGTACTTCAGCTCTTCAATTAACCAGTCACAAGCATCCAGCGCGGCACGACGATGCGCTGACCAGCAGGCAATGACGACAATGGCATCTCCGGGGTGGACTTCCCCGACACGATGAACTATCAGACAATCGAGTAATGGCCATTTTTGCCTTGCCATATCTTCTAACTTTTCCAGGTAGCGGGAGGTCATCGCTGGGTAATGTTCAAGCACCATCTTTTTTATATCAGTACGATCACTAAAGTCTCGCATAGAACCGATAAAGCTGGCCGTCGCGCCATACTGACCTGCTAAGTTCTGCGCTGACTGTTGCTCAGCAATGATTTGCCACGGCTCAATAAGATGGTCACTTACCCAACTCGCCATATTAGCCTCCGGTTACCGGTGGGAAAAAGGCGACTTCATCACCGTCTTGTACTGGTGTGTTGAGTTTTGCGTAGTCTAAATTGATAGCGACAAGCAGATTATCCGGCACAGGCTTATTTTGGGTGGCCTGATTCCATGCATCTAGAGCGGTACTGGCAGTAGTCAGTTCCATATCGGCTTGACCGAGTTTTTCTCGAAGACTGGCAAAAAATTTGACTTGAATACTCATCTGGTTGATCGTTTCAGCTAATTTAAAGTTAGAGGATAACATTTGCGATGACGGATTTGACCCATTTTAATCAAGCAGGTGAAGCACATATGGTTGATGTTGGCGGTAAAGCCACGACAGACCGTGTTGCCATTGCTGAGGGCACCATCGTTATGTTACCGGAGACATTTAATTTAGTAGAACAGGGCGGACATAAAAAAGGCGATGTATTAGGGATTGCCCGGATTGCTGGGATTATGGCGGCGAAAAAAACAGCGGATTTAGTGCCATTATGTCATCCATTGGCGTTGACCAAGGTGTCAGTCGATTTTGTATTAGACAGTGAAACAGCTTCTATACATTGCCGGGCAACAGTGGGAACCAGTGGTCAAACGGGCGTAGAAATGGAAGCGCTTACCGCGGTACAAGTCACGCTTCTGACCATTTACGATATGTGTAAAGCGGTTGATAAAGGTATGACGATGACCAATATTCGTCTATTGGAAAAAGCAGGTGGGAAAAGCGGGCACTGGCAGCGTAGTTAAGCGAAGATTTCATCAAAGCTCACAAGCTGACCAGAACGTGTTGTGTCATAGCCTTTAAAATCTTTCACTTTTCGATGGAAAGACGGGCTTTTCAATAAACTGATAATGGCCTGTACTCTTGGGTCATCCACTAATAGCTGCGGTACTGCCAAGCAGTAGTGTTCCCATACCAAGGGGATAAACTCCAGATTGAATTTATCGGCAATGGGAGCGATACCAAAGCCAATATCGGCAGCACCACTAGCCACCATGGCTGCCACTGCCATGTGTGTGAACTCTTCATGTGAGTAGCCTTTAATATGGTCACTGGAAATAGCATTCGCTACAAGAAGTTGATCAAATAATGTGCGGGTGGCCGACCCCGTTTGCCGGTTGATAAAAGTGACCCCATCCTGAGTCAGCGAGCTGAGATCGTTGATGTGTTTCGGGTTATCCCTGGTAACCATCAGACCTTGATTCCGACGAACCACATAGATCAATTGATGTTGTTTTTCATCAAGTAGTTTTAAATAGTCGCTCATTAAGTGACGTCTTAACTCGCCAATCGGAAGATGGAAGCCTGCAATATGACAATCACCAGCTTTTAATGCTTTCAGACTTTCCTGACTGCCGTGAAAATGTAAATCCAATAAAAAGTCAGATTGCTGATCGAGTAATTCTTTTAGTGCACCAACGGCTAGACCATGACTGGTAAAAATTTTAAATGTATCGCGGGGGCTATGATCCAAGATGGCTTCAAATTCACGTTTCAATTCGGTGGAAAAGTTATCCAATTCCGGAGAAAATGAGGCGCTGAGATGCCGGTTCGCATGCATTAGTTTCTCCCCGACAACAGCTAATCGCGCACCTCGGCCTCGCTCAAGAATAACTAAAGGCTGGCCAAGTAACGCTTCCCATTTATTCAATAAGCCCCAGGCAAAGCGATATGACACGCCAAGTTTGTCGGTGGCTTGTTTTAACGATCCTTCCTGCTGAATGGCTTCCAGCATCTGAAACAGAATGTCATCAATGTGATGCGGTTTTCCGTGCTGGGTCAGTTGCCAGTGAAAGTCTATTTTAATTTCCATGATTTACATCGGGTAATTGTTGTAACAAAACTGTCATGATAAGCGCCTTTTAACCGCTAACTAAGATTACAAGCTGTTTTGCAGCTATGTAGTGTTAAAAATTCAGACAAGGAGAAGAACATGACGATAAAGAGAAGCCTGCTGGCTGCCGGTGTTCTGGCGGCATTATCGGGTCCTGCCTATGCGGGATCTGAAATTGAAACTCTGATTAATATGCTGCATGAAAACGGTATGGTCAATGATGACCAGTATGGTCGCTTGATGGCAGAATTAAAACAAAATCAGGCTCAGGCAAAACAAGAAAAACAACAAGTCGATGCCAAACTCGCTGAAGCGACCAAGCCTTCAGATGTTGAAGTCATCGTCAAGTGAGGGATTGGTGTTAAGACCCGTGACGGTAAGTTTGAAAGTAAGTTAGGTGGTCGCTTACAAGCCGATGCGGCAAGCTATAGTGGTCAACCTGAAATGGGTGATGGTTCAGAATTTCGCCGTGCCAGGATTTCCTATTCGGGCACAATGTATAACGTGTGGGACTTTAAGCTCGAATATGATTTTGCCAGTACCGGGTCAAATGGCAGGGGGATAACGGATGCTTACCTGGCCTATACAGGCTTTGAGCCAATGGATATCACTGTCGGTAATTTTAAAACACCGTTCAGCTTAGATTATCTGACCAGTGCAAATAACACATTATTTATGGAACGCGCGCTGCCTAACGCTTTTTCTTCAGGAAGAAAGATGGGAATCATGGCGAGTAATGAAACAACGCACTGGTCATGGGCGACAGGCATCTTCGGTGATTCCATCACTAATAAAGGTGGTCAAAATGATGAAGGCTGGGGGGCAACGGCTCGTGGCACCTGGGCTCCCATTAACGATGGTGTGCATTTTGTGCATTTAGGTCTTGGCCTTAACTACCGTGATACTGGCGATAGTGGAAAAGTGGGCTTCGATAGTGAGGCCGAATCACATGTATCTGGTGTGAGCATTATTGATACTGGAGATATTACTTCAGTTGCAGATTATTACAATATCGGTGCTGAACTGGCTGCTGGTCACGGGCCATACTCTGTACAAGGTGAATATATCACCACAAAGGTGAATCGCAATAACGGTAAAGATGCCGACTTTGATGGCTGGTATCTGCAAGCGGGTTATATCCTGACCGGCGAGACCCGCCAATACAAAAATGGTGTGATGGGTGGCGTGAAACCAAGCTCGATTGTCGGTGAAGGTGGTTATGGTGCTTGGGAGCTGGCCTTGCGCTATAGCTCGCTTGATTTAAGTGATGCCGGTATTGATGGTGGGGAAGCGGATGCAATGACGTATGGTGTGAACTGGTATCCAACACCAACATTACGTTTTTCTGCTAACTATGTGGACGTGCTGGAAGTCGATGGTGGGCCGCATGATAATGAAGAACCATCCGTATTTCAGGTTCGAAGCCAATGGGCGTTCTAAGATAACTTAACTATTGAGGGCTGTTTACAGCCCTCAATGCCGTTTCTTGTTTTAATTGGCTTTTTTAGGTTTTACTTCGCCAATTGCGCCGTCTGCTCTGGCTTTAAGATAGTTATAAATGTCTTCTCTGCCTTTCATCACTTTTGCATTTGATGACCAGGCCGGCATGCTGCCGATAGTGCCCGTTTTCCCATGCTCTACCGTATTAAAAAATTCGTCTTTGGAAATTACCTTCAGGCTTTCCGCTAAGTTAGGCCCAACCATACCTTGACCATAGGTGCCATGACAGCGGGCGCAGAAGTTTCTATACAGTTTGAAGCCAGCATAACTTGAGGCATCAAGTTCATTGCCATTCGTTACGGTGTAAGGTTTGTCATCAGCAAAAACTGATGGTGCTGAAATAAGCAGCAGTGTTGCTGAAAGCAAAACTGGCTTAATTGATTTAAGTTGAAACAACATGAACATCTCCATTAAATCTGAACTTCCAGCCCCTGTTCCGGGGCCGGATAATTCAATAATAAGATGTTATTTTTTGACCTGGTTGGGTGATTTGCCCTGATGTATAGGTCAAATACCCTTCTTTTGTAGGATTTTATCCTCGATTTAACAGATCTCTTAAATCGATCAAAGCCGCATTGGCCCGAGACACGTAAGAAGCCATCACTAATGAATGGTTAGCGAATAAGCCAAACCCATTCCCATTCAAAATGACCGGGCTTAACACCGGCTCCTGTGTGGCTTCCAGTTCGCGAATGATCTGACGAAGGCTGACTAGAGCGTTTTTCTTCCTTAAGACATCAGAAAAATCATATTCGACGGCTTTCAATAAATGGATGAGGGCATAGGTTGTTCCTCGCGCTTCGTAGAATACGTCGTCGATTTTATTCCAAGGCGTTTTTGTCACCACTTCATCTGCTAAAGGGGTTGATTGCAGCGCCTCAGCATCACCGGCTAAGTCAGTATTAATTCGGACCTGACCCACACTGGCGGTTAAGCGCTGTGACAAGCTACCAAGACGTTTTTCTGCCACGGATAACCAGGCGACTAAGTTATCGGCCCTGGCATAAAATTGAGCATCATCCTGATTACTGCTCAATCTCGCTAAGTAGGATTTAAGAGACTTAATGCCCGCACGGTATTCACGTTCAGTGGGCGGGAATAACCAGGAGTTGGAATTAAAGTTAAACTGAGGTTCAGCAATCGCCAGATCCTCATCTTCACGTGATTGTGATTGTGAACGACTGATGTCATTGCGCAAGACCCGAGCAAAATCACGAATCTGCACCAGCACACCGAACTCCCAGCGAGGGATATTGTCCATCCACACGGATGGTGGCATGACATCATTGCTCAAGTAGCCACCCGGTTTATCCAGTAGCTTTTCAGCGAGTGTGATGAGTGTCGCTGTGGATGTATAACCGGTTACCAGTTGTTGTTGCTGTTGAGATGCCATAATTCTGGCATTTTCAGTGGGGTCAAATTCACTGGGGGCGATGCTCCACCACACCATCAGAATGACCATAATGGATGCAATCACACCTATGATGACGCCGGTGGTCTTAATGATACGTTGACGAGTTGTGGTATCGGCAAAACTGTCGCTGACTGACCAGCCGAAATCACGGATTTTATGTGTTAAGCGTTTCATTGACATCTCATATCTGAATAAGTGGGAGTGTTATGTGACAGCTTATGCGCTATGAATCTTTAAGACAATGGGGTTGATGAAAGACAATTCAAGCTTGACTTAAATTGCTTCACCTCAGAATAATGACAGGTTTGCAAAAATGATTAGGAAGCGGGGGACGCTTTTGTTATGACATTGAGAATTGAGATCGATGATCTGGCCAAATATTTTGGTGCGATCAAAGCCGTTGATGGTGTGTCATTTTCTGTCAGTAAAGGCGAAGTGCTAGGGTTTTTAGGCCCAAATGGTGCCGGCAAATCAACGACGATGAAAATGATTACCGGGTTTTTGACACCGACAAGAGGTACAGTAAGAGTTTGTGGTTATGACGTGCTGACAGACCCTATTTCGGTGAAAGCACATTTAGGATATCTTCCTGAGGGGGCACCGGCTTACGCGGATATGACGCCGGATAGTTTCCTGAAGTTTATTGCTGAAATTCGAGGAATTAAAGGGGCTGACAGACGTCGTGCTGTCGACAGTGCAGCTGAGCGGGCAAGAATTACCAATGTCATGTATCAACCGATTGAAACCCTGTCGAAAGGGTACAAGCGTCGTGTTGGTCTGGCTCAGTCTATTTTGCATAATCCGCCCGTGTTAATTCTTGATGAACCTACAGATGGTCTCGATCCGAATCAAAAACACGAAGTCAGAACATTAATTAACGAAATGGCGGAAGATAAAGCCATTATCATCTCTACCCATATTCTCGAAGAAGTACACGCTCTGTGTACGCGTAACGTTGTTATTGCTAACGGTAAAGTGAAGTTTGACGGCACACCTCAACAACTGGAATCAAAATCACGTTATTACCATGCCGTTGTGGTCAATGTCGCTAATGTCGAACAAAAGGCATTCGAGACCTTCTTGAACTCATTGCCGTTTGTTGCTCAAGTTGAACCTGTGGAAGGGGCTGGCTTCAGAGTCTATCCAAAAGATGGACAGCAAATTACCGCGGACTTATCAGAGAAAATTCGTGAGAATGGCTGGAGCATTGATGCCTTGCATGCGGAAGCAGGTCGCCTGGATGAAGTTTTCCGTAGTATTACCATGCCTAGTACGGGAGCCAAAAACTGATGAATATGCGTAATATCTGGTTCATTATGAAACGTGAGTTTAATGGCTATTTTGCTACACCGGTGGCTTATGTTTTCATTATCATTTTCTTGTTGTTAACTGGCTTTTCAACATTCTATGTTGGTAACTTTTTCGAACGCGGTGAAGCCGACCTTTATCCTTTCTTCTCCATGCATCCATGGTTGTACATCTTGTTGATTCCGGCCATATCAATGCGTTTATGGGCCGAAGAACGTAAGAGTGGCTCAATTGAGTTATTGATGACCTTACCTGTTTCTGTTTTTGAAGCCGTTATTGGTAAATTCCTCGCGGCCTGGGCGTTTACTGGCTTAGCGTTGTTTTTGAATTTTCCATTGTGGATTACCGTGAATTATCTGGGTAATCCTGATAATGGTGTCATTGTGGCGAGTTTCTTAGGCAGTTTATTAATGGCGGGCGGTTTTCTGGCCATTGGCTCATGTATCTCAGCGATTACCAAAAATCAGGTGATTGCCTTTGTGATTAGCCTGATTATTAGCTTGGTATTTGTACTGAGCGGCTATGGTATCGTCATTGACTTTTTCAGCGGCTGGGCACCTAAGACATTAGTGGAAACAGTGAGCTCGTTTAGTTTCTTGACCCATTTTGACGCTATCAGCAAAGGCGTAATTGATATGCGAGATATGATGTATTTCATTTCATTAATCGTTATCTGGCTGTTTGCTAACGCCCTTATCGTCAATGCTCGTAAGGCTGACTAGGAGAGAATTGCGACGATGAATAAACAACTATTATCTGCAACAGGTCTGATTCTGGCCATCATTCTGTTTGTATCATTCAATATTGTGGTCAATGGCAACTTCAAATCAGCACGTGTTGATTTGACTGAGGATAATCTTTACACCTTATCCGATGGCACGGTTAACATTCTCAAATCGATGAAAGAGCCGATTAGTCTGCGTTTTTATTACACAGAAAAAGCAGCTCAGGCGTTGCCTAGTTTGAAATCCTATGCACAACGTGTTCAGGAACTATTGCTTGAATATCAACGAGCTTCGAATGGCAAGATTCGTTTGTTTGTAATGAACCCTGAACCTTTTTCATCCGATGAACAGCGTGCTGATCAATATGGTTTGCAGTCTGTGCCGATTGATGGCGAATCAGATCCATTATATTTTGGTTTGGCAGGTACCAATGAAGTAGATGGTGTTGAAACGATTCCTTTCTTTCAGCCAGAAAAAGAAGATACGCTGGAATATGATCTGACAAAATTGATATACAAACTGTCTAACAACAACAGAAAAACGGTGGGGGTGATTAGCTCTCTGGAAGTTGATGGTGAGCAGTACGATCCTTTAAAAGGTGAAGTCGCCTCTGCTGATGGTGCCAAACCTTGGGCCATGATGGCTGAGTTACGTCAGATGTTTAATGTCTCTATGCTACCTACCGACGTTCGCCGCATTCCCTCAAGTATGGATGCATTAGTGGTGATTCATCCCAAAGAGCTGTCTGAAAGTACGCTCTATGCGATCGATCAGTACGTGTTGGCTGGTGGTAAGTTGATTACCTTTGTTGACCCTTACGCAGAAGTCGATAAGCCGAAAAAGGATCCGGACAATCCAATGAGTGCCATGTTGGCGCCTCGCAGCTCAAATATGGATGAATTATTTGAGGCATGGGGCTTTAAGCGTTCCAATACTGATGTCGTAGCAGATCGTAAAACCGCAACGAAAGTGGATTTTGGTGCTAAGACAGATTATCAGCCCATCGATTATGTACTCTGGCAGAAGTTGACCAAAGGCAACTTTAATAAAGATGAGCGTATCACCTCAGCTTTACGTCAATTGAATGTTGCCACTCCAGGGCGTTTTGAGATTCTGGATGGTCATACCACAAAAATTACGCCTTTATTCTCATCAAGCAACGAAGCGATGCTGGTGGATAAGCGGGTGGTTCAATTCCGTAATGATCCTGTTGCCCTGTTGACGAAATATCAACCGGGGACAATTAGTTATCCAATGGCTATTCGCGCCCAAGGCGAGGTAAAAACAGCGTTCCCAGATGGCGCGAAAACGGTGTCTGGTGAGTTGAAAAAAATGCCAGGCCATTTAGATAAAGCTAAGAGTGATATTGATGTTATCGCCATTGCTGATGTCGATATGCTGGATGATCGTTTTTGGGTCGAAACTCAGGACTTTTATGGCAAGCAATTAGCCTTTAATACATCAAATAACATTGATTTTCTGATTAATGCTATTGAGGATATGACAGGCAGTGAAGGGTTAATCAGTATCCGTTCCCGAGCAGGTTTTTCCAGACCTTTTTACAAGGTAATTGAGCTGCAACGTGATGCCGAAAAACGCTTCCGTACCAAAGAGCGTGAATTACAGAACAAGCTGAAAGAAACGCAGCAACGTATCGCCCGTATGCAAGTCCAGCGTAGTGGTTCAGGACAACAAATATTATCTCCTGAGCAACAAAAGGAAATTGCTGAATTCCGTCTGACCGCCAATAAGACTCAACAACAACTTCGTGATGTACAGGCTAACTTGCGTAAAGATATTGATAAACTTGATGCACAGTTGAAGTTTTTCAATATAGGTTTGGTACCGATATTAGTCGGATTATTAGCGGTTTTCACTGGCTGGATGCGTATCCGGAAACGCAATAAAGCACGTAGCCAGCAATAACGATGCTGTTTTAGTCGACTCGATAATAGGTTTATAACATGACAAAAAAATTCAACAGTTTGACTATTCTTTTCATTATTACAGTCGTGATGGTATTGCTGATGTTAGTAACCATTTATCGAACTGATGATAATGATGATGATTATGGATTGTTGTTTCCTGATTTATTCAGTGAATTGAGTCAGGTAGATAATATTCAATTCAGCAGTGGTGAAGATCAGTTTTCACTGCATCGAGAAGGGGAAGACTGGTTTATTCCTGATCACTACAACTATCCAGCAAACTTTGATGAAGTGAAGCGTATGTTGATTGATCTATCAGAAGCAAAGCTGATGGAGAAAAAGACCTCTAATCCAGAGCAATATGCTGTGCTGGGCGTGGATGGCGCTAAGCCTGAAACGCCTGATGGTGATTCGATCAAAGTGTTGTTAAAGCATGGAGATAATGACATTGCAGGCTTACTATTAGGTAAGCAACGTGACGTGACTGTCGCCAGTGCCGGCCCTAAACAGTTTTATGTCAGGCGTGTAGGTGACGAGCAAAGCTGGTTAGCCGAAGGCTACTTGCTGATTAGCCCTGTGATGTTGAACTGGATTGATAGTCAGGTGATTGATTTAGCGCGTGAACGTATTGCTCGGGTGGAAATTATTCAGCCTAATGGTGATATTGCTACGCTGGTAAATTTAGGCAAAAAAGACAAATTTGGCACACCTGAGTCGGGTGAAAAAACCGTATTTAAATATCCTCAGTTGGGGTACGACATAGCGGGATCATTACATCAGTTGCGTATGGAAGACGTGTTACCGAAAAAAGATTTTAATCGGGGCGACGCGGACGTGGTTATTGCGCGATTTATTACATTTGACGGTTTGGTGATAACCACCAAAACGTCATTTATTGATGGTTTCTACTACACAACGTTATCTGCGGATTATCAGCCGGAACTGATCAGCGAAGCATCTGATGATATTAAAGCGCTTGATGTACTGAAATCAGAAGAACAAGTCAAAACTGAAGCTGAAGCCTTAAATAAAAAACTGTCTGACTGGGTATATCGTGTCAGTGGTTTTACAGGGACTAATCTGATGAGAGCGAAAGCGGATATTGTTACAGAAAAAAATAATGTTATCCCAATGCCGGCTGATTTAAATGGTTTTGGACCACTCCGCTAGGCATAAAAAAGGCTCTGAAAAGAGCCTTTTTTTATTTCAGCATTGACTGTACTGCTGCCGCTAGTTCATCAGCAGAAAATTTAGGGATAAATTTATCTGCACCGACTTTTGAAACCAGTGCCTGATTAAATGTGCCGCTCATTGAGGTATGTAATAGGATTGGCAAACTCTTCATTGCCGGGTCATTTCTAACTTCAGATGTCAGTGTATAACCATCCATCTCTGGCATTTCGATATCGGATATCATTAAGGCGATTTTTTCATAGATATCTTCACCATTTGCTTTCCACGCCTTGAGCATATCCAGAGCTTCCTTACCATTTTTAGCTAAGGTAATTTCTAAGCCAATTTGCTCAAGCGTGCGTTTAATCTGATTTCTGGCCACACTGGAGTCATCAACCACCAGAATATGTTGTCGTATCTCTTGGTTATGTTCAGAATAATTATTGACTAACTCAGAAGATACGTCAGCCTGAATACCCATCACCTCGGCTAAAACTTGCTCAACATCAATAATCTGGACTAACTTGTCTTCAAATTTGGTAATAGCAGTCAGATAACTGCTGGCACCTGATGCTGCTGGTGGCGGTAATACATCAGACCAACTGATATTAATAATACGTTCAACAGAGGTGACTAAAAATCCTTGAACAGAACGGTTATATTCGGCGAGGATGACAAAACTCTCTGCCATATCTTGTATAGGTCGACGTCCGATGCTTTGTGATAAATCAACAATGCTGACTGTTTGTCCACGTATAGAGGCCATACCTTTAATATTAGGATGAGATTGTGGAAGCTTGGTTAAGGCCGGACAAGCAATCGCTTCACGAACTTTAAAAACGTTAATGCCGTAAAGCTGAGCGGTGCCTAGACGAAATAACAATAACTCCAGACGATTCGTACCGGCAAGGTTGGTACGTTGGTCTACACCATCAATAATGCTGCTCATGTTGACTCCTCTATACTTAATGATGCTATCGGCAATGCTTAACAAGTCTTGAGTTTTTGCGATTGAGTCTAGGCATATAACTTGCAGCATTGAAATCAAGAAGTTTTTTAACCTCACATATTAGGTAAACTCGCATGATTCGTAGATTTTTTTTATGCTTTCTAAGTGTCGTTTTTTTGACGCCTTCTGTAAATGCCGAATCTTTACAAGCTTTAGCCGGAATTGAGCAAACTGCTTACGTTTTTGCCATGAACGATGCACAAGCCTATTACGACAATCCTCAAGTGATTGTTGATGCTATGGATAAACGCTTACGACTGCAAGCCTGTTCTGGTGATTTAGAAGCTTTTTCTACATCCAATGCTAATACAGTTGGAAAAAGAACTATCGGCATCCGCTGTCTTGCGCCAATAGAGTGGACTGTATACGTAGCTGTTCAAGTCAAAGTCATGCGCCCTGTCGTTGTGGCAGCTAAAGCGTTGTCAGCAAATCAGACTTTGAAAGCATCCGATGTTAAAATTGTTATGCAGGATATTAGTGACTTACGGCAAGGTTTTTTACTTTCAACTAACAAGGTATTAGGTCAACAGTTAAAGTATCCCGTTGCTATGGGAACAGCGCTGACTCCACGTAGTCTCAAGCAACAGAAAGTCGTTCAGCGAGGTGAACAAGTCATACTTGTTGCTCAAGCAGGATCTATGGAAGTGAGGATGAATGGCATGGCGATGGAAGATGCCGTTTTAGGTGATAAAATTAAAGTAAAAAATAATTCTTCAAACCGGGTGGTAGAAGGTGTCGTACAGGCGCCAGGCATTGTTCAGGTGACAATGTAAAAAATTCTCAACTTTCTTTCTTTGCTGCCGATACAACAAACATAAGATAAACGGAGACAGCTTATATGTCTGATATTAATAGTATTAAACCACCATCTCAGACGGAATATAACCCGTCACGAAATGTAGGTGAACGCAATGAGACGGCAGAAAAATCACCGTCAGTGACAACATCAAGCCCAAACACGGAAAGTGATAAAGTGAGTTTAAGCGATACACTGTCGCAGGTAGAAAAAAGCTTAGCTGATGTCCCTACTGTGAATCAGACTAAAGTCGATAGTATTAAAGCGGCAATTGATAACGGCACTTATCAGGTGGACAGTCAACAGTTGGCACGAAAAATGATTGATTTTGAGGGTAACCTGTAGAAAGGACATCCTCATGTCAATGAATGCCATGCAGCAGCTGAGTACGATTTTACAATCTGAAATCAGCAATAGTACTGCACTTGCAAGCCTGTTAAAGCAGGAACGCGATGCGTTAAAAATTTCAGATGTTGATAAAGTCTCTGAAATAACCAAACTCAAACAGCCGTACCTGTTAAAGCTGGAGCAACTTGCCCGACAGCGTGAGCAGTTATTGTCTGCTGTCGGTTTCCCAGCAGGAAAGTCTGGTTTAGAGGCCTTTATTGCAAACCAGGAAGAAGCCGACGCAACTCGTATGTCTATGCAGGTATCACGGCTTCGTGAAGTGGCAAAAACTTGCCGGGAGTTTAATCAAATAAACGGTGGCATTATCAATGTAAACCGGCAATATTTGGTCAGGGCTTTATCTATTCTCCGTGGACGCGATCCCGAAACTGGCGCTTACGGACCCGGTGGTGAATATACCAGCCAAGTTGTCAGACAACCTTTAATTGGTCGCGTCTAATTTTGACACCAATCTGCTAGCACATTTACCCATGCCGGATCATCATTCATACATGGAATGAGCGTCAATTTCTCGCCGCCGGCTTCTTTAAAGACTTCTTCGCCACGAATGGCAATTTCTTCTAATGTTTCGAGACAATCGGTGACAAATGCCGGACATAAAACCATGACATGTTTTGCACCTTGTTGAGCTAAATCTCGCAAGGTGTCTTCTGTATTTGGTCCTAACCATTTTGCCCGGCCTAATCTAGACTGGAATGCGACGGAATAACGCTGTTTTTCTAAACCGGCTTGCATGGCGAAACATTCAGTGGTTCTCATAACCTGATGTCGATAGCAGGTTTTATGAGCGGGATGACTCCCCTGGCAGCAATTATTCTGTTTTAGACAGTGTGAACCCGAACTATCCAATTTAGTGATATGTGACTCGGGCAGCCCATGATAACTAAATACCACGTGGTCATAAGGTTGTTCGAGATAAGGCTGAGCACTGGTCACTAAAGCTTCTATGTATTGAGGGTGATCGTAAAAGGGAGGGATGATCGTCAGCGTAATATCTAATCCATGTTTTTTGATAACACGCTTAGCTTCCTCTATAGATGTGGTCACCGTGCTGTCTGCGTAATGCGGGTAAAGTGGGATATAGAGTACTTCTTCTATCGATTTATCTGCGGTAATTTTTAATAGCTGCTGTTCAATACTAGGATTCCCATAACGCATTGCCATTTCTACAGGCATTGTTAGTCTAGCCTGAAGTGCATTTTTCAACTTTTCTGATAAAACGATTAGCGGAGAACCTTCAGGCATCCATACACTTTGATAGGCTTCTGCTGATGCCTTTGGCCGAGTGGGCAAGACAAACAGGCTGACAATCATCCTGCGTAGTATCCAGGGCAGTTGAATCACATATGGATCCATTAAAAACTGATTAAGATATCGGCGTACGGCTGTTGTCGAAGGTGCGTCAGGAGAACCAAGGTTAGCTAATAAGATGGCACGTTTTGTCATAGGATTAGTTTACGGTTTATTCAAAAGATTGTAGAGAGCATTATCTAGCTCAGTATATTGGAATTGATAACCAATTTCCTTGGCTTTTTCCGGATACGCTCTTTGTCCCCCTAATAAAAGTTGAGACATTTCACCTAATGCCAATTTTAAAATCGATCCGGGTGCTTTTAGGAATGTGGGGCGTTTTAGCTGCTCGGCCAGAGTGTGAGTAAACGTTTTATTTGTGACCGGATGAGGAGCTGTAGCATTGAATACCCCCGTTGCTGAAGGATTCTGGCTGATATAAATAATAAGTTGAACGATGTCTGTAATATGAATCCATGGCATAAACTGATGTCCATCTCCGAGCGTGCAGCCAAACCCGAGCTTAAAGGGTAATAGCATACGTTGAAGAACACCACCTTCCATGCTCAGAACGAGTCCGGTGCGAATGATACAAACTCTGATATCATCCGGAGCGGCTAATGCGGCTTGCTCCCACTTCTCACAAAGTTCGTGAGCATAGTCACTTTTGTAAGCGCTATCCTCAGTCAACGGTTGAGCACCCTGATCGCCATACCAGCCAACGGCTGAGCCGTTGATTAATGTATGTGGCTTTTGCTGAAGACTTTTTATCCAGTTGACTAAATTTCTGGTCAAGTCGATTCGGCTTTTTTCCAAAATTGTTTTTTGTTTTTCACTCCATCTCTTATTCGCAATAGGTTCACCGGCAAGATTAATGACAATATCTACAGCATGTTTCTGATCGATTTCATCAAGAGATTCTACGGCTTTTACCTTGTCACTAAAGAGGTTGTAGACTTTTTGTCTGTCTCGGCTTAGAACAGTGACATCATTACCCGATGTTAAGAGATGCTGGCAGAGTGATGAGCCAATGAGTCCTGTACCACCAGTAATTAGATAATGCATATTGATGTCCTTAATAATCTTCGCCAGACCTTCACATTTTTTAGTAATCTCAATGCTAATATAATTTACACAAGATGAGATGGACGTGAAGAGATGAAAATTAAAGTCGGCATCAGTAGTTGTTTGCTAGGTCATGAAGTACGTTATGACGGTACGCATAAACATTTGCGTCTGGCTACAGAGAGTTTATCGCGTTATTTTGATTTTGTACCTGAGTGTCCAGAGGTGGGAGTAGGCATGACTATTCCACGCAAACCAATACGTTTGGTGGGTAACCCTGAGAGCCCGGATGCGGTTGCCGTTCATGATGAGGCGTTAAATTACAGTCATGCACTGACGGCTTTTGGAGAAAAAAAAGCAGCAGAACATCAAGACTTGTGTGGATATATCTTTATGAAAAATTCACCGAGCTGTGGTTTGTTCAGGGTAAAGGTTTATCAGGAAAATGGTTATCCTTCAGCTACTCCTGGACGAGGCTTGTATGCCAAAGCGTTTACCAATTTACATCCTTTATTACCGGTGGAAGAGTCAGGGCGATTATGTGAGCCTTTACTAAGAGAGAACTTTGTAACACGTGTTTTTGCTTATGCGAACTGGCTTCAGCTCAAAAAGCAGGGCTTAACGGTAAAAGCCATTTTAGATTTCCATGTCCGTTACAAATATACCTTGATGGCACATTCTCCATCGAAGTATGCCGAGTTGGGGCGTATGTTAGCGGATGCGGGTAATCATGAACCAGATGCATTGGGTCAGCGTTATTTTGCAGAGTTAATGACGACACTGAAAACATTAGCATCAAGAAAAACCCACACAAATGTATTGATGCATTTACAGGGGTACTTGAAGAAAAAAATTTCGAGCTCTGAAAAACAAGAGCTGGCGACGATAATTGAACAATACAGAACTGCGCAAATTCCTTTGATAGTGCCTGTGACACTGTTACGGCATCATTTTAACAATCATCCAGATCCATACATAAACAAACAGGCATACTTGCAGCCTTATCCAGATGATTTAAGCTTAAGGAATGCTATTTGACGTTATTAATGATGAATTATGATGAGGGTGAGTTCCGTTTAGTGATGGCGAATTTAGCAAAAACTTCTGCTGCTTAGTTTATTCCGGTGACATGGGGTTAGTAATGAGATTCTAATCAATGATATTCTCATGTATTCATAACGTTACGGATAGATAAGCTAGATATGGATGATCAAGTTATACTAAGAAAACAAGCTGATCGCTTATACGACGAAGTGTTGTTTTCTAATCTCACAGTAATGGGCGTCTCCATACTGGTTTTTATCGTGTTTTTTGATCATGTCCAGTCCCACTCAATACTATTATTTAGCTGGAGTCTTACTATTTGCCTATTGTCTTCAATACGGCTGATAGTTCTGTTTCTATATAAAAAACATAATGATATTTTTGGTTTTACGCCAAAAAAATGGATTATTCTCTATACCTTTCTGACGGGGTGTGTTGGGATCGTTTGGGGGTTGGCAAGTATTTTTTATGTCATTATCGACGATGTTCAAATCAATACCTTATTCTATATTCTAATCAGCACTGTGATAGCTGCTGCTGTGCCTGTACCTAAGTGCTTATTTCGCTACTTTTCTGGCGTACACCCTTCCCCAATTAGTATTACTTACCAGTATGTCAATTTATCAGATCGAGACTACGTCAGCGGATAAATTGGTTTACATCCTAATGTTTGGTTTTATTGCTTTTTATGCCTTGATGTTTTCTATGGCGAAGCGGGCGAACCACAATCTGATCAGAAGCTTGAACCTGCAAGAGAAAAATCAGTATTTAGTAGATCAACTTAATGATGAAATGATAAAACGCGAAGAGCTTATTGAAGAGCGAACCAAAGCGTTACAACTGAGTAATGAAAAATTACAAGCCAGCCAGGCGCACATGCTCAAGTTATCTCGGGCCGTAGAGTCAAGTCCAAATTCTATTCTGATTATGGATGCAAAAGGTACGATTGAGTATGTCAACAAAAAATGCGAACAGGTATCAGGTTATTCTGCCACCGATATGATTGGCCAGAGACTCGAGAGCTACAAATCGAACAAAATGGTTTCAGCATTTTTTGACGAAATTTGGCATCAGGTTGCTTCTGATGGGCAATGGTCAGGAGAAATCGAAAACCGCCGGAAAGATGGCAGTCTCTACTGGGTTAAGCTTTATCTCGCAGCAGTTTATGATGACAAACAACAGATTAGTCACTATGTCGCTATTTATGAGGATATCACCGAGTCAAGAAAACTAGCGAAGAAATTGTCATTTCAAGCAACACATGATGATTTGACTGGTTTGATTAATCGTACTGAATTTGAGCGACGATTGTCGATGCTGGTGAATGATGCTCAGCGAATAGGAACTGAACATGCCTTATGTTTCCTTGATTTGGACCAATTTAAAGTCATTAACGATACCTGTGGTCATATTGCAGGAGATGAACTGCTTCGGCAGTTAGGCTCGTTACTCGGTAATTCCACACGAAAAAGCGACACGTTAGCAAGACTTGGCGGTGATGAGTTTGCGATTCTTGTGGAAGATTGTGAGCTGGAAAAAGCCGAGTTTATTGCAAATGAAATTAAAGAATTGATATCGCAATTCCAGTTTATCTGGGAGTCTCAAGTTTTTACTGTCGGTGTCAGTATTGGTGTCACGATGGTGACCTCCCACACTCGAGATAGAACTGAGGCGCTTAAACAGGCCGACAGTGCATGCTATGCGGCCAAAAATTCTGGCAGAAACCGCGTTTACATTTATCAGGAACAAGATCAGCAGTTAACCACTCAGAAGGGAGAGTTTAAATGGGTCAATGAGATAAAGGATGCATTGACCGAGAATAGATTCGAGTTGTATGCACAACCTATTGTTAGCACTGCAACAGGCTCACTGGACATGTATGAAGTACTCGTCCGACTGAGAAACAGAGCGGGTCGATTATTCCCTCCGGGCGCATTTCTATCCTCGGCAGAGCGTTACAATTTGTCTGAACGAATTGATAAATGGGTTGTAAGCCATGTATTTGAATGGTTGGAGCAACATTACACTTCCGTACCCCATTTAAAATACTTAGCTATTAACCTTTCAGGTACGAGCCTAAGTAATGAGGATATGTTGGACTTTATCAAGACAAAATTATCCTCAGCGTCTTTTCGTCGGGAAATGATTAAGTTTGAAATTACTGAAACCGCCGCTATTGGTAATTTGAAACAAGCTCACTACTTCATTAAAAGCTTATTGGAGTTAGGCTGCAAATTCTCTTTGGATGACTTTGGTAGTGGCTTGTCATCGTTTGCCTATCTGAAAAATTTACCCGTACAAAGTATTAAAATTGATGGAATGTTTGTGAAAGATATGCACATCGACCCACTTGATTATGAAATGGTTAAATCGATTAATGATATTGGTCATGTTATGGGATTGGTAACTATTGCTGAATTTGTTGAAGATGAAAAAATCTGGCAAAAGTTAAAAGCCATTGGCGTTGATTATGGTCAGGGATATCATCTAGGAAAACCTGAACCTATTGATGGCATTCTTCATCATACTCAAACCATTGAGCCTGTAGCATAATTTGATAAGACTCTAGCAAGAGAGTTGCGCGTGATGTTTCTAGTCAGATAATTGACAGTTACATAATCGATTGTTATCGCTTTATGTTTAATTTAAGTTATTGATAATTATATAAAAATATATTTTATTGCTATCTTGTTGTTTGGGCATGGTTCCTGCAAAAGCTTAACTATCCAGCATGTTTTACTTTTTTGGTAATTAAGTCTGTATAGGAGATGATGTATGAATGCCCTGGCAAAAATGGATGACGCCGCTCAATTACAACAGGAGCAAAATCAGTTTTCACAACTATCTACACATTATGATAAAAAATATCGTACAGGCTGGTTTCGTATGCATGGAGAGCCCAGACCTTGTTTTACACCGACCTTACTGAGTGAAATTGCTAGCTATTTTTCGAGTGTTAAACAAGACATGCGATTATCTCAGGGGCAAAAATACGATTACCTGGTGCTAGCCTCAGATGTTGATGGCATCTTTAATTTGGGAGGTGATCTCGGGCTGTTTGCAAATCTTATTGAGCAGCAAGATGCCGATGGATTGCTGGCGTATGCAGTGAGCTGCATTGACGTTTTATATGCCAATATGTCCCATCTCGATAGCGATCTGACCACTATCGCTTTAGTCAAAGGTGATGCACTGGGAGGGGGCTTCGAGTCGGCGCTATCAAGTAATGTATTGATTGCTGAAAAGGGCGCCAAACTCGGGCTTCCCGAGGTCTTATTTAATTTATTCCCTGGTATGGGTGCATTCTCACTTTTATCAAGAAAAATTGGCGCATCAAAAGCAGAAAAAATGATTCTGGCAGGTAAGTTATATTCTGCTGAAGAGCTTTACGAGATGGGCGTTGTCGATATTCTCGCTGAGCCTGGACAAGGCGAATGGGAAGTTTATCGTTATATTGAAAAATCGAACAAAAATGCGAATAGCCATCGGGCTATGAGACAGGTTAAAGATGCCTGTAGTGCGGTTAGTTATGACGAATTATTGACGATCACTAAAATTTGGGCTGAGTCAGCATTGAAATTGCAACCTCGTGATTTGCGTATGATGCAACGTCTAGTCCATCGTCAATCCAGTAAAACAGATGTCTTAGCATCAGCTAATGTTTAGTTTCATAACTATGGTCGGTAATGGTTTTTTTGAGGGCAACTAATGAGTCATTAAATACCTGGCTGATATCTCGGGCGATTTGTTTGATCTCGTGACTGTTGATTTGATCGGGTTTTATCTGTTCAGCCTGACGTGTTAACCCGGCAAGTTTGATGGCGCCAATTTCAGTGGAAGAGCCCTTAAGGGCATGTAAACTTTCACGATATTGATAATAGTCATCGAAGACGGCACTGTTGATAATATCAATGTGCTTGCGGCCATCGTACTCAAAGCCACTGACGAGGCTATTGATAAATTGTTCACCTCCGCCAAGTTGTTCTAATTCGGAGATGAGGCGGTAATCGAGTAATTGTTCATTGTCCGGTGTTGAAATACTCTCACTGAACGGAGGCGATGACTGCTTTTGTTTTGATTGTTTTGATTGTTTTGTGAAACTTGCTATCTCTGACAATAGTGCTTTTGAATTGATAGGTTTTGTCAGAAAAATATCAGCACCGGCGTCAATGCTGTTTTGTCTAGCTTCAGGTGTGGCATCAGCGGTAAGGATTATGGACGGTATTTTTCTTGATGTGTCCATGAATTGAGTTGCTTTGATGATATCAATTCCAGAATAACCGGGCATATTCATATCCAGTAGCATTAAATCAATCTCGTCGTAATGCTCGCTGATAAGACTCATCGCTTCTTCACCGGTATTGGCTAAGATAAGCTTGTGTCCTATTTGACTCAAGATGCCTGATAATACCCGCTGATTAACAACATTATCTTCTGCGATAAGAATAGTTAATTGAGTCTGGGAGTTAGCTTCGGATTGATAGTATTCATTGAGCTTAACCACCTTATCAGCGTTATAGAATGTAGACTCAGCTGAATGCAGCGCATTAAATAAAGCTCTTTTATCCAACACATCTTTTACTGAAGAACGATAAAACTGGTTAAGCTCTTCGTCCTGAAGCACATCTTCATTATGATTGACTAACACTAACGACAAATGTTGAAGACTGTCTTCTTGAGTTAAAAGTTGTGCATATTGAACGGGGCTGATTCCAGCCATACAATCACTATCGATGACTAAAGTAGAAAAAGGTTGTTCATTTTCTGCTGCGGTCATTAAGGCTGACATTGCCTGAGCTGAAGACTGAACACATTGATATTCCAAATTCCATGTGTCAAAGCTTTGGCATAAAGATGAAGTGATTTTTTCTGTAGCGAGAACGAGTACTTTATGTTCGTTTAATTCCAATTCATATTCAGAGTGGGTGTCAAAAGGCAGTTCAAACCAGAACGTTGTTCCTCTGCCGAGTTCACTTTTTACACCTATCTCTCCTCCCATGAGTTCTACGAGCTGTTTAGAGATCGTGGTTCCGAGCCCTGTACCCTGGTATTTCGACGTGTTTGACATATTGGCTTGCGTGAAGTTATCAAATATCTTATCCAGATATTCTTCAGCTATGCCGATGCCAGTATCACGTACTTCGAACCGTATCGTTATTTTTTGACTTATTGTATCAGTCGCTAATTTTTCTAACAGTAATTTTACCGAACCAGAGTCCGTAAATTTAATGGCATTTCCCAATAGATTAATTAGAACTTGACGTAAATGTTGTGGATCGCCTATCAGTCGATAATCAATATTTGAGTCGATATGATAACTGACGCGGAGGTCCTTAGACTCACCCATTACGGCCTGTAATTCGATAATGTTATTAATCAAAGAATGTAAATCAAAACTCTCTTTAGCAATATGTATCTTGCCAGCTTCGATTTTTGAAATATCCAGCACATTTTCAATTAAACCCGATAAGGTCTGCGCTGAATTACGCATGATATTAACGAATTCGTACTGTTGTGGGCTTAGCTTGGTTTCACCTAGCAAGTCTGCAATGCCAATTACACCGTTTAGAGGTGTCCTTAATTCATGGGACATATTCGCTAGAAAACGGCTTTTAGCTTCATTGGCAAGTTTTGCCGTTTTTATAGCGACATGCAGCTTATTGATTAAAAATGCCGAGTAGACAGGGATGACCAGCAATAACAACAGTAAGCTAAACCCAATGGGTTTGTGCTGGAGATCCTGCCAATAAGGACCGTAAACCACCGCGATACTAAAGCCAATCAATCCCACGCAGAGTGAAAGATAAAGGTATCGAGTGCCATAGCGGAAGCCATTACCCAAAATTACCCAGAGATAGAGAATAAACAGAAACACACTCTCATCGCCTGAATAAAACATCAGAATCGACAAAGAGCCCAGATCTAAGAGGATACCGGCAAAGCGTCTGAAAGGAGAGGGATGAGGATGGCGCAATATCGCTATGGCAATGGCCATAGCGCCAGCATAATAAATTAAAGTGACTAAGGTGGGATGAGAAAGCAACGTATCTTGTAGCTGCTCACCATCATTCCATGGCAAGGCGAAATAGAAAAGAATACCAAGACCAATAGTTAAGCGTACTTTGATGGCTTGCTCAGGCTCACTGTCACCGGTGTTATTTAGGATGGAACGAAAGTGTTCTAAGCGAGCTAAAAAACGGTGTTTACGATTGGGCTTGGCGTTATCTGAATCGTTCATTAGGTTCATCCGCATACTCAGCCTGAATTGCTTTTATCTTATCGAGACTTTCGATAAACGCATCAACACATTCAGGATCAAAATGGCTGCCAGATTGTTTTCTTATATAGTCAATGGCGTCTTGAAATGGCCATGCCACTTTGTATGGTCTTTCAGAGACAAGGGCATCAAATACATCGGCTACAGCAACAACACGTGCGATGAGTGGAATTTCATCACCCTTTAAGCCATTCGGATAACCTTTTCCATCGAAACGTTCGTGATGATTCAAGGCGATGATAGCGCCCGTTTGCATGTAGCGAGACTGGCTGTCCGATAAAATGGCATGTCCAATAGTCGTATGGGTTTGCATGATTCCCCACTCATGTTCACTTAGCGGGCCTGCTTTAAGCAATATACCGTCAGGAATACCAATTTTCCCAATATCATGCATGGGAGCGGTATATTCTAATTCCTCACACTCTCTCTGACTGAAAGTATTAAGCGACTCAGCAATCACGCGTGCATACTTCGCCATACGAATAACATGATTTCCTGTGCCTTCATCTCGATATTCGCCAGCACGAGCTAATCGTAATAAGGTTTCTTTTTCGCGATCGACCACTTTCTTTGTGGCAATCTCAACTTGCCTTGCCAGCCAGTCTGCACGGTCTTGAATAATCAGGTGCTGTTCCTGCATTTGAAGTAGATTTCGGCAAGTGGTTCGGCATTCAATCTGATCTATTGGTCGGGTTAGGAATGCGGTAGTACCTGCTTCAAGAGCATCGTAGCGAACAGATTTTTCACTAACAACAGTGATCATCACAATAGGTACAGTCTGACAATGAGGCATGACGCGAATTTTTTGAATAAATTCCACACCATTCATATTCGGCATACGATAGTCGGTGACGATGAGATCCGGTTCATTATCGTTAAGCCATATTAGACCTTCTCCCGGACTACTTAACGACGTAACAACAATATTGTCAGCAATTTGTTGAATAATGCGTTCTAGAATTGTGCGCCCTGTAGATTGGTCATCAATGATCAATACGTGTTTTGATTTTTTCAGAATGCTTTGCCTCCTGGCTTTTGCATAGGGACTCTGAGTGATTAGTTTGTCTTCGCGAATCAAGATGGTTTACCTGATTATGTGGCACTTCTGACCGCGCATCCTGCAATAAAGCCACTAAAGACAGCTTACGAAACCTGTAGGCTGCTAGTTAAAAGTATCAAAATGCCTCAATTAAACTTGGCTTTCAGACTCTAAATCTAATCATTATGCGTATAACGTTTTTTTTAGTCTAGTCGATAGTCGTCCCTGTATTGCGAAATGTCAGGTTATATCTAAATTGACCGGTTAGAGTGTGATGAGCGAGTTTGATCGGCTTTATACCATGAAAGCGTAAACGGTCAACACCTCCCCAGATGACGATATCACCATGCTCAAGTAAATGGTAATTAGGTGTTTCATTGCGTTTATTACCACCAAATTGAAATATGGCTGGTACGCCGAGAGAGACGGAAACAATAGGCTGAGTGAAGTCTTTTTCGTCCTTATCCTGGTGCAAGCCCATACCGACACCGGGAGTGTACTGATTGATAAGACAAGCATTAGGCTGGAAATGTTGAAAATCTACCAATGAGGCATTTTCTTCTGCCAGCGATTCAAATAACTCAGGCATAGATGGCCACGGCATATTTGTCAGTGGGTCAATAGCTGTATAACGGTATCCCTTGTTATCACTTACCCAGCCTAAGTCACCACAATTGGTCATTTTTGCTCCTACATAATATCCGCGCTTAGTCGACATTTGTCGAAAAGGGGAGAGTGCGCTTATCTGATTTATTTCGGTTAGCAAGTTTTCTGCAATCTGTTTTGCAACTCCTTTAAGAAGGTAGCTTTGCTCTGCAAGTTTGATAACCATGTCAGACATTGTATTTCAGTATACGTTTATAGCAGATTAATTAAGTTGATGAGTGTTGTTACCTGCGATTGGATAATGCGCTCATTGGATAAAAGCCGCCAATAAAAAATGCAGATTAACCATAGGCAAATAGTTAGATACCAGCTAGAATATTGTCATCGTCTTGGGGGAGTAGTCTACTCACCTACCGGTGTTTGAAGCTGTCAACATAATTGGACCCTCAAGGTCCATGGCAGTTTCGTACCAGCTTGCTGGTATTGACAAGACCTGAGACAAATAATGATTCCTCTTGGCGGGAGATCGTTGTTTGTCTTGGTATTGTTATCCCGCCGGAGTTTATTTAATGGATGCTTTCTTTACTTCTGTTCTCACGGTTTCGCTAGCGGAAATTGGTGATAAAACCCAGCTTTTATCTTTAATGCTAGCTGCACGTTTTAGCCATAAATCAGCCATCGTGGCTGGAATCCTTGTTGCTACACTCCTCAATCATGCTGCATCTGCCTGGCTGGGCACCTGGCTTGGACAATTTATTCTTGGTCCAACAGGTCAGTGGATACTGGGCTTGAGTTTTATTGCGATGGCCGCTTGGTTATTGATACCAGACAAGGAAGATGATGATGCGATTAAATATGCTAGATACGGGGCGTTTGTCGTTACCACCGTGTTATTTTTCATTGCTGAGATTGGTGATAAAACGCAAGTCGCTACTATTGCGCTTGCTGCAACCTACCAAAATATTTTTATGGTGACACTGGGCACGACAATTGGCATGTTATTAGCCAATGTTCCAGTAGTATACGCAGGAGAAGCCATGTTGAAAGTGATCCCTTTGAATGTGGCTAGATGGGCTGCTTCCCTAGTATTTGTTATTGTTGGTTTAACCATTATTCCATGGTAAACCCTGTGACAAGGGCACAATAAATATTATCGAGCCACACACCTGTGTGCGGCTCGATGGTTTATCACTAATAGTGTTAGTGAAGATTCGATAAATTTTCTACCACTTCCACGACTTTTTTTGCACCGCTTCTGATTTGGCTGATGGTATTCCCTGCGGTATTAGCAAACTCAACGCCTGATTCGACACCCGACATGCTTCCGGACATACTTTTTATGACGGAATCACTTTTAGACTGGATTTTATTAATCATGCTCGCTATTTCGGCCGTTGATTGTGAGGTCCGTGTCGCCAGTGAGCGAACTTCATCAGCCACAACAGCAAAACCACGCCCACTATCACCCGCTCTTGCAGCTTCTATTGCGGCATTTAAGGCGAGTAAGTTTGTTTGTTCAGTGATATCGCTGATCGTTTTAACGATAAATGATATTTGTGCGGTTTCTACACCTAGCTGTTCCAACTCGGTTGATGAATGACTGAATTGTTGTTTCAATTCTTCAAGTTTATCAATGGTTTTAAAAATAATATCTTCACCTGTCGAGGATAACTTTTCTGTCTCCAGTGATATTGTATAGGCTGTGTTAGCGGCCGCTTTTTCTTCCTCGGAACAGCGAACTTTTTCAGTAATGTCAGTGGCAAATTTAATGACTCGATAGGGCTTGCCATTACTATCGAATATAGGGTTATAGGTGGCTTCCAACCAAACAGCAGATTGATATTTATTTATCCGTTTAAAATTGTCTGCAATAAAACGTCCCTCATTCAATTGTTCCCAGAACTTGGCATATTCAGGACTTTTTACATAGTCTGAGTCACAAAAAATTCTATGGTGCTGTCCTTTCACTTCATCAAGCTTATATCCCATAAGGCTCAGAAAATTTTGATTGGCATTGGTGACACGACCTCCCATATCAAACTCTATGATAGCCATTGAACGATCGATTGCAGATAGCAAACTATCATTACTACGAGAATGTTCTACACGTTCGGTCACATCGTTAGCAATCTTAAAAATTTTAACGACACGGCCTTCACCATTTTTTATTGGGAAATAATTGGCTTCCAGCCATATATCATGGCCGTTTTTATGCTTGCGTAATACTTCCCCTGAAAAATACTCACCGTTCTTTAGATGCTTCCAAAAATCTTTATATCGGGAAGATTCAACTTCGTATTTATCGCATAACAGTTGATGATGCTGTCCTATCAGTTCAGAAGAGGAATAACCTGTTACCCGAGAAAAATTGTCGTTTACTGCGGTGATGATACCTTCAGGTGTGAACTCAATAATGGCCAGTGATGACTGCATGGCGCTGAAAATCTCCTGCAAGGGAGTGAGTTCGTTTTTTAATAACGCATTCTCGGTGATTAACTGCTTTGTTTTACCAAACATGTCTTTTTTTCGCCTCTTTGCAAATAGTGTGCAATTTAATTGTATGCATCTTATATCGGCAGTGAAAAGTAAAAGTTAACTGCTTTTATACGAAAGCATGATGTCTATCACGTTACTGGTAAGTTAATGATCTTAATGGGGGGCACTGACTTTTGCATTTCAAACACGGTGGGTGGATATGGGTAAATTGTGTTCTGCCGAGTGAGGATTAAGTTATTTTTCACTTATGCTGAAAACGTATCGAATTTTCCTCTATAAACATTGTGTTGAGGAAGAATGGAATGTCTTTTTTTTAATAAATTAGTACCAAAGTACAATGTAATTTTTAATTAATTAAGGCAAGTTAATAGTGCGCAACTGATTGTTGGTGGTTACCTGTTGCGAAATTAAATAGTTATATTATTATCTCATCGTGTTCAACACATTAACGCCAAACCTGATGTGAGTCAGGGACGGAAAGCCTACAGCTGTATATTGAAGTCTTGACAGGGCTGGGTTGCAAAATTATTGGGATATGGGACATGTATAAAAAATTTTTTGCAACAACCCTTGCTCTGTCAGCATCGATGTTAACGATATCGGCTCATGCTGCAAATATTGGCTGGACAGACTGGACAAAAACAAGTCAAAAAACTGCATCTGGAACCATGGCGTTTGGTAGTGACAATGTCAGTGTTGGTTTTAGCTCAAGTTCTGATGCTTATTTCATAGAATCGGGAGCGACAGATAATTGGTGGGGTAATGCCTACACCAATGGGACGGTTAGCAATCTTCCATCATCACGTGAAATTATCGGTTTGAGTACCGGTGGTACAGTAGAAATAAAATTTTCAGAAACAGTGCTGAATCCTTACATTGCCCTTGTCAGCTGGAACGCAAATAATGTTGATTTTGGTGATACAAAAATTAAATTTGATAGTACTGGTTTAGGGAAGTACGGTTCGGGATCACCCACCCTGTATTCTGACGGTACTGGATTTACTACCTCTAAGTTTGCCGAGCTACATGGAGTGATTATTCTTGAAGGGTTATTTGACTCGTTCAGTTTTACTCATACAAGTGAAGGCTGGCATGGCTTCACCGTAGGTGCCGCAGGCATCGCGCCTGTGTCGGAAGTGCCTATTCCAGCGGCTGCATTTATGTTTGCTCCGGCTTTGCTTGGTTTTATGGGACTTCGCCGTAAAGCCAAACAAGCTGCATAATCAATCAATAGATACTGGCGTTTCATAAAAAAAAGCCGTTACAAAATGTAACGGCTTTTTTTGTCCCTGATTGTCCGACCATGACAAGCTGGTTACCGAACATATCTTGCCTAACTCCATATAGTCTTCTTAATCTGAACTCAATTAGAGATATGTTGACGTGAGTTAATATTCTCTCTGAACATTTTTTTGACTCAATTTTTACTATGAATTTAAAGTCAATTTTTTAAAAAAATCATACTTAAGGATGATTTTTTTTCTAATTCAATTTAAGTAACCTGTTAACAACAGAATATAAGTGTTCATCTGTTACGCGACATAGCAAGTTAACTTTAATTTATTAATTTTGTTCAACATATTATCGCCAAACCTGATGTGAGTCAGGGACGGAAAACCTACAGCTGTGCATTAGTGGCATCAGGGCTGGGTTGCACGACATGGAAATTTCTTATGAAAAAAATAGTGTGGATGCTATTCAGTTTAGTTTTATTGACATTATCACAGGCCACATGGGCTGCAACTGTTGTTAAAGCCGATTTTGAAGCCGGATGGCCTATTAACGATGGTGGTAAATTCAAGTTCTCCGGTAATTTTGTAGCAGAAGACCTGAACGATGATGGGATATTATCTTTCGGAGAGTTTTCTGTTTTCAATGCAAAATCTGATCATTACTCCTACTCTTTATCGGACCTGTTTGATACCGGCGATATTATCATCAATACACAGAAATGGTTGGCTAATGGTATAAGCTGGGTTGGGGCAAAAGAGTTAGCTTATATAACTTGGCATCCTGCGGGTGATGTACCACAATCAATTAACCTCAACATTTTACAAAATCCGGGTGAAGTTCGTTTTACCTCTTTCAATGTTTCTGCGGTGCCTTTGCCACCGGCTGCTTTGTTATTTGCTCCTGCGCTACTTGGTTTTATGGGCTTACGTCGCAAAGCAAAACAAGCTGTCTAGTTAATTTCAGTATTTCAAACGTTTAAAGCCGTCATAGAGTGACGGCTTTTTTGTTTGTATCGTTACCGTTTAACCGCCGATCCTATGACGATTAATCAACAAACAATATTCAGTTTTCGAGCTTAATGCTTATCGCTGTTATAATGCCTGACCAATGTCCCCGTAGCTCAGCAGGATAGAGCGTCCCCCTCCTAAATCCTCCAGAGCAATATCGAAGTTGCCTTCTACCGCAAGGCAATTCCTTGATTATTGGGAGTTTTTACTTTAACTGCCGGTCATCTTCCGGCTGCTAGGCGCGGACGCCGTGCAACCGTCAGCCTAGTTTCGGTGTTGACTGTGATCGATTGTAAACATCATCCAGCAGGGCAGCGATAATGAGGTTTCTCATATCTCCATTCGCCATAAATTCATTGACGATCTTCTCGTTACGTCCCTGCCTATCCACGAATGCCTCAATGACTTTGGGTTCAAACACCACCTTGAACTTCTCTTTTGAACCCGCTCGTGCTTGCTCAGCCAGTTTGTCGTTGTTAAGCATATCGCCAGAGATTTGATCGAATAGCAGTTTATCTTCGTCAGTGAAGTCAGTCCCGAATCGTTCGTTGATAACCATGATGACGGCAGACAGCGGCGATTTAGGATCTTCGTGTTTACCTCCAGTGCCTACTTCCGTTGCGCCATACACAGGCCGAGTTTCGTTTACTTGTAGCGATCCGCTGCCTTCAAATGTCTTCTCGTTACGATAGGCTGACAGCTCAACTTCTTCATCAAGGTCGATAGTGCCACCGCCATCTCGTCTTGGCAGTTTGGTCAGCAAATAACGGCCATAGGCATACAGTTTTTCGAGTTCAATATCCTGCCAGTCAATGATCTGGCTGAGGAAGCTATATAGCCGCACAAAGCCTTGTAGACTGCTTTTAAACTCTTCCCCATCTTCTGTGTATCGCTCATCATAAACGCCTGCTGAAGACTCTCTGAACTCATCCTTGTAGCGTTGTACTGCTGGGTCGATCCATTTGTTAAGCTGACCGTGATCTCGCTTAGTTTGGTTCGCCATCGGTTTGAAATACACCGCTGAAAACTCATCTACTTCTTGCGGGCGAATGATATGAAAGCTGTCGATCTTTTGCTGAAGCGTGTAAAGCTGATTGGGGTCAGTCGGCTCATCGATTTCGGTTTCTTGGAAGTAGGGACGAAAGCTCTCCTTGATCTCTTCCATTTCATTGGCGAAATCGAGTACGAATGTGTCGGCCTTGCCGCTGGTCGAACGATTGAGTCGTGATAGTGTTTGTACCGCCTTCAAATCCTTCAGTGGCTTGTCCACAAACATCGTATGCAGCAGTGGCTGATCGAAGCCAGTTTGATACTTCTCGGCGACAATCAGGATATGGTACTCACGGCTGGCAAACTTCTCTGGAAGCTCTTTCTCACCAAAGCCATTCATGCCTGCTTCTGTATATGCCACGGTATCGTCATCTGGATCATTGACTGTGCCTGAGAAGGCCACCAGCGTCTTCATATCGTTGTAGCCATTTTCTTTGATGTATTTATCGAATGCCTGCTTGTATCGAACGGCGTGCAGACGTGAGCGAGTCACGACCATCGCTTTGGCTTTACCGGCGATTTTCTTTGCGGTGAAGCGACGGTAGTGCTCGACCATTATTTCGGTTTTCTGGGCAAGGTTATGAGGGTGCAAGCTCATAAAGCGGGCGATAGCGCGTTTGGCTTTCTTCTCGTCTACTTCCGGATCGTCATCCACCTTTTTCGACAGTTCGTAGTAGGTTTTGTAGGTGGTGTAGTGCTTGAGCACGTCCAGAATGAAACGCTCTTCTATTGCTTGCCGCATGCTGTACAAATGGAATGGTCGCGGTATGCCGTTGCCATCATCAACACCGAATATCTCCAGTGTCTTGGCCTTAGGTGTTGCTGTGAAGGCGTAGAAACTCAGGTTGGATTGCTTGCCTTTCTTTTTGATTTCTTCCAGCACCAGGTCTTCGGTGGTTTTCTCTTCTGGTAGTTTGTCGTCTTCGGCTTCTGCGGTGGCCAACGCCTCTTCATCATCATGCTTGCCGAGCACGACACGAAGATTGGATGCACTCCGGCCACCCTGACTGCTGTGCGCCTCATCGATAATGACGGCAAAGCGTCGGTCAATGAAGTTCTCAACCTTATCCAGAATGAAGGAGAACTTTTGAAGCGTGGTGATAATAATCTTTGTACCGGCGTTGAGTGCATTCGCTAAATCGGATGAAGACTTGTTCTCATCGATTTTCTCAACAACACCTAGCTTGTGGTCGATTTGGTAGATGCTGTCCTGTAGTTGCTTGTCGAGGTTGCGACGGTCGGAGATAACGACAACGGTATTGAAGACTGGCTTATTGTCATCACCATGCAGGCTGGCGAGTTGATGCGCTGTCCATGAGATGGTATTGGTTTTACCCGAACCGGCACTATGTTGAATCAGGTAGTTCTGGCCGACGCCGTCGAGCTTGGTTTGTTTTAATAAGGTGCGAGTCGCTGACAACTGATGATAACGAGGGAAAATGAGCGTTTCCTTGCTGGTCTTTTTGCCCGTGTCCGGGTCGCGTTTCTCTTCCACTTGTAAGTGAATGAAACGGTGGAGGATGTCCAGCCAGCTATCGCGCTGCCAGACATCTTCCCACAGATAGCCGGTCTTGTAACCCGTGACGTGGTTGTGCTGGTCGGAATTGCCTTTGCCGCCGTTGTTGCCCTTGTTGAATGGCAGGAAGAAGGTATGTTCACCAGCAAGGCGTGTCGTCATAAACGCCTCATCGGTGTCGACAGCGAAGTGAACGAGCGCACGTTTTTTGAACTGAATCAGTGGCGTTTTGGCTGTCGGCTTGCGGTCTTTGATGTACTGCTTGATAGCATTGATCGTCTTCTGACCGGTGAATGCATTTTTGAGCTCGACCGTCGCGATAGGTAAGCCGTTCAGTGACAGTAGCATGTCGATGGAGTTGTTGTTGGTAAGGTCATAGTGCACCTGCCGCATGACCGTTAGTTTATTTTGCTGGTAACGCTTTTCGGTTTCGGGGTTGAGTGTGGATGCGGGGCGAAAGAACGCAAGGCGAATCAATTGACCGCGATCTTTGACGCCGTTTCGAATCACATCCAGCAGCCCACGTTGGTCGCATTCACTGGCGATACGTTTGGTCAGTGCCGTATCAATTTGAGCGCCGTAGCTCGCTTTCAGGGCGTTGTAGGTGTCTTCCTGTGTGGTCTTGATGAAAGCGAGCAGGGTCGTGGCATCCAGCGCCAGTTCGGCATCAAACTGCGTGTTCAGGGCGATGTCATAACCTGCTTTGCCAACAAGGTAAGCTTCAATAGCCTCTTCGAAGTCGAGTTCTGATGTGGTTTTACCTGTGGCTGCCATTGTTCAATCCTTTCAACATCGTTGGCTTTATGAGGCGACTACTTTCTCGACATCCTGCGGAACTTGGTCTCGCACGTCAATTTTGCCGGTGACGGCGGCTGAGATTAATGCGGTTCGCCTTTCTCTGAGTAGCTCAACTGTTTTGTTTGCCTTTGAACCTAAGCTCTCTAGCTTTCCTAGCTGCTCTTTTATGTGTTCGACTATTTGGGTCTGTTCATCTAGAGCTGGGAAGCATACAGGGATCGATAGATAGTCCTCCTGAGCAATATTTTGCATGCTGCTGCTAGTGCCAGCGGCGTATAGCGATATTTGCTCCCTGAAAGATTTAATCATCATAAAGTAGCTCAGGTATTCCGGATTGACCTTGACTGAGTCATCGAACACTGTTTGCCAGAGCCTGTCAGGTAAAAATAGGTTTTCATGATCAAGCTCAACAAAGGCTGAGGCTCCCACCAGATCCGGTGTATTCATCCTGCTGATGATGATCGACCCAGCTCGCACAGGACATTTGAGTCGATCGAGCTCTTCTTCGAAGACTGTTTTGTTCTCTTCTGGCCTGAAAAAGCGTGTGTAAACACAACTGGTCTTTAAAACGCCATACTCTGAGGCTGTTGCAGGAACATCAGTTGCGTTGACACTGACTCCGGATTCGAGAGCTTTGATGAGTCGTTTGAGCTGTTTAACTTCCCAATGTGAGGGTATCTCACCCAACCACTCAACGCCACTGACTTTCATCGGCGCATCGGGATTCAAGCCCTTTGTGACTGCATTGGAGATGGCGGCCTGACGCTTCTCTTCGAGTAGCTCAATCAGCCGCTGTTGTTTTTCAATCAGACGGTCGATTTTGGCAGTTTCGCGGTCGAGAAAGGCGGCGATTTGGATTTGTTCTGAGCTGCTTGGGATAGGACATTGGATAGAAGCCACCATCTCCAAGTTGAGTCCATCTCTTAAGTCACCTCCAGCCATGTTACGAATATTTTGATAGTTTGAGTTCAACCACCAATACAAAAAACGGGGCTCGAGATTTGAGTTCGGGACAATGGCTGCCATCGATTGATTACAAGTGGCCTCGATGCTTAGTTGAGCAACCATTCCTTTCGTTTTACCTTGGCCGGCAAGAGCAATCACAAGTGAGCCCGCTGGAATCCATTTCGCACTGCTGTTAGCGTAAGCGTCATTTGTTATGAATGCTGAAGCTTGAGTGATT
>NZ_BSND01000004.1:300000-500181 GCF_030159795.1 Methylophaga thalassica | reverse complement strand
TAGACCATGACCTACTTGAACGCCGTGACAAAAACGCCGGGAGCGTTTTTGAATGACGGATGGGCTTTTTTTATGTCTCCCTGTTTTATATTAACCTGCCTGTGCAGGGCAACACACACCCTGTGACATATTTATCTGGAACAAAAGTTGAGATCGAAGGTGTCTGCAGAGCTGAGCTCATAACTGGGCTCGGTCAAATAGGTCACTTTATAACGGTACGAAACCATTACAAGAACCTAATTCAAAGGAGTTGGATATTCTGTCTTAAAACATTACATGGCCGGTATTTGTTGTTTTTAAATGTAGTTAGTTAATATCTATTAATATGTCGAACATTATATTTGTAGATATTTGTATATAAAACTAGACGTCGATGTTTATTACTGTTATTCTTGGTTCCAGTTTTTAAAACCCCCTCCAAAATTAAGACAATTCAACCCATCAATCGATGTGTTTCAAGGCATTTCTATATCAAAATCCCATTCTTAGGTAATACATGAATCTGACAGAACTGAAAAAGCAGTCAGCTGCTGAATTAATGGAACTCGCTCTCTCCATGAATCTCGAGGGCTTAGCAAGAAACCGAAAGCAAGAACTCATATTTGCGATAGTTAAAGCTCATTCTAAACAGGGTGAAGATGTTATCACTACGGGTGTATTAGAACTGTTACCTGATGGTTTTGGTTTTTTAAGATCACCAGAAGATTCTTATGTTGCTGGTCCCGATGATGTCTATGTATCACCCAGCCAGATTCGACGTTTTCACTTAAGAACCGGCGATACGATTAAAGGCAAGATTCGACCACCGAAAGACAGCGAGCGTTATTTCGCTCTCGTCAAAGTCGAAGAAATCAATTACGAAAAACCTGATAAGTCCCGCAATAAAGTCCCTTTTGAAAATTTAACACCATTATTTCCGAACGAGCGTTTCACATTAGAGCGCGGTAACGGCAGTACTGAAGATCTCACAGCACGTGTGATCGATCTGGCATCACCGCTGGGTAAAGGACAGCGTGGTCTTATCGTCGCTCCACCAAAATCGGGTAAGACTATGATTATGCAATCTATTGCACAATCTATCGCCTCAAATTATCCCGATAGTGACTTAATTGTTTTATTGATTGATGAACGACCAGAAGAAGTGACTGAAATGCAGCGCTCTGTTCGTGGTGAAGTGGTTTCAAGTACTTTCGATGAACCTGCAACTCGTCATGTGCAAGTTGCTGAAATGGTTATTGAAAAAGCCAAACGTCTGGTTGAACATAAACATGATGTCGTTATCCTGCTTGATTCAATTACACGTCTAGCAAGAGCCTACAATACTGTGGCGCCATCGTCAGGTAAAGTTCTGACGGGTGGTGTTGATGCCAATGCGCTGCAAAGACCTAAACGCTTTTTCGGTGCCGCTAGAAATATTGAAGAGGGTGGCAGTCTGACAATTATTGCCACTGCTCTGATAGAAACTGGTTCACGTATGGATGAAGTCATTTTCGAAGAGTTTAAAGGTACAGGTAATATGGAAGTATTACTTGAGCGTAAATTGGCAGATCGTCGTATGTACCCAGCTATTAATGTTACCCGTTCAGGTACGCGTCGCGAAGAGTTACTCACAACCGAAGAAGATCTACAAAAGCTTTGGATTCTGAGAAAGATCATCGCTCAAATGGAACCGGTAGAAGCAATGGAATTCTTAATGGATAGACTTAAATCAACAAAAACAAATGTTGAATTTTTTGACTCTATGAAACAGGGGTAATTACGCTCTGTGCTTCCACCTGCCATATTCATTATGGGGCCTACTGCAGCGGGAAAAACTGACCTTGCTATAGAACTTGCTAGAAAATATCCAGTTGAGATTATCAGTGTAGACTCAGCTCTTGTCTATAAAGAGATGGATATTGGGACAGCAAAACCAAGTCCAGAGATATTAAAAAAATATCATCATTTTTTGGTTGATATTATAGAGCCATCCGTGACTTATTCTGCAGGCCAGTTCAGAGATGATGCACTTCGTCTTATGGCTGAAATTACTTCACGTGGTAAGGTGCCATTACTAGTTGGTGGCACAATGCTGTATTTCAGAGCGCTTCAGTATGGCATTGCCGATCTGCCACCAGCGGATAGTCTGATCAGAGAAAAACTAGACTCTGAAATGCGACAGCTAGGGCGTGAAGCTTTGCACGATAGATTGAAACAAATCGACCCTGTTTCTGCCGAGCGGATACATATTAACGATCCGCAACGATTACAACGAGCACTTGAAGTTTATGAGTTAACGGGTAAAACATTGACTGAGTTAACACATAACAAACATGATGGCTTGCCTTACGATGTAACAAAAGTCATCATTTCTCCATTTGACAGGTCAGTACTTCATAAACGAATAGCCGATCGTTATCAGAAGATGGTAGCTAACGGATTTATTGACGAAGTAAAGAAATTGTATCGACGCGACGACTGTCATATGAACTTACCGTCAATCCGTGCGGTCGGTTATCGTCAGGCCTGGTCTTATTTAGATGGAGATTACGATTACGATGAGTTTATATACCGCGCTATTGTAGCTACACGTCAGATGGCTAAACGACAACTGACATGGTTACGCGCTCAAAATGATGGCGTATGGTTTGATAGTAGTGATGGATTGCCTGTTAATGAAGTCAATCAATATCTTCTTGAGCAGGTTCCACAGTTGATGAATAATGCTTGACGATTCTGTTAAGGCTTTTAGAATGAGTCATTCAGGCAGTTTAAAATAATAACAATATATGGAGTGAATGATGGCAAAAGCACAGACTCTTCAAGATCCTTTCTTGAACGCTTTACGGAAAGAAAATATACCTGTTTCTATTTATTTAGTTAACGGCATTAAATTACAAGGTCAGATTGATTCGTTTGATCAGTTTGTCATCTTACTCAAGAACTCAGTCAATCAAATGGTATATAAACATGCTATATCAACGATTGTTCCCGCTCGTAATGTTAATATTAATCATGAAGAATAGGAGCATTTGATTGTTTGAACGGCCGGATATTCAAACAGCTTTTGATGATTCATCAGAAAAAGAAGCTGTTGTCTTGGTTCATCTGAATTTCAATGATCCTGACTATGAAGACTCTCAACAAGAGTTTATTGAACTAGTTGGGTCAACAGGTGCAAAGATTGCTGCAATAATTCAGGGTAAGCGTCATCGTCCTGATCCCAAGTTCTTTGCTGGCAGTGGTAAGGTTGATGAGATTGCGGAGCATGTCATGGCATCTCATGCTGCCTTAGTCATTTTCAATCACGAACTATCACCAAGTCAGGAACGTAATCTTGAGCAACAATTAAAATGTCGGGTATTAGGCCGTACCGGGTTAATTCTTGATATCTTTGCTCGAAGAGCTCGCTCTCATGAAGGTAAGTTACAGGTTGAACTCGCTCAGCTTCAACACTTGTCAACAAGATTGGTACGAGGCTGGACTCACCTTGAAAGACAAAAAGGCGGGATTGGTTTGCGTGGACCTGGTGAAACTCAGTTAGAAACGGATCGTCGTTTATTGGGACAGCGAATAAAGTCACTAAAAAAACGATTAGGAAAAGTCCAATCTCAGCGTGAGCAAGGGCGGCGTTCACGGCAACGTGGAGGTGTACCTGTTGTCTCCCTTGTTGGTTACACAAACGTTGGAAAATCGACATTATTTAACAAAATAACATCTGCAAAAGTCTATGCTGATGACAGGTTATTTGCGACGCTTGATCCTACTCTGCGTCGTGTTAAATTACATGATACACAACTCCTTATCTTGGCTGATACGGTTGGATTTATCCGTGATCTGCCCCATGATCTTGTCGAGTCTTTCCGCTCAACTCTGGAAGAAACCCGTGATGCTGAGTTATTACTTCACGTAGTTGATTGTGGTGCAAATGATCGTGATGACCTTATTCACCACGTAAATGAAGTCTTAAAACAAATCGATGCGGATGAAGTGCGGCAGTTAATTGTCTATAACAAAATAGACAATGTTGAGGATATTTCACCGCGAATTGAAAGAGATGATGAGGGAAATATTGATCGCATCTGGTTATCTGCAAAAACCGGAGAAGGATTAGAACTGCTGCGAGAAGCATTAAAAGAATATTTCCCAGAAGAGTCATTTTCAGAATATGTTGAAGCTTAGATACGGTTTTGGTTGCTTATCATTACCATGTCCGTAAAATAGGCTTGTTTGAAGTAAATTCTCTGTTTTATCAATTTGGAGAGCTACATGGCTTGGAATGAACCCGGAAACGGTGATAAAGACCCGTGGGGTAATCGTGGCAATGATGGGCCACCTGATTTAGACGAAGTTATCCGAAATATGCAACGCAAATTAGGCGGCATTTTTGGTGGTAACGGAAACAATACCAATGGGAATAATTCTTCAGGCCGAGGTGGTTTTTTCGGTTTTGGATTAATTGCAGTCATCGCCGTATTAGTTTGGCTTGCATCTGGTATTTATATTGTAGATCCGGCTGAGCGCGGTGTTGTTCTGCGGTTTGGGCAATATTCAACGACAACATTGCCTGGTCCTCACTGGCACTTGCCTAGTCCGATTGAGAAAGTTGAAGTGGTGAATGTTGAAGAAATTCGTACTGCCGAAATTGGTTATCGCAGTGGCGGAAACCGAGGTGGCGGTACTATCCATTCTGAGTCTTTAATGTTGACGAAAGATGAAAATATTATTGATTTAAAAATTGCGGTGCAATATCGCGTTCAGGATGCACCTAAATACCTGTTTAATGTCAGAAATCCAGATGTCATTCTTCGTCAGATGATGGAGAGTGCTGTTCGTGAAACAGTAGGTCGTTCTAACATGGACTTTGTTTTAACCGAAGGTCGGAGCGCGATTGCTAATAGCACTGAGCAGTTATTGCAAACGATGCTGGATGCCCATGAGATGGGATTATTAGTCACTAGTGTGAATATGCAGGATGTTCAGCCACCTGAACAAGTGCAAGCAGCTTTTGCTGATGTTGTTAAGGCGCGTGAAGATGAAGTACGTCAGAAAAATCAAGCGGAAGCCTACTCAAACGATGTCCTTCCAAAAGCGCGTGGTAGAGCATTTAGAATTGTGCAAGAAGCTGAAGCATACAAAAGTCAAATTATTGCTAAAGCCGAAGGTGATGCGAGTCGCTTCACACAAGTTATGACCGAATACAATAAAGCGCCGGATATTACTTCGGAAAGACTGTATCTCGATACAATGGAGTCGGTTTATTCGAAAAGCCAAAAAGTTATGGTTGACGTGAAAAACGGTGGCAGTAATGTACTGTATCTGCCTCTTGATAGAATGAGTCGACGTGGTAATAACCCAACGCAATTGGATTTGGATAGTTTTAACTATCCTTCCTCAACATCAACGACTACTTCATCTTCTAATAAAAGTTCATCAAGCGATGACGCGCGTAGCAGAGGAGGTCGCTAAATGAGTTCCCGTTTAACATTGATTTTAATTTTGCTTGCTGTTGTCGTCGTAACACTCTCATCATCAATCTTTGTTGTTGATGAGCGGCAAAAAGTGCTGTTATTAAGGTTAGGCCAAATCGAGAAGGCTGATTTTAAGCCTGGTATTCACTTTAAAACGCCTTTTGTCACTGATGTCCGCAAATTCGATGGGCGTGAAATGGCACTTGATGCGCAACCCGCTAGATATCTGACGGGTGAAAAAAAGAATGTGATCGTTGATTCTTTTATCATTTGGCGGATAAATGACGTTGCAACATATTTTAGATCCATGGGGGGGGATGAAGACCGCGCGGCCTCTAGACTTTCTCAAATTATCAAAGATGGCTTAAGAGCCGAGTTTGGTCGCAAAACAATCCAAGAAGTCGTTTCTGGTGATCGTGTTGCCATGGTTCAAGATATTCTGAAAGATGCTAATCGCGTTGCTGAGGGATTTGGTATCTCGATTTCAAATGTCCGTATTAAACGTATCGACTTGCCTGCTGAGGTCAGTTCGTCTGTTTATACCCGTATGGAAGCTGAGCGTGAACGTGTTGCAAAAGAACTACGCTCTCAGGGTGCAGAGGAAGCTGAGAAGATTCGCTCTGATGCTGACCGTCAACGTGCTGTTATCATTGCTGAGGCTAAACGTCAGGCAGAAGAATTACGTGGTGAAGGCGATGCAAAAGCCACAGAAATTTATGCGAAAGCATATGGCAAAAATGAAGAGTTTTATTCTTTATACCGTCGATTATCAGCCTATAAAAACATTTTTAATGCTGATGATATGCTGGTTATCGAACCCAAGGGTGATTTTTTCAAGCGATTCAACGACGCTGAATTACCTGTGAAGTGAACGAAGAACTCATTCATAGTTTATTGATTGCAACGGCATTAGTCTTCATCATTGAGGGCATAATGCCGTTTCTTAATCCAACTATGTTTAAACGCACACTGTTACAAACTGTAAGCATGAGCGATAGACAAGTGCGTCTTATTGGCTTGTTAAGTATGTTTGCAGGTTTGATTTTTTTGTACTGGATAAATTAACTCATAATGACTATCAAAGAGAGTTGGCTGTTACCCGAAGGTATCGATGAGCTGATGCCTCAAGAAGCGGCACAACTTGAGAAAATGCACCGAACCCTGGTTGACTTCATGCGAAGTTGGGGATACCAGTTAGTTGTACCACCATTAGTAGAGTATTTGGATTCTTTACTTACTGGTACCGCTAAAACACTCGACATACAAACCTTCAAGCTGACAGACCAGATGTCTGGAAGAATGTTGGGTATTCGTGCTGATATGACCCCTCAAGTTGCCAGAATTGCTGCACATAAGCTGCGTAATGAAGCTGATATTCTCAGGCTATGTTACATCGGAAGTGTGCTACACACATTACCAACAGGATTGGACGGTGCCAGGAATCCTATCCAACTTGGTGCTGAAATATACGGGCATGCCGGACCTGAAAGTGATATTGAAAGTATCGAACTGATGGTCACCTTATTAAATGTTTCCGGTGCTGTTTCAAAAATGGCACTGGATATCGGACACGTCGGTGTTTATAGAGGTCTAGCGGAGTTTGCTCAGTTAACGGAGAGTCAGGAACAGGAATTGTTTTCTGCATTACAGCGAAAAGCGTCGGCAGAAATAGACTCATTGCTGCAAGCATATGACATTAATGCTGATGCAAAACAGATGTTACAAGAATTATCTGAGCTCAATGGTGATCAATCTGTACTAGATCGTGCTAAACAAGTATTAAAGAAAGCACCACAATCAGTTCAGGATGCGTTAACTACGCTTGAGCAAATAGCAAATGCCCTGACGCAAAGACTTCCAGAGATTGCTATTAATTTTGATTTAGCTGAGTTACGCGGCTATCACTATCACACAGGTGTTGTTTTTGCCGCCTATAAGCCTAATTCATCACACGCGATAGCTGCCGGTGGCCGTTATGATGATATCGGCGAAGATTTTGGTTTGGCACAACCAGCGACGGGTTTCAGTCTTGATCTGAAAAAGTTGGTGACCGAGCTTCCAACGCAAAAACTTCATCAAGAAACAATTGGTGTCCAATGGCTTGAAGATGCCAGTCTTCATGCTGCTGTCAAAACATTACGTGAATCAGGTAAGGTGGTTATCTATCAATTCCCTGGTTCTGAAACTCCAACTACACACACATTGGTAAAACTAGATGGTCACTGGCAAGTGACTGAAACAGGAACACATACTCGTGGCTAAAAATATTGTTGTAATTGGCTCCCAGTGGGGCGATGAAGGTAAAGGTAAATTAGTTGATTTACTGACGGATAATGTTTCCGCTGTTGTTCGTTTTCAAGGTGGCCATAACGCAGGTCATACCTTGGTAATAGATGGCAAAAAAACGGTTTTACACCTTATTCCATCAGGCATTCTTCGTGAGAACGTTCAATGTTTGATCGGTAATGGTGTCGTTGTTTGTCCAGAAGCTCTTTTAAAAGAAATGAACGAGCTTGAGTCAAATGGCATTCCTGTTCGTGAACGATTGAAAATCAGTGCCGCTTGTCCTCTGATTCTGCCTTATCACATTGCGCTTGATCAAGCACGTGAACTGCGTTTAGGTAAAGCGGCTATTGGTACGACTGGTCGAGGTATCGGACCAGCATACGAAGACAAAGTGGGTCGCCGAGGTCTGCGTGTTGGTGATTTGATGAATGAAAAAGCCTTTGCTGAGAAGTTAAAGGAAGTCATGGAGTTTCATAATTTCTCGCTGGTTAATTACTATCAGGTTGAGCCGGTAAGTTATGAAAAAGTATTACAAGAAACATTGGCAATGCGTGATGTACTAATCCCGCTTATTGCTGATATCCCAGCGATGCTGCAGGAATATCACAAAGCAGGTGACAATGTCATGTTTGAAGGTGCACAAGGTGCTCTGCTGGATATTGATCACGGCACATACCCTTATGTGACCTCTTCGAATACAACCGCCGGTGGCAGTGCCACAGGTTCTGGTGTTGGCCCTTGTCACATCGATTATGTCCTGGGTATTACAAAAGCCTATGCAACTCGTGTCGGTGGTGGCCCATTCCCATCTGAGCTTTTTGATGAAACAGGTAAATACCTGGCTGAAAAAGGGATGGAAAAAGGTGCGACAACCGGACGTGATCGCCGTTGTGGTTGGTTAGACATGGTTGCTCTAAATCGTGCTAGCTGGATCAACAGCATAACGGGATTATGTTTGACCAAATTAGACGTGCTTGATGGTATTGAAACGATTCGTCTATGTGTTGCATATCAGAAAGACGGACAGCCTGTTGATATCTTGCCTTTAAGCGCTGATGAATTTGAAGGTTGTGAACCGGTTTACATTGATATGCCGGGTTGGAAAGAGTCTACTTTAGGCATCACTCAATATGATGATTTGCCTGAAAATGCACGTGCGTATATTGAAAAAGTTGAGAACCTTGCCGGTGTGCCGATTGATATTATTTCAACTGGACCTGACCGCCGAGAAACGATTATCAGACGAGATTTGTTCGAAGTTTAAGCCTAAAAAAAAGCCCTCAAACGAGGGCTTTTTTTATGATTCCTTGGGCGAAACAGCTGCCATCAGTGATGAGTAATCGGTGTTGTCCAGTCCCATATCCAGAGCTTTTTGTAAGAGTAACTCAATACCTTTCAATGCACTGGTATCTAAACCTAGCTCATTGGCAACAGACAAGAAAAGACGCGTATCTTTTGCCAGGTGTTTGGTAGGAAAGTTGGGCTCAGAGAAATCTCGCTCAATCATGCGACTTAATTTTTTGTCGAAGGTCGGTGCATAGAGAGCACTATCACGAACAATTTTCATAAATTGCTCTGTCGCAATCCCTTCTTTTTCCACTAAGGCCAGACTTAAGGCAAAACTGGCTGTCAATCCGGCGATTAATTGATTCATGGCTAGTTTGACAGTGGCACCCTGACCAATATCGCCAATATATTGTGGTTCATGGCCAATTAACTCCAGTAAGGGTAAAGCCGCTTTGTAATCCGTTTTTTTACCCGCAGCCATTAAAATTAGTTTGCCACTGCCAGCTTCCGGCAGGCTTCCTAGTACCGGACATTCAAGATAACGGCCGCCAGTAGCTCGTACCCGCTGCGCAAGACTACGTGATTCTTCCGGGGCTATTGTGCCCATTTGGATAAGCAGACAATTTTTAAAGGCAGCATCGTCAATATCATCCAGAACCGAGCTAATGGCTTTTGCATCACTTAAGAAAAGCAAACAAATATCACTCTGTTCTACTAATGCTTGCGCAGATGTGGCTACAGCAGCGCCTCTGGCTTTTAGCTCATCGCACTTTTCCAGGCTGCGATTAAAGACCACCAGGGGTTGATTTTCTGCTAATAAGTGATGTGATAAGGCTTGCCCCATCAGGCCTGTTCCAATTAATCCTATTTTCATAAGCTGTGATTTAATCCTTATGCGAATAAAACTGTCACTATGCCATAGATGCCAGCGACGTTGTGAGATAGAATAATGTCCCATTTTACAGTAGATACAGGGGAATACTGTGTACAAGAAAAACATGACCATCGCTGGCTTTGACGATGAAGTGTTCAATGCAATCACTGCGGAAGATAAACGTCAAGAAGATCATATTGAACTGATCGCTTCTGAAAATTATACGAGCCCTCGTGTAATGGAAGCTCAGGGCTCATCTTTAACCAATAAATATGCTGAAGGTTATCCTGGCAAACGTTATTACGGTGGTTGTGAACATGTTGACACAGTAGAAGCCATTGCTATTGAACGCGCTAAAGAGTTATTTGGTGCTGATTATGCCAATGTGCAACCGCATTCTGGTTCACAGGCTAATGCGGCAGTCTATCTTGCCTTGCTACAAACCGGTGACACGATCTTGGGTATGAGTCTGGCCCACGGTGGTCACCTGACACATGGTGCTAAAGTCAGTGCTTCAGGAAAAATCTATAATTCAGTTTCATATGGTTTAAATGCTGAAACTGGCGAAATTGATTATGACGAAGTAGAGCGTTTAGCCAAAGAACACCAGCCCAAAATGGTTGTGGCAGGTTTTTCTGCTTATTCTCGTGTAGTGGATTGGCAGCGTTTCCGTGATATAGCTGATTCTGTGGGCGCTTATTTGTTGGTTGATATGGCTCATGTCGCTGGTCTGGTGGCTGCAGGTTTATATCCTAACCCAGTGCAAATCGCCGATGTCACCACAACAACAACGCATAAAACATTACGTGGTCCACGTGGTGGTTTGATTCTGGCTAAAGCAAATCCTGAGATTGAGAAAAAACTGAACTCAGCTGTATTCCCAGGCTTCCAGGGTGGTCCTTTAATGCATGTGATCGCTGCAAAAGCCATTGCATTTAAAGAAGCGATGTTGCCAGAGTTTAAAACGTATCAGGAACAAGTGATTAAAAATGCACGTGTGATGGCTGACGTGTTTATGACTCGTGGTTATGATGTTGTTTCAAATGGTACTGATGATCACTTATTCTTAGTCAGTTTTATTGAAGCGGGTCTGACTGGTAAAGATGTTGATGCCTGGTTAGGTGCTGCTCATATTACTGTCAATAAAAATGCGGTTCCAAATGATCCACAATCACCTTTTGTGACATCAGGAATTCGTGTTGGTACACCAGCAGTGACTACACGTGGTTTTAAAGAAGAAGAATGTCGCGATCTGGCAAACTGGATGTGTGATGTAATTGATGCGGCAGGCAGTGAGCAAGTTATTAACGATGTTAAGAGCAAAGTTAAGGCTGTTTGTGACCGCTTGCCTGTTTACGCTTAAGCTTCGGAAACCCTATGCGCTGTCCATTTTGTGGTGCAGATGATTCTAAAGTTGTTGATTCTCGACTGTCGGCGGAGGGCGATGCCATCCGTCGACGTCGTATGTGTGTGGAGTGTAATGAGCGCTTCACCACATACGAAACAGCCGAATTAAGTCTGCCTCGTCTAATCAAACGTGATCGCTCTCGTGAGTTATTTGATGAAAATAAATTGCGAGCGGGCTTTATGCGAGCACTGGAAAAAAGACCTGTCAGTATTGATGCGGTTGATAGCGCAGTTAAAACCATTACTCGTCGACTTTGGGCGACAGGGGAACGGGAAGTCGACAGTCGTTTAGTCGGTGACTGGGTAATGGATGCGCTTCGTGAGTTAGATGAAGTCGCCTATGTCCGTTTTGCCTCTGTGTATCGAAGTTTCCAGGATGTAAATGCCTTTCGTGAAGAAATTGAACGAATGGAAAATAAATCTGAAGCGGATGATAAAAAATAAACATGTTCATCAGCACTGATATCTTTCACCTAATGATACTCAGCGCACTAAGTCCCGTTATGATGAGCATTAACCATTATTTGTTTCAAATAGAGAGAATAAATCATGGCTTCTGCTGAATTTTATATGGCAAGAGCCATTGAGCTTGCCAAAAACGGACTTTATACCACTGACCCTAATCCTCGTGTTGGCTGTGTCATTGTCAAAGATAATCAGATTGTTGGTGAAGGCTGGCATCAACGAGCTGGCGAAGGTCATGCGGAAGTGAATGCACTGCACCAGGCTGGTGAAAAAGCCAAAGGTGCTGATTGTTACGTTACGCTTGAGCCATGCAGTCATTACGGTCGAACTCCTCCCTGTGCTGATGCCCTAGTTAATGCTGGTGTTAAACGTGTATTTATAGCGATGACCGATCCTAATCCGGTGGTATCGGGTTCAGGCATACATCGTTTAAGAGAGGCCGGCATCGAAGTGCATACCAAGCTGTTAAGTTCAGAGTCTGAGAAGCTCAATCCCGGTTTTTTGTATCGTATGCGCTATGGTCGTCCATACATTAGAAGTAAAGTCGCGATGAGTCTGGATGGTCGCACAGCGATGGCTTCTGGTGAAAGTAAATGGATAACCGGACCGAAAGCCAGACTCGATGTACAAAAACTACGTGCACGCAGTTCAGCCATCATGACCGGTATCGGTACAATCCTCGCGGATAATCCGCAATTGAATGTGCGTTTTTCACCGTCAGATGACAACTGGTATCCTTCTGGACAGAAAGTCAGACAGCCACTCAAAATTGTGGTTGATAGTGAGGGACGACTGCCGGCTGATGCTCAAATTCTTAAAGAAGGTAAAGTGCTGGTAATTACCGCAAAAGATATTGCTGTAGCTGATACGGCTGAATGTCTGGTGCTGCCATCATCTGATAATAATATAGATTTGAATGCATTGATGGCCGTTTTGGCCCAGCGAGAAATAAATGAGTTAATGGTTGAGGCAGGTGGTGTTTTGAATGGTGCCTTATTGAAAGCGGGTTTAATTGATGAGTTAATTATCTACATGGCACCTAAAATTATGGGTGATATGGCTCGCGGCCTGTTTCATTTACCAGGTATGGTGTCGATGGCTCAGAATCTTTCTTTAGAAATTGATGATATTCGTGCAGTGGGAAAAGATTGGCGTATCACTGCAAAACCCATATATAGCGAGGAATCTTAATTCATGTTTACCGGTATCATTGCGGCTATTGGTCAGGTTACTTCCGTCACTCCAAGTGGTGGTGATATGAGACTAAAAGTGGCGACCCAGAAATTAGACCTGTCTGATGTTTCTCTCGGGGATAGTATTGCGATTAATGGTGTTTGTCTGACAGTGGTTGAGCTGGATGAAGCTCACGTCAGTTTTGATGTTTCCAAAGAAAGCCTTGAGCGTACAGCCCTTTCCCAAATTGCAGCAGGTTCGGCTGTCAATCTTGAAAAAGCGCTGGCTGTAGGCGACCGGCTTGGTGGACACATGGTCAGCGGCCATGTCGATGGTTTAGGTAAGGTGTTACAACTGACACCATCAGCACGATCAGTTCAGTTTCGTATTGAAGTGCCAGCTAATCTGGAACGTTATGTTGCTGAAAAGGGCTCTATTACCATTGATGGAGTGAGTCTGACCGTCAACCAAGTTGGACCAGGCTGGTTTGACATCAATATCATTCCTCATACGATGCAGGAAACGATCATTAAAGAATACAACGTTGGCACTATGGTCAATTTAGAAGTTGATTTGATTGCCCGCTATTTAGAACGTTTATTACCTGGCCAGTCGTCACATTTTGTCAACGAAACACTGTAAAACACGGTTATACACCTAATATGCAACTTAATAGCACAGAAGAAATTATCGAGGATCTGAGACAAGGAAAAATGGTTATCATCATGGATGATGAAGATCGTGAAAATGAGGGTGACCTCATTATGGCCGCAGAAAAAGTGACGCCAGAAGCGATTAATTTTATGGCACGGTTTGGGCGTGGTCTGATTTGTCTGACACTAACGGAAAATCGTTGTCGTGAATTACGTTTACCTCTGATGGTAAGTGATAACCAGACGCCATACTCAACTAATTTTACGGTGTCAATTGAAGCCGCAGCAGGGGTGACCACCGGTATTTCAGCGGCCGATCGAGCGTTGACCGTGCAAGTCGCCGTTGATCCTGATTCACGCCCAGAAGATTTGGTTCAACCAGGCCATATTTTCCCATTAAAAGCGCAACCGGGTGGCGTGTTAACTCGTGCGGGTCATACGGAAGCAGGTTGCGATTTAGCTCAGCTTGCCGGATTGTCTCCAGCGGCAGTGATTGTCGAAATCTTAAATGATGATGGCAGTATGGCCAGACGTCCAGACTTAGAGACTTTTGCCCAAACACATAATCTGAAAATCGGTACGATTGCTGACCTGATAAGTTATCGACTCGAAAATGAAATGACCGTAGAAAAGTTATCTCAATGTCAGTTTCCTACAGAATACGGCGACTTCCAGCTTTTCAGCTTTCAGGACTCAGTCAACTCACAAGTGCATCTGGCGTTGACGTATGGTGATATTCAACCTGATGAGGAAACTATCGTACGTGTACATATGGCCGATCCACTCAGTGATATTCTAGGTTCAGTAAGAGAGCCCTCACATTGGCCAGTCCCACAAGTACTGAAAAAAATACAACAAGCTGGAAAAGGCGTTTTGGTGGTGTTGCGCTTGCCAGCACAGAATAAACAATTAGCAGCCAAAATTGCACGTTATGAACGGGAAGACCGTGATGAAAGTCCTTTGCCCGTCAAAAGTGGTTGGGACTTACGTACGTTTGGTGTCGGAGCACAAATTCTGTCTGCATTAGGCGTTAAAAAAATGCGAGTGATGGGTACGCCGACAAAATTAACGGGTGTCTCAGGCTTTGGTCTTGAGCTAGCTGGTTATCTGGAAGCCGATGAGACTGAATAAGCATGCCTGAATTATTTGTAGTGGCGGGCGAGGCCTCTGGCGATGCTCATGCAGGCCGAATGTTGAAGGCCTTAAAACAACAAAGGCCTGATATTGTTGTTTCTGGCATTGGTGGCGATACCATGCGCGATGCCGGTGTTGAGATTGTTACTGATTTCGCTGAGCTGGCTGTTATGGGGCTGGTGGAAGTCATTAAACGTTATGCTCATATCAAAGCCATTTTTGATAAAACCGTCGAGCATTTAGCCACAAATAAACCGGATGCATTAATTTTAGTGGATTACCCGGGGTTTAATCTAAAACTGGCAAAAAAGGCTCATGAACTGGGTATCCCGGTTATTTACTACATTAGTCCTAAAATATGGGCATGGCGTGCCGGCCGGATTAAAGCGATAAAACGTTATGTCGATTTGATGCTGGTTTTATTTCCCTTTGAACAGACACTCTATGAAAAAGCGAGTGTGCCGGTAAAATGCGTTGGTCATCCCTTAGTCGATGCCGTGCACTCAGACTTGACCTCTGCACAAGCAAAGTCTCACTTTTCACTTGATGAAAATGCGCCGGTATTGGGTTTGTTTCCCGGCAGTCGTCGTAGTGAAGTTGAGGCTTTATTACCAGTAATGTTAGCGACAGCTGAACATATTCAACAACGTGACAGTTCTATACAGGTTATTTTACCTTTGGCACCGGGATTAGAAAGGGCATTGATAGAGCCCTTTTTGTCACAAACAGCGGTAAAAGTGAAAGTCATTTCCGGTGAGTTTTATGATGTCGTTCGAAGTTGTGATGCGATTGTTGCTGCGTCGGGTACGGTGACGCTGGAAATTGCCTTGTTGGGTATTCCGCATTTGATTACTTATCGAGTTGCACCGCTGACTTATCACATACTTAAACGACTGGTGAAAATTCCCTATGTCGGCTTGTGTAATATTGTGACTGGAGAAAATGTGGTCACCGAATTATTACAAAAGCAGGTTTCCGTTTCAGAACTAGCCCCCCGATTGCTGTATTTCTTAACAGCCGCGGATGCTAAACAAAACGCTGAATCTGTTCAGCAACAAGTGTTTAAGGCGTTAGGGCCTTCCGGTGGCGCTGAGAATGCAGCAAAAGCAGTTATCTCGTTTATTGATGCTAAATCGTCATGATAGAGACCATTTACGTTGCCGGAGTGGATGAGGTTGGGCGTGGTCCTCTGGCGGGTCCGGTGGTGACGGCTGCAGTCATTCTTGACCCACAAAACCCTATAGCAGGCTTGGCAGACTCAAAAAAGCTCACTGAAAAACGAAGAGAATTTTTGGTGCCACTGATTCAAAAGCATGCTCTGGCATGGGCCATGGGCAGAGCTGAACCAGAAGAAATTGATGAGCTAAATATCTTACAGGCGAGTTTATTGGCAATGAAAAGGGCTGTTGAAGCCCTATCAATTTCACCTGAACATGTGCTTGTTGATGGTATCCATGCACCCAAACTGAATTGCCCGGTAACAACGATTATCAAAGGTGATCAATCTGAGCCTGCCATTGCTGCCGCTTCAATCTTAGCTAAAGTCGCACGGGATCAGGAAATGGTGGCACTGGATAATGTGTATCCTGGTTATGGTTTTGCCAAACATAAAGGTTATCCAACCAAGCAGCATCAACAAGCCCTTCTCAGTTTGGGGGTAACCGATATTCATAGACGTTCTTTTGCTCCTGTCCAGGCTGCCTTATTATCATGATGTTCGATGATATAAATCATAGAAATGCTAATGAGCATGGTATTATTCAAAGCTTATGCTGTCGTTAAATAAAATCTTCAACAAATTGGTGAGAGGCAAAAGCGGTCAAGATCCACAACAAGGGCGCGAACCGTTAATTATCCCTCGTAGCGAACACACAATTTCGCGTAAACAGATTAGCCAACATGCGCTTAAGGTATTGTATACCTTGAAAGAGGCGGGTTATGAGGCTTACCTGGTGGGTGGTTGTGTTCGTGATTTATTACTTGGCTATGAGCCAAAAGACTTTGATGTCGCCACGAATGCTTCTCCTGAGCAAGTACATAAATTGTTTAAACGTAGCCAACTGATTGGCAGACGTTTCAAACTGGTGCATGTCAGGTTTGGACGCGAGGTCATTGAAGTTGCCACATTCAGAGCTCCCCCTGAAGCTAAACAGCATGTTGATACCCAAGGTCGCATCATGCAGGACAATGTTTACGGCACTTTAGAGCAGGATGCCTGGCGTCGCGACTTTACGATTAATGCCCTTTATTACAATATTAAAGACTTCTCTATTATTGATTATACCGGTGGGATGGCTGATCTTAATGCTGGCCTTATCCGTTTAATTGGTGACGTGGAAACACGTTATCGGGAAGATCCTGTACGCATGTTAAGGGCCTGCCGCTTTTTGGCTAAGCTGGGTCTAAAACTGGATAAACAGACGGAACAGGGCATCTTTGACTGGGCACATTTGATTAGAGATATCCCTCCGGCACGATTGTTTGATGAAACACTCAAACTATATCTGAGTGGCCAAGCGGCGATGACTCATGATTTACTTTGTCATTACGGCCTGTTTGAACATCTGTACCCTCAAACAGCTGCTTTATTACATGAAGAGCAAGACGGCTATCCAAGAACAATGCTGATGAAAGCATTAGAGAACACAGATATCCGTATTGCTGCTGATAAACCGGTTACACCAGCATTTTTATTCGCAGCGATTTTATGGGAACCGGTGAGACAACGAACCTTATTGCTGATGACAAACGGCATGCCAGAAATTCCAGCGATGCAGCGAGCGTCGTCAGAAATTATTGGTGAGCAGATCCAACGTGTTGCTATTCCAAAGCGTTATAGTCTGGTAACGCGTGATATATGGACGTTACAGCCCCGATTATTGAAGCGTCAGGGCAAAAGGGCATACAGAACCTTATTACATCCAAAGTTTCGCGCTGGATATGACTTTTTAGCATTACGTGCAGAGTCTGGTGAACCGTTGAATGAACCTGTCGATTGGTGGACAAAATTTCAGGCTGAAACAGCCACTCAGCAGCAGGTAATGGTTGACTCGCTGGGTAAAGAGAGCAGTGTAAAAAAGCCCCGCCGTCGACGTCGAAGACGACCAGCAGCAAAAAAAACGGAACAGAATTAATGCAGGTGTTTATCGGATTGGGAAGTAATTTAGACGACCCGCAAACGCAAATTTTGACAGCGATTGACGATATAAAAAAACTCGACAACACGCGTCTAATCAAACAATCATCGCTTTATCATAGCCCGCCAATGGGACCCCAGGATCAGCCTGATTATGTGAATGCTGTTGTCGAGGTGGACACAGGATTGCCGCCGCATGTATTGCTTGATAACCTGCAAAAACTTGAACAAAAGCACGGAAGAATAAAAAAGCGACATTGGGGTGAACGTACGCTGGATCTGGATATTTTGCTTTATTCTAATCTGATGATCGATGATGAACGATTAAAAGTCCCGCATCCTGGCTTAACAGAACGTGCTTTTGTGGTGTACCCATTAGCTGAAATTGCTGCTGATATCACTATCCCTGGTAAAGGTGATTTAGCAACCATAAAGCAAGATTGTCCTTTGGATGGATTGAGAAAAGTGGAAATGCATAAACAATGAATCACTCGCTAACACATCGTTATATTGTGGTTGAAGGCCCCATCGGCGTGGGTAAAACCCATTTAGTGAAACGTTTGGCCGAGAGTTTTTCTGGTTCGGTTTTACTTGAGCAGCCTGAACAAAATCCCTTTCTGGAAAAATTTTATCTGTATCCGAAACAGTCTGCTTTACCTACGCAGTTGAGCTTTCTGATGCAGCGAGTCAAATTGGGTAAGTCACTAAATCAGGATGATTTATTCAATGATTTGCATATCGCTGATTTTATGGTGGAAAAGGACAAATTATTTGCTCAAATTTCTCTGGATGACGATGAGTTAGCTTTATACAATATGGTCTATGATAATTTGACTTTGCATCATAGAACGCCTGATTTAGTCATCTATCTACAAGCCTCTTTACCTGTATTAAAATCGCGTATTGCTCAGCGTGGCATTAGTTATGAACAACATGTAGAAGAAGGTTATCTGAAACGTTTAGCTGATACCTATGCCGATTTTTTCCATTATTACGATGCGTCACCCCTTTTAATTGTCAACGCGGAGCAGATCGATTTGGTGAATGGTGATCAGGACTACCTGCAATTACTCGAACAAATCTGTAGCATTCAAAGTGGTCGTCATTATTACAATCCTTTGCCCGTCTCAGAGAAGAAATAATCATGAGCCGTATTAGCCTTAAACATCTGCGTCAAATGAAAGTGGCGCAGGAAAAAATCGCTGTTCTGACAGCATATGATGCCAGTTTCAGTTATGCGCTTGAGCAAGCCGGTGTCGATGTTCTGCTGGTAGGTGATTCGCTGGGTATGGTGATCCAGGGCCAGGAAAGTACTGTTCCTGTCAGTGTTGACGATATTATTTATCACACAGCCAATGTTATCCGTGGCAGCGATAAATTATTCGTTATTGCTGATATGCCATTTATGAGTTATGCCAATCCAGACCAAGCTATCAAAAACGCCGCACGACTAATGGCCGAAGGTGGCGCGCAGATGGTCAAACTTGAAGGCGGGGCGGTCATTATTGAGACAGTGAAACAACTCACGGCCCGGGGTATCCCTGTTTGTGGACACCTGGGCTTATTACCTCAATCAGTTCACCGCTTAGGTGGTTATATTGTGCAGGGTCGTGAGACAGCGGCGGCTGAAGAATTGATTGCCGATGCTATCAGTTTGCAAGAAGCTGGAGCAGATATGTTGGTGTTGGAATGTGTACCGGCGACCTTAGGTGCGGTAGTCAGTAAACAATTGGATATTCCTGTTATCGGTATTGGTGCAGGCAGTGACTGTGATGGTCAAGTGCTGGTGGTATATGACATGCTGGGCTTAACGCCTGGAAAACGTCCACGCTTCAGTCATGACTTTTTAGCTGATACAGGCTCAATACAATCGGCCATTGCCTCCTACGTGAAATCAGTGAAATCTGGTGCGTTTCCAAATGCGGAGCAGCAATTCTAATGGCGATTGCAGAAAACCTGAGTGCATTAAAAACACGTATTAAAAGCTGGCGACAGCAAAATGAAGTGATTGCTTTTGTTCCGACGATGGGAAATCTGCATGAAGGGCATCTGTCGCTAGTACAAAAAGCACGTGAACTGGCAGACCGGGTTGTGGTGAGTATTTTTGTTAACCCGTTACAGTTCAATGATCAACAGGATTTGACGAATTACCCGCGCACATTGAATGACGATGTTCAATTGCTGAGCGAGCTGGATTGTGAGCTTATTTTTACGCCGACAGAAGAGATGATCTATCCGAATGGTATGGCGTCACTAACAAAAGTCATTGTGCCTGGGTTTGATGATAAATTATGTGGTAAAGGTCGTCCTGGACATTTTGATGGCGTGGCAACCGTTGTGACAAAATTATTCAATATGGTTCAGCCGGATATTGCGATTTTTGGCGAAAAAGATTATCAGCAATTAATGTTAATCAAAAAGCTGGTCGCTGATTTGAACTTAACGGTAGATGTGATTGGCGTACCTACAAAACGGCAGGATAGCGGGCTGGCAATGAGTTCCAGAAATACCTTATTAACTCAGAAACAGTTAGTGCAGGCGCCGTCTTTATATAAAACACTGCTCGCCACTAAACACGCGATTGAAGAGCAGGGCGAGACCGATTTTTCTTTGCTGTGCGGACAAGCAAAACAGCAATTACAAGAAGCAGGTTTAGAACCTGAATATGTCGATATTCGCCGCGCAGAAGATTTAGAACTGGCCAATGCTAACGACAAACAGCTTCGCATTCTTGCTGCTGCACGGCTCGGTAGTGTCAGGCTGATAGATAATATTGCTTGTGACCTTGCCTGATTTTTCTTAAAAAGCGATAATATTGAGCTATTTCATAAGAACATTCTGGCTATGCAACTGACCTTTTTAAAAGCAAAATTACATCGTGCTTGCGTCACTCATTCCGAACTGGAATACGAGGGCTCGTGTGCAATTGATGGAAAGTTACTGGAAGCGGCCGGTATTCACGAATATGAGCAAATCCAGATTTATAACGTCGCTAATGGCGAACGCTTTACCACTTATGCGATTCGCGCTGAGGATGGCTCAAATATTATCTCTGTCAATGGTGCCGCTGCGCACAAAGCTTCCCCGGGTGATCGTTTAATCATTTGTGCTTTTGTCACCTTAGATGCCAAAGAAGTCGAGAATTTCAAACCTACTTTGGTTTATCTTGATGAAAACAACGATATTACGCATATGCGTCACGCCATTCCTGTTCAGGCTGCATAGAAACACACGAGTTTAAATTCCCATGGAAAGATTGTTTGAGAAAGCGCTCTGGAACAGCCGCTTTGTTGTTCTGACGGCGGTTATTGCCAGCCTGATAACTGCATTAGCAATGTTCTATATGGCAACCGTTGATGTGTATTATTTAGTCACCCATCTGGGGCTTTATATGTCGCCTGATCTCATTGGTGAAGCACGGCAAGACTTTCGTGCTGAAACCGTGACACATGTGGTTGAAGTGATTGATGGTTATCTATTAGCCACGGTTTTATTTATCTTCTCTCTTGGTTTGTATGAGCTGTTTATCAGCAAAATTGAAGAAGCAGAAGAGAGTGAGAACTCAAAAGTATTAGCTATCCATAGTTTAGATGATTTAAAAGCGCGTTTAGGTCGTGTTGTTCTGATGATTCTGATCGTTAACTTTTTCGAACATGCTATCAGTATGGACTTCCATGGACCTCTTGATTTGCTGGCTCTAGCTGCCGGTATTGGTCTCATCTCCTTAGCCTTATACTTCTCCCACGCTGACGATCATTAATCGTCACAAAAACGTCATTAAAACGTTATAACGCTGTCACATCTTCTCTCTATGCTTGCATGCTATCTGCAAGCATAGAGAGAAAACATGCTCAATATCGAACAAGCTGTTCAACAAAAATTTCCTAAATTTGAACATTCCCGTCCATGGATAAAAAAATCGACGATTAGTTTTTTGCGTAAGATTACTCATGAGCAAGAAGTAAATCGTTTCCTGGACTTGCATCAGGATTTAAAAGGCTTCGATTTTATCGAACAGGTGCTGGATTATTTCAACTTCAGTTACAGCATCAGTCACCGTGATCGCAATAATATTCCCGCAACGGGACGCGTAGTGATTGTCGCAAACCATCCCCTTGGTGCTCTGGACGGCTTGTCATTATTAAAACTAGTGGGTGAAGTCCGCCGTGATGTAAAAATCGTTGCTAACGATATGCTGATGAATTTTAATGCGGTCGATTCTTTATTTTTGCCCGTAGATAATCTATCTAAATCGACTCGAAAAAGCAGTATTTCCCGCATTATTGATTGCCTGAATAATGAAGAAGCGGTGATCGTTTTCCCTGCCGGAGAAGTGTCGCGTATTCGTCCAAGTGGTGTGCGTGATGGTAAATGGAATACGGGGTTCTTGAACTTCGCCAAGAAAACCAATGCGCCTATTTTGCCCATTTATGTCGGTGCCAGAAATTCTTCATTGTTCTACAGTGCATCCATGGTCTATAAGCCGCTTTCAGGCATGATGCTGGCGCATGAGATGTTTAATAAAAACTCGAAGAACATCACCATGCGTGTCGGAGAACCTATTCCCTATAAACAGGTTGACCAACTCCCGCTGGTGAAAGCAGAAAAAGCCAAATTATTACGTCGCCATCTTTATCGTATGGCAAAAGGCAAAAAACCGTTATTTGTCACAGAACAAACCATCGCCCATCCCCAGGACAGACGTAATATCAAACGTGAGTTACAAACAGCCGAGTTATTAGGTCAGACAGCCGATAATAAAAAGATTTATTTGTTTGACTATCAACCTGACTCAGCTGTGATGCATGAGGTAGGCCGCTTACGCGAGTTTACGTTTAGACAGGTCGGTGAGGGCACAGGTAAAAGACGCGATATCGACCGTTATGATCGCGATTACCGGCATCTGATTCTATGGGATGAAAACGAATTAGAAATCGCTGGTGCTTACCGAATTGGTGAAGTTAACAACATTCTGTCACAAGCTGGCAGCCGGGGAATTTATAGTCAGGAGCTATTTACCTACGATCACGATGCGATGCAGCCTTTTTTTGAAAAGGGCATTGAGCTGGGTAGAAGTTTTGTCAGCCCGAAATACTGGGGAAGACGTAGTCTTGATTACTTATGGTACGGCATTGGGGCTTATCTGAAACGATATCCTGATATTCGCTATCTGTTTGGGCCTGTGAGTCTGTCAAACAGCTATCCTGATTTCGCGAAGGCATTAATCGTATCTTATTATCAGCACTATTTCCCTGATGACCAACATTTAGCAATAGCGAAAAATCCATACATCACTGATCGGAGTTTGCAACAACAAGTACTGCAAACCTATTGTGGTACCGATGCAGAGGCTGATTTTACTGCGATGCGTGAGCAGCTTACTCATATGAATGTGACTGTTCCTACCCTATATAAACAGTATGCGGATGTCTGTGAAGAGGGGGGAGTACGCTTTATCGATTTTAATATCGACGCTGATTTTGGTCACTGTATTGATGGTCTGGTGATGGTGGATTTAGATAAATTAACACCCGCTAAAAGAAAACGTTATCTGGGTGATAATTAACCGTGACAACGTTTTAGTTTTTTTCCACTGCCGCAGAAACAGGGATCGTTTCTGCCCAGCTTGATGGCGGGCAGAAGAATCCCATCATGGTAGAACCATTCACCACTTTCACAGGTAAAACGAGAGCGTTCGTGTAACTGACCCACGGGATTATCCTGATAAAACGCCACGAACTCCACTTCGGCCAATTCATTTTTTTGTTGGTGATCCAGTACGTTCAGCCCTAACCACTGCGTGTTATTGATCGTGCTCTGTAGAAGTTCTCGCTCATCTATACGACGTTTTGATGGGTGCAGAGTGGCGATTAAATAGTCCACCTCAGCTAAATAAAAAGCACTGTATCGCGAGCGCATCAATTGCGCAGCGTTTTCCGCGCCTTGTTGTTTTTTATGGAGAGGTTCACAGCACTCACTATAAGAAAGCTGGCTGAGACAGGGGCATAAATAATTATTCATAAGCGTTAGCGGGAATGGCCATTAAATCTGGATACTGAAATTGATAGGACAGTAATGATTTGGCTTTATCGTTACTGACGATTTTGTAGGATAGGGAGTTAGCCTGATTAAAGCTCGGTACTGGCTGGTTTAATAATGCAGCAGCACGTGCATAAAAGACTTTTTTGCTTGGATGTGTGTCTGCGCAACCATTGATAACTTCTCCCCAGACGTGTTGTTTCAATACTTGCTCAATAATTCCTATGCAGTCATCAAGATGAATTAAGTTAACGGGGGCATCTGCCTGCTGAACCTGTTTTCCATGTCTGAAAAAACGGCCTGGATGACGCTCTGGTCCGATTAATCCGCTGAAACGAATAATGCTGGTGGCAAAGTGCGAAGATTGTCTAAACAGCGATTCTATTTGCCACAGAATGCTATCCTCATTTTCAAACTGATGCTCTTCTTTGACCCAGTCATTGGTGTTTTGGTAAACCGAACTGGAGCTGATAAATAACACCTGTTTGATAGGGCTGTTTTCAATCTGATTAATGAAATTTTCAAAAGCGTCTTTATTTTTATTAGTAATATTAACAATCAGGGTGTCAGCGTTCAGGAACTGGCTAAAATCGGCAGGTGTTTCAATGTCGATCTGATAGACATCAAACCCTTCATCTCTTAATATTGATTGCTTTTCTGTTTGGCGCGTTGAGAGTTTGATATGAGTGTCAGCTGAGCGCAAATGTCTTGCTAATCTCAAACCTAACCAACCACTGCCGAAAATACTGATCGTATTAATGACACACCTCTAATTGAATTATTAAGATGGCGCCACCATATCAAGCATTAGTCTGATTGTCATGGTTGTTTATACTATGGTGATAAAACATAGAAGGAAGAGCAGGGGATGAGTGCACCTGATATATCAAAATTGTTTTCTGGAAATATCGTGACGATATTATTCTGGTTGTTTTTAATGGGGTCACTCACCTTATTCTTTAATGGCTATATTCAGCAGCGCGATAACCCTAATCAAGCATTAATGGCAGCAAATTCAGGCACGGGTGAGGTGACTTTAAAACGCAATCGTGACGGACATTATCTGGCACCAGGTTATATTAATGGACATCCTGTGAATTTCCTGCTGGATACCGGAGCTACCAATGTCAGTATCCCTGCCGCCATTGCGGAAGCGGCCGGCTTGAAAAAAGGACCTACGTCCATGGTATCAACAGCTAATGGTGTTGTGCCTGTCTTTCAGACTGATGTCGATGCGGTGCGTCTTGGTGGTATTACCTTGAATCATGTCGATGCCAGTATCAACCCGCATATGACCGATGGTGTGGTTTTATTGGGGATGAGTTTTATGAAACATCTGGATATCACCCAGCGTAACGGGGTGATGACGCTGCGTGTACCGGTATCAGGATAGGGAAATCTTAACCACTTTCATGTACTCGAAAGTCATACGGGCAATGACTTCTTTATCCGGGTAATAGACAATATCTACCCGCGCCCCTTTTAGTGATTTATATCGGCGTTGACGCTTGTATTTATAGGGAACATCCTGACCTTCAATCGTCACGGTATTCAACACCCATTCACCTTCTTCACGTTGAACATGAGAAGATACTTTCTGCATAGTAGCGTGGATTAAATGGTCGTTTTCAGCCAGCCATTTTTTTGTTTTTCTAACTTTCATGTTGATAACGTTGATGCAAAATGCTCACACGTTCTACATAAACTTTTGTCTCGGAGTAAGGGGGAACATCGTTATATTTTTTCACGGCATTAGGTCCTGCATTATAAGCAGCTGTGGCAAGGCGAGTATCGCCCTTGAATAAAGATAGCAGCTCAGCCAGATATTTAACACCGCCTTCTATGTTTTGTTCGACATTAAAAGGCTTATCAACACCTAAGTCTTTGGCTGTGTCTGGCATTAATTGCATCAAGCCTTGAGCACCTGTTCTGGAAATCGCTTTTTGATTGAACGCCGATTCCGCATGAATAACTGCTCTTACCAAGGCGGCATCAACATTATATTTTTTGGCATAACGTTTTACTTCGTCAGCATAGGAGGCAAAATCCAGTTTAATGGTATGCCAGTTGATTTTTGATGAGGGGTTACAGGCATAACAGCTGTATTTTAGAATTTCAAAATGACCATGTGCGGGTTTTTGATCTGAAAAAACAAAGCCTTCACCGGTTTGTGATTTATAAATGACAGTTTGCGATGTGGCTTGCCTGACATTACTGAATTCAACCGATCCATCCGGGTTTTGAATTCGCTGAATGGTATCTGCCGGTGCCAGCTGACTATGCATCACTGTCAGACTGAGCAAACACCATTTCATCAGCGTATTCATGATTAACTTAACCAGTAACGTCCAGAGCTGGCTATCAGAATAGTAATAATGCCTAAGATTAGATTAAGCAGAACCAGTTTGCGTATTTGAGTTAATGCCGTGCCTGCGGCAATCCAGTCATGTTCGGCCACAGCCCATTTAAGCTTTTTGAATGGATTAAAAAACACATGCATAAAAATGAGCATCATAAAAATGCCGATTAGTAACATAATATGTACATGAATACCGACACCATCAACGCCGCCCATGCCGCCTAATAAAGGAATCATCCAACCACCAGTGACCAGCAAGGTGATGATAGAAAGCCATACCCAGTTGAAAAAGGTTTTTAATACACCAGCCCACAAAGGGAGGCGTTGTTCTTGCGTCAGTAATTCAACTGCTGCAGGCCGAAGAGCGGTATAGGCGAAAAACATACCACCCAGCCAAATGACAGCGGCTAACAGGTGTAAAGGTAATGCAATCATCATAGCTAAGCTCTCTTTGAATGTAATATCAATTATTGTTTATCGGTATATCGGCAATTTTAATTTTCCATTCACTCGGACCTGTTTTGTGTACCGAATGACCTTCACTATCTACTGCCACAGTAACCGGCATATTTTCTACGTAAAACTCACGAATGGCTTCCATTCCCAGTTCTTCAAATGCCACCATCCGTGATGACTTAATCGCTTTTGAAACTAAATACGCTGCACCACCGATGGCAATCAGATAGACCGAATGATGTTTTTTGATGGAGGCAATAGTTTCATCTCCACGCTCAGCTTTACCAATCATGCCTAATAAACCCGTCTTTTCAAGCATCATATCGGTAAATTTATCCATTCGGGTCGCGGTTGTCGGACCTGCAGGGCCAACAACTTCACCTTGAACCGGATCAACTGGACCGACGTAGTAGATAAAGCGGTTATTAAAATCGAGTCCTTCTGGCAGAGATTCACCATTATTCAGTAAATCAGCGATTTTTTTGTGCGCCGCATCACGTCCTGTTAATAAATGCCCTGACAATAATAGTGTTTCTCCGGGTTGCCATTCCGCTATGTCTTTAGCGGTTATATCATCCAAATTAACATGGCGGGTATTTTCCGCAGCTTTCCAGGTAATATCTGGCCAGTCATCCATGGAGGGTGGCTCAAATTCTGCCGGTCCTGTTCCGTCTAAACTAAAATGAATATGACGGCTGGCGGCACAATTTGGAATCATGGCGACAGGTAATGAAGCAGCATGTGTTGGGTAATCACTGATTTTGACATCCAGAACAGTGGTTAAACCACCCAGGCCCTGGGCACCAATACCCAGCTGATTGACTTTTTCATAAAGTTCAACACGAAGTTTCTCTGTGGCCGTTTCGGCACCGCGATCGATTAATTCTTGTATATCGATAGGATGCATTAATGACTCTTTGGCCATCAGCATCGCTTTTTCTGCTGTACCACCAATGCCAATACCTAACATGCCCGGCGGGCACCAGCCAGCTCCCATGGTCGGCACCGTTTTTAATACCCAATCAACCAGATTGTCACTTGGATTTAGAATGGTGAATTTGGCTTTGTTTTCTGAGCCACCACCTTTTGCCGCAATTAAGACTTCAACGGTATCACCCATGACTATTTCGGTATGAATAACCGCTGGGGTGTTATCTCCGGTATTTTTGCGTAAACCAATAGGGTCAGACACAATGGAGGCTCGTAAAACGTTGTCAGGGTGAAGATAAGCGCGACGGACGCCTTCATTGACCATATCATTCAGACTTTTTGTGGTCTGCCACTGCACATCCATACCGACTTTGATAAAGACATTAACAATGCCGGTGTCCTGACAGATAGGACGGTTATTTTCTGCACACATTCTGGAGTTCAACAGAATTTGTGCAATAGCGTCTTTTGCAGCGACGGATTGCTCGCGCTCATAAGCCGCGCTCATTGCCTGAATAAAATCTTTTGGATGATAACAGGCAATGAACTGCAGGGCGTCTGCAATACTGTCGATAAAGTCAGTCTCTTTAATGACTGTCGTCATGCATTAAACCTCAGCTCAATTTTTGTTTGATGATATTGACCACATCATCAATCGCAAACTCTTCGCCATCACCGCTACGACGGTTTTTGTATTCAATCATGCCATTATCCAGACCGCGTTCACCCAGGATTAAGCGGTGTGGAATACCAATCAGTTCCATATCAGCAAAGGCAACACCAGGACGCAAACCACGGTCATCAAGTAACACATCCACACCTGCTGCAAGCAGTTGTTGGTAGACCTCTTCAGCTTTTTCTTTAACTCTTACTGATTTGTGAGCGTTAACAGGCACTAACACGACTTGATAAGGTGCAATCGATTCCGGCCAGATAATGCCGCGATCATCATGATTTTGCTCAATGGCTGCGGCGACAACACGGGATACACCAATACCATAACAACCCATAGTAACGATTTGTGATTTGCCGGATTCTGTCAACACAACCGCATTTAATTTGCTGCTGTAATTTTCGCCGAGCTGGAAGATATGCCCGACTTCAATACCCCGGGCGATTTCTAAATGGCCTTGACCATCTGGACTAGGATCGCCTGCCATAACTTTACGCAAATCTGCGGTTTCTGGTTCAGGTAAATCGCGGCCCCAGTTTACGCCAGTTAAATGTTTGTCATCCTGATTCGCACCACAAACAAAGTCGCTGACAAAAGCGGCAGCATGATCAACGATGACAGGAATAGTTAAACCAACAGGGCCTACCGAACCGATATTAGCATGGCTGATTTCAAGTACTTTTTCTGGTGTGACGAAGGTGAGTGGTGCGGCTACCAGAGGGTGTTTTTCAGCTTTAATCTCGTTAAGCTCATGATCTCCACGAACAACGAGTGCAACAACTGAACCTTCTTTTACACCCTCTACCAATAAGGTTTTCAGACATTGTGAAGCTGGTTTGTTGAGATACTGACTGACATCATCAATAGTATGCTTAGCGGGTGTTTCAACCACAGTCATAGTTTCAGTAGCTGCTGCACGTTCACCTTGTGGCGCTATGGCTTCTGCTAACTCAACATTGGCGGCGTAATCACTTTTATCACTAAAAGCGATAGCATCTTCACCTGAACTGGCTAACACATGAAACTCATGTGAGGCATTACCACCAATACTACCGGTGTCTGCCTGAACAGCGCGGAACTCCAAACCGATACGACTGAAAATCCGAGAATATGTCGCATACATATTGTCATAGGTTTCTTGTAAAGAAGCTTGATCCAGATGGAATGAATAAGCATCTTTCATGAGGAATTCACGAGCACGCATTAAACCAAAGCGTGGGCGAATTTCATCACGAAATTTGGTCTGAATTTGGTAAAAATTCACTGGTAACTGTTTGTAACTACGAATTTCCTGACGTACCAGATCGGTGATCACTTCTTCATGGGTCGGTCCATAGCAAAACTCACGCTGGTGGCGATCAGTGATGCGCAATAATTCAGGGCCATATTTCTCCCAACGTTGACTTTCTTGCCACAGTTCAGCCGGTTGTACCGAGGGCATTAATACTTCCTGCGCGCCAGCTCTATCCATTTCTTCGCGGACGATCGCTTCTGTTTTTCTGAGTACTTTGAGTCCCATTGGCAGCCATGTATACAAGCCCGATGCCAGACGACGGATAAGGCCGGCACGGAGCATTAATTGATGGCTGACAATTTCTGCGTCTGCTGGTGTCTCTTTTAAAGTGGAAATAAGCAGGTTAGAGGCGCGCATGTGTTTTTATTTTTCCTGTAATGATAATTGGTTCGCCCTGAGGCTATGAGTTAAGGATAAAACTTAAAATGTACTGTGATTCCAACCCCAGTTTTGTCGCTCTGAGTCAGTCATGCTGATATAGATACGACCACCTTCAACTTTTAGGTTCTCACTGATGAGTGTACATAAGGTATCCGAGAAGGCCTGACGATCACCGGGTAAGCCGAGAGCTCGATAATCAAGCATCGCCGCAGGCGCATCACTGCCACCAAATGACATATTGGCGTTGTCATTCAGCACAATCATGACATAGCTTTCAGGTTTACCTGACGCTTTAGCAACGGTTTCACTTGTCTTTTTAATAAACTGCGTTTTATCTTTAACTTCTTGATTAGTCGTAATATTAAGGTATGGCATTTTGCTTCTCCTTATTGACAGTGTTGTTTAATATTGTTGCTCAATTCTTGTATTTTCTGTTGACGATCTTCTTCTTTGATGCGTTGTAAGTTGCCATTTTCATCATAAAATCGTCCGCCCGGATGGTTTTGATAGGCGGTAAGTGCGTCTTTGGCATCCTGACATTGTTTTTCAAGTGCTGCTTCTTGTTCTGCTTTTTGCTCTGCCTGTTGTTGTGCTTGTTGCTTTTCCTGTTCAGCCGCTTTTTGTTGAGCAATCAAGGCATCGACTTCTCTCTGGGCTTGAGCTGGATCGACAGAGGGTGGCGGTGGTGTTTTGATCAATTCTGCGGGAGCAGATTCGGGAGCTTGCTGACTGTAGTGAACCTGTCCCTGTTCATCGACCCACTTATACACATCAGCGCTGGCGGTGCCAGCAACGGTCGCAGACAGTATAATCAGACTGAATTTGAGATTATCTCTTAACATTACATACACCAAGGCTCTAAACTACGTTAATTCTACGCCAAAGCCAGCCATCATAAAATGTCTTATCACACTGATCGTTTTGAAATTCATTTACCTGTTGAAAAATCAGGGACTAATGCCGTTGATCTATTAGCTGATGCCTGTGCGCTTTCTAAGCAACATTTAAAACGTATTATGCTTAAGGGAGCGGTGTGGGTCAGTGTCGGCAAAAGAACACAACGCTTGCGCCGAGCCAAGCGTTTATTAAAAGCGGGTGAAACCTTGCATCTCTACTACGACAAAGTCGTGTTAGAACGTGAAATGACACCGCCTGAGCTGATGGCCGACTTTGGCCATTACAGCGTCTGGAATAAACCCTACGGTGTATTATCCCAAGGATCGAAATGGGGCGATCACTGCACCGTCACACGCTGGGCCGAGCAAGAACTCAAACCTCAACGTAATGCTTTCGTCGTGCATCGCCTGGATCGGGCCGCTAATGGTTTAATTGTGATTGCTCATGAAAAACAGGCAGCAGCAAAATTATCGGCTTTATTTCAACAACGAGATATTGATAAGCGCTATCGAATCTGGGTGGAAGGCGAGTTTTCAGCAGCAGCAACAAGCGACAAGCCTATTACTGTTGATCTGCCGATTGACGGCAGACACGCTCGTAGCCATTTCGTTTTTATGCAGTACGATCCAGTCAAAGAACAGAGTTTGTTAGATGTGTCGATTGAAACAGGCCGTAAACATCAGATCCGTCGGCATGCAGCAAGCCTAGGGTTTCCAGTGATTGGTGACCGACTTTATGGTCAGCGTAAAACCACAGAAAATCTGCAACTCAGTGCTTATTATCTGGCGTTTATTTGCCCATTCACCGGGCAACCGCGAAAGTTTGATTTGCTAGCCGGATAAATCATTTTTTAAGGGCTATGCGCTGGAATATACCGGGCAGATAGGCAGCTTGAGAGATGGCTCTGGCAATAAAAAGTACCATCAAGGCTGCCCATAAGCCATGATTTCCATAGTCTTGAAAGAAATACCAACTGGGTAAAAAACAGACAAAGACCGAAAACAGCATGGCATTTCTCATTTCTTTGCCAAGTGTCGCGCCGACAAATAAACCATCAAATAAATAGGACCAAACAGCAAGCAACGGCGCAATAATAACCCAGGTACTATATTGCTCCGCTAGTGTTGCAACAGCCGGTATATCGGTAAGCATACTGACAATCTGTTGGTGAAATAAGCCATACATAAGACTAAATAAAGCGGCGACTGCTAGCGCCCATTGTCCATTCATAAGAAGACTGGCTTTCAACATATCTTTGTCTTTACGGCCAACAGCCTTACCTGTCATCACTTCGGTAGCATTGGCAAAACCATCCAGGACATAGGCCATAAAGGTAATAAAATTGAGCAAAACCATATTCGCAGCCAGAACGACATCACCATGTTGAGCACCCTGATTGGTGAAAAAGGCAAAACTGAAAATTAAACATAAGGTTCTCAGCATAAAATTGCCATGTAAGGCTAGCTGGTGTCGCTCTTTTATAAATCGCTTTATTGCCTGTGGAATATCAATGCTTTGCCACTGAAATCCTCTTCGGGTTAATAGAAATAGCGCAAATATTAAGCCGCTTAATTCTGCAATAACCGAGGCTAAAGCCACACCATCTGCTTTCATTTCCAGCACATTCACAAACAACAGATCCAACACAATATTGGTGATATTAATCACAACTGCCATCGCTAAGGCTGAGCGTGAGGCACTAATGCCAATCAGCCAACCCATAATGGCGTAATTAAGTAAGGTGGCTGGTGCGCTCCAGATACGAACAAAAAAATACTGCTGGGCCTGTAATAAGACTTCGGCACTGCCATCAATTAAGCTGAAAGCAATCTTGGCAATCGGCCATTGCAATAAAAGTAACAACAACGCGATACCCGAAGCTAACAGTGCCGACCGGATTAACACGGACTCTGTTTCCTGTTGGCTGCCATGACCATTGACCTGAGAAGTCAGGCCGGTTGTGACCATACGCAGGAAACCAAAACCCCAGAACAGAAAGGTAAACACCATACTGCCGAGTGCGACAGCACCAAGATAGATGGGGGAGTTGAGGTGGCCCATTACAGCTGTATCAACTAAGCCAAGTATGGGTGTGGACAAATTTGCCAGAATCATCGGTCCGGCTATGGCCCAAATTTGTTGATGTGAAAGTGCTTTTTTCAATGCTGTACCCGAAAAATAAAAAGGCCACATCATGTGGCCTCTGTGAAGTTTATTAAATGTAAGTTCAGAGAAGTGGGGCGATAACCAGACTAACGATGGCCATCACATTAATCAGAATGTTCATGGCTGGGCCGGATGTATCTTTTAATGGATCTCCCACTGTGTCACCAACCACTGCGGCTTTATGTATTTCAGAGCCTTTACCGCCATGATTGCCTTTCTCGATATATTTTTTTGCATTATCCCATGCACCACCGGCGTTAGCCATCATCAGCGCCATCATGACACAACAGATAAGTGCGCCAGCCAACATGCCACCCAGAGCTTGTGGACCCAGTCCAAAGCCAACGACTACAGGAGCTAATACGGCTAATAATCCAGGTAATATCATCTTATTCAAAGCGGCTTTGGTAGCGATATCAACACAGCGGGCGGTATCGGGCTTAGCCGTTCCCTCTAATAAGCCTGGAATCTCTTTAAACTGACGACGAATCTCTCGAATCATGTCAAAGGCAGCATCACCGACAGCGGTCATGGTCAGCGCGCTGACTAAAAATGGGAATATCCCGCCCAGGAACATGCCCATCAGCACCAACGGGTTGTTTAACAATAAAACAAAGTTGCTGTCACCATGGCTGATCGTTTCAATATAAGCACTGATAATGGCCAATGCAGCTAGTGCTGCAGCCCCTATGGCAAAGCCTTTACCGATGGCGGCTGTGGTATTACCCAGCTCATCAAGTGAGTCAGTAATATCCCGGGTTTTTTTACCCATTTCCGCCATTTCAGCAATACCGCCTGCATTGTCGGCAACCGGACCATAAGCATCAATCGCCATAGTAATACCCACCGTTGCCAGCATACCAACCGCAGCAATAGCGACACCATAAAGCCCGGCAACATAACTGGCTGAAAAAATAATCGCGGCAATGGTGATAACAGGGATAGCGACAGATTGCATGCCTAAGGCGAGTCCGGAAATCATAATGGTGGCAGGGCCGGTTTCACCACTTGCTGCCAATTTCTTTATGGGGGCACCACCTGTGTAATACTCGGTCACCAAACCAATAATGATGCCACCCAGTGCACCGGATAACACGGCAATCCATAACTCCCCAGCACCGCCCATCAGTCCAATTAACCACCAGGCAGTAACTATAAAAAGAAGTGATGCGCCAATGGTACCGATTCTTAATGCAACACTCGGGGCTTGTTGTGAAAATAGCTTTACACTGAGAATGCCCAATATCGAGCAAATAAGCCCTACAGATGCCAACGCCAGTGGCAGAAACATCAGTGTAGATTTTTCACTGGCTAGTTGATTGACGGCAACAAGCCCCATGGTGGAGGCAATCGTAATACTGGCAATAATGGCACCGCAGTAGGATTCAAAAATATCGGAGCCCATACCTGCAACATCCCCAACATTGTCGCCCACGTTGTCAGCAATAACCCCAGGATTACGGGGATCATCTTCGGGGATACCGGCTTCGACCTTGCCAACTAAGTCAGCACCGACATCAGCCGACTTGGTATAGATGCCACCGCCCACTCTTGAAAATAAGGCGACTGAAGAAGCACCCATGCCAAAGCCATGAATAATGTGTGTGGTCTGGGGATCATGACCATACAGCAGGTAGAGAAAGCCTAAACCCAGTAAGCCCATGGCTGCCACAGTGAGTCCCATGATTGAACCACCGGAGAAAGCAACGGATAAAGCGGCTGAGGTACCTTGATTCTGTGCGGCAACCGCTGTTCTGACATTGGCTTTGGTGGAGGCATACATGCCGATGAATCCGGCGCAGGCGGAGCACATAGAGCCAATAAAAAATGCAAACGCACTTGGCCAACCTAAATTAGAGAACCCCAACGCTAAGATACACAATAAGCAAAAAATCGCTAACCGCGAATATTCTGCTTTCATAAAGACCATGGCTCCCAGATGAATCTGATCACCGATATCAACGACTTTACCTGTCCCAGCAGGTTTTTTCAGGATTGAGATATAAAGAAATAAAGCACAAAGTAAACCGAAAATACCAAGAATGATTGGAACATAGCTGAGCGATGCCATAGAATTCCCTCTCTTCATTACGAACTGTGGGCGTGAAACACGTTTATTATGGTTTTTCTACCTTTTATACGCGCCTGACATATTCAAGTAAAGTCAAAGACTTATCTTATTGATTTGCCCAGTTGGAACGAAATAGAGAGTACCCTTTATGGCAGAATGGATTGGCTATCTAATTGCAGGTTTGGTGTCTGGTTTACTGGCCGGTTTGTTTGGTATCGGTGGCGGACTGATCATTGTGCCTATTCTTATGCTGGTTTTTGGCTGGCAGGGTATGTCATCTGACATTGCGATTCATGTGGCTATTGCTACTTCATTAATGACGATTAGTGTTACCTCAATCTCCTCTATGTTAGCTCACCACAAATATGAAACAACGCAATGGCACTTGGTGAAAAAGCTGGCACCAAGCCTTGTATTAGGTAGCTTTGCCGGGGCCTATATTGCTAGTTCCATGCCTAGCCATATTTTAAAGATATGGTTTGGGGTATTTGCTTTGTTGGTAGCAGTAAAAATGTGGTTGCCGCCACCTAAATCTGTCTCAACTAAGTTTTTAGCAGCCCCGAGTATTTTTTCTGCTGGTTTAATTACTGGTATTGTCTCCGCTATGGTTGGAATTGGTGGTGGTTCACTGGTTGTGCCATACCTGGTGATGAGTGGACTTTCTATGCAACGTGCGGTGGGAACTGCGGCGGCGTGTGGTTTGCCTATTGCCTTAAGTGGGGCCGCTGGCTACATATTGATTGGATCCCAACTCGAACATGTTGATGGGCAGTGGCAGAGCGGCTTTGTTCACTGGCAAGCCTTTTTAGGGATTATTGCCACCAGTGTCTGGGTTGCACCGATTGGCGCAAAATTAGCCAAGACGTTACCAAGCCATATCCTGAGTCGTTTATTTTCACTATTTCTTTTTGCGTTAGCTGCGTTCTTTCTCGTTCGCTAATTGAGTGACTTGCTGCGTTTATCGCTTATGGATTTAGCGCGTGACATAAAGTCAGATTGGCGATGTTATGAAGAATAATGCTTATTCACTTGCTGAGAGTTTAACCTGAAGGGCTTTTCTTCTATAATCAGCGACTTTGTTTATTTGCTATCTGGAGCATAACCCTATGAATCTCGACCGTGTTGGTTCAGGCAAAAATTTGCCAACAGACATCAATGTCATTATTGAAATCCCTTCACATTCTGATCCTGTGAAATACGAAGTTGATAAAGAAACCGGGGCACTTTTTGTTGACCGTTTCATGAATACTGCGATGTTTTATCCATGCAACTATGGTTATGTTCCACACACGTTGTCTGATGACGGTGATCCGGTTGATGTATTGGTTGTCAGCCCGTACGCATTAATCAGTGGCTCAGTAGTCAGTTGCCGTCCTGTGGGCATGTTAAAAATGACCGATGAGTCTGGTGAAGATGCCAAAATCATCGCCGTGCCACACGATAAAATGTACGATGATGTGAAAGATATTAATGACTTACCAGAACGTCTGTTGAATCAACTTTCACATTTCTTTGAACACTACAAAGATTTAGAAAAGAACAAATGGGTCAAAGTTGAAGGCTGGGTGGGTAAAGCTGAAGCTGAAACTGAAATTGTGGCCAGTGTTGAACGTTTTAAATCAGCACCTGTTAAACCCCAATTTTAAATCTGACTGATTTACAATGATTCGGCGAGCTGAGTTTTCAGCTCGCCGTTTTTTTATCTAGTGCGGAAACATCATGACAACACTGGTACTGCAAGGCAAAACTCTCACTCACGAACTGGCAGAGCAGATCGCCCATCAATATTCTGGTCAGTTTAACTGGTATAAACACTATGTGACGGTGACTCATGTCTCTGGCATTGATGCTGAGGCTATGCATCAGCTTCGTCAGCAATATGATTTCGATATTAATCTGATACCAGAACAATTTGATCATCGTGCCGCTAAACTTCTCGTCACCGATATGGATTCAACGCTGATTACCATCGAGTGTATTGATGAAATCGCTGATTTTATGAACCTAAAACCCGAAGTCGCAGCGATTACAGAATCAGCGATGCGAGGCGAAATAGACTTCGAAACTTCACTTCGCAAGCGAGTGTCCTTATTGAAAGGTCTGGATGTTGAGGTTCTTGAACGAGTTTATGATGAACGTTTGCGATTGAGTCCTGGGGCTGAGTTGATGGTGTCGACACTTAAACAACATGGCTTTAGCCTGGCATTAGTATCGGGTGGCTTCACCTTTTTTACCGATAGATTAAAGCAGCGTTTAGGGCTTGATTTTACTCAGGCCAATAAGCTGGCAGAAAAAGACGGCAAACTCACTGGAGAAGTTGACGGCGATATTTGTGGTGCACAAACCAAAGCCGATTTTCTGTTGTCATGTTGTAACAAAATGAACATTGTCGCTGAACAAACAATAGCGGTGGGGGATGGGGCGAATGATTTATTAATGATGGAGCCAGCTGGTTTGAGTGTGGCCTATCACGCTAAACCGAAAGTGCAGCAGCAGGCGGCGACAGCAATAAATCATAATGGACTGGATGCGATTCTTGGCTTATTGCAGCTTGAATATAACTAGCCTAAGCTTGAAAACTATAAAAGCATCCCCATCTCATCAGACATAATAAATTTCAAAACTACGAGGATTAAAGAATGGAAGTAATGGAAAAAATTACACAGGCGATTCAATCAAACCCGGTCATTTTGTTTATGAAAGGGACGCCTGAGTTTCCACAATGTGGTTTTTCAAGCCGGGCTTCTCAAGCCATATCTGCGTGTGGTGCAGAATTTGCTTATGTGAATGTATTGGCAGAGCCAGATGTGCGTGAAAATCTGCATCGTTATGCAGATTGGCCAACCTTCCCACAACTGTATATTAAAGGTGAATTAGTGGGTGGTTGTGACATTATTATGGAGCTGTATGAAAACGGCGAATTACAAAAAATGATTGATGAAGCGAGCTAAAAAAGGGCATGAGTCAGGAAAATGATCACGAATGGAACAACGACAATGAATATGCCGTTGCTCCAGCAAAGCCAGACTTGAAGCAACCACCCAAGTACCGGGTGATTATGCTAAATGATGACTACACGCCAATGGATTTTGTGATTGAAGTCCTCGAAAACCTTTTTGGCATGGGGCGTGAGCGTGCTACACGCACCATGCTTCAAGTGCATACCGAAGGTAGTGCCTTGTGTGGTATTTTTACCTATGAGATAGCTGAAGCGAAAGTCGAACAGGTCAACAGCTATTCTCAAAGCCACGGTCATCCATTGCAGTGTACGATGGAAGAGGAATGACCTAGTTCGATATCCAACCAATAAGGTGGAACGTAACATGTTAAGTAAAGAGCTCGAACAAACCCTCAGCCAAGCATTTAATTATGCTCGCCAACGTGCTCATGAGTTTCTTACCGTTGAGCATCTCTTATTAGCGCTGCTGGAAAATGGTCAGGCACTGGCCGTATTGAAGGCGTGCGAAGTAGATATCACTGTTTTACGACAGGAACTAAGCGATTTTCTGGCTGATAATCTACCGACACTCGCTGAGGATAGTGAGCGCGAAACTCAACCAACGCTGGCATTCCAACGTATTCTACAGCGCGCTGTGATGCATGTTCAGTCATCAGGTGGTTCTGAGGTGACTGGGGCAAACGTTCTGGTGTCGATCTTTTCTGAACAACAATCTCAAGCCGTTTACTTATTGCAAAAGCAGGATGTCACACGTTTGGATGTCGTCAATGCGATTAGTCATGGCGATGTTGAGGATAATGCTGCTACATCAGAATCAGAAGCTAAAGTAGAAAGCGAAGATGTTTCTGATGAGGATAAAAGTCCTCTGACATTGTATGCCGAAAATCTGAATGCAGCCGCCATCAAAGGTAAAATCGATCCGCTTGTTGGTCGTGCCCATGAATTAGAACGTACGCTACAAATCCTGTGTCGTCGTCGTAAAAATAATCCTTTATTTGTCGGTGAAGCAGGGGTCGGTAAAACAGCTCTGGCTGAAGGTTTGGCAAGACGCATTGTTCATGGTGACGTGCCTGAAGTGTTAGCAGAAACCACCATTTATTCTTTAGATATGGGCGCACTGGTTGCCGGTACAAAATACCGGGGTGATTTTGAAAAACGTCTGAAAGCCTTATTACGTGAATTGAAAAAGCAGCCACACGCGATTTTGTTTATCGATGAAATCCATACCATGATTGGTGCAGGTAGTGCAGGTAACAGCACGATGGATGCGGCTAACTTATTAAAACCGTTATTAGCCAGTGGTGAACTGAAGTGTATTGGTTCAACTACCTATCAGGAATACCGGGGTATTTTTGAGCATGATCGCGCTTTAGCACGTAGGTTCCAAAAGATTGATCTGCCAGAACCTAGTGTGGCTGAAACCATTGAAATTTTGAAAGGCCTTAAACCTGGTCTGGAAGAGCACCACAATGTGCGTTACTCCAATGCGGCGATTGAACAGGCTGCTGAGTTGGCGCATCGTCATATTAATGATCGCTTCCTGCCAGACAAGGCGATTGATGTGTTAGACGAAGTCGGTGCCGCTCAGCGTATTGCACCGAAGTCTAAACGTAAAAAACTGATCGGTGTGAATGATGTGCAGGCTATCGTGGCGAAAATTGCACGTATTCCTGCGAAAACGGTGTCCAATGCTGACAAGGATAATCTGCGTAAACTGGAAGATAATCTTAAACGCGTTATCTTCGGACAGGATGAAGCGATTTCGGCTTTGGGTTCTGCGATTAAAATGGCGCGTTCAGGCTTGGGCCATCCAGAAAAACCGACAGGTGCTTTCTTGTTTGCAGGTCCTACCGGTGTAGGTAAAACCGAAGTCACACGTCAGTTAGCTCACAATCTGGGTGTTGATCTGATTCGTTTTGATATGTCGGAATATATGGAAAGCCATACCGTATCAAGACTCATTGGCGCACCTCCTGGTTATGTTGGTTTTGATCAAGGCGGTCTGTTAACGGATGCCATCATCAAACAACCTCACGCAGTGCTGTTGTTAGATGAAATTGAGAAAGCGCATCCTGATGTGTTTAATCTGTTATTACAAGTGATGGATCATGGCACATTGACGGATAACAACGGACGTAAAGCGGACTTCCGTCATGTCGTGTTAGTGATGACAAGCAACGCCGGTGCTGCTGAGATGAGTAAACCATCCATTGGTTTCACCAAGCAGGACAATTTAACCTCTGACGGTAATGAAGCCCTGAAACGTACCTTCACGCCAGAGTTCCGTAACCGTCTTGATGGCATTATTCAATTTAAACCTCTGGATAAGGATGCCATCCTTCGGGTAGCGGATAAAGCGGTATTAGAGCTTGAAATGTTACTTGAAGATAAAAACGTCACTATCGAAGTCAATGATGCGGCTCGCCAATGGCTGGCTGAACATGGTTATGATGTGCAAATGGGCGCTCGTCCTATGGCGAGACTGGTTCAGGAGAAAATCAAACGACCACTGGCTGATGAGCTGTTATTTGGTAAATTGAGTCAGGGTGGTGGACATGTTCGTGTCACGCTAAAAGATGAGGATATTCATCTGGAAATGGACAGTGCAGCGGAAGCGGTTAAATCCTGATTTATCAGTTTCAAAAAGTGAAATAAAAAAAGCCCGGTAGTGAACACTACCGGGCTTTTTGTTTTGTGCTGGTCATTACTCTATGTCAACACTTTTCTACAGAGTTATACACTTGTCTTTTTTCTGTAAAGCTTTTATTAAAAAGTTCCCGTAAGCGACTGATTTTTAATGACAGCATTATAACTTATTGATTTTTAATAATAAAATTATATGGTTATTTTTTAACCATTTTGAGAAGAGCCTTTGTATGAGAGGCACTTAGCGACTAACTCCAAACTTAATCACAGAGTTATCCACAGAAAATGTGAGTAACTTTACAGTTTTATGACAGGGTAAAAATGCGCCTATAATTCGATGCCTTTCTGTGCTTTTATACCGGCACGAAATGCATGTTTAACATCCTCAATACGGCTAACGGTATCCGCTGCCTCTATCACGCTGTCAGGGGCTCCTCGACCGGTGATAATGACATGTTGCATCTCTGGTCTTTGTGCGATGTCATTTAATACTGTTTCGGCATTGAGATATTTCATTTTCAATACGATATTCAACTCATCTAATAAAACGACATCAATTTCTGGATCGTTAAGCATGGCTTTGCAGATTTCCCAGCCTTTTTCTGCGGAAGCAATATCTTGTTCAAGGTTTTGTGTTTCCCAGGTAAAACCATCACCAACCACATGATAAGAAACTTCTTCGGGAAAGCGACGGAAAAATGATTCTTCGCCTGTACTAAAAGCGCCTTTAATAAACTGAACCACACCGACTTTCATGTCATGCCCCAAGGCTCTGGCCACCATCCCAAATCCAGAAGAACTCTTGCCTTTGCCATTACCCGTAATGACTAATAATAAACCTTTGTCTTTTTCTGCTTGTTGAATTTTCTCATCGACCACGCTTTTATGGCGTTGCATACGTTTTTTATGACGTTCACTTTTTTCAGTATCAGACATTGGATTTTCCTAAAACAAAATTAAAAACAATAAAAAGCTGATTTCCAGCAATTCGACCATCGCCCCGGCTGTATCACCGGTAAAGCCATCAAGCCGATGCTCCATCGTGTAGCGAAGTAATAAGAATACGATCAACCCAAGTAACAGCGGTGTGAAACCCAGGCAGAATAATGCGATGACGGTGGTGATAAGCAGCATCCATTTCACTTGCTTGACGGGAAGGCACTGTTTTAATACGGCACCAATGCCGTTGGGTCTGACATAGTTAGTCGTCAGAAATAATAATGGCATCGCCGTTCTGGCCAGGATGATGCTCCAGATTAAGGCGGAGGTTTCGCCTGATGAGATAACGATTTCCACTAAGGCCAGTTTGATTAATAAGCTTAACGCTAATACAACGACCGCAATGGGGCCCGCTGCCGGGTCTTTCATAATCTCCAGCGTACGTTGTTTATTGCCGATACCGCCTAACCAGGCATCAGCCGAATCAGCAAGACCATCAATATGTAAGCCTCCCGTTAATAATACCCAAGCTGTCAGTAATAAAGCAGCACTGAGCAAACTATAGGAAACAGGGAGGACGGATACGAGTCCTGATAAAATTAAGCCGATAATCAAGCCAATAACAGGATAAAAAACTAAGGAACGTCCAAGCTGTTGATCAGTTGCACTGGCATAGCTGACCGGAATAATGGTGAGAAATTGAAGGGCTATTTGGAACGATAACCACATTACTTGTCTCCTTTACTGATATTGGCTTGTTCGAATGTGGCCATACCATTGTGTAACAGACAGGCTTGGCGAAGAATGGGAACAGCCACCGCGGCACCACTGCCTTCTCCCAGACGCATATCCAGCTGAAGTAATGGTTTCGCGTCTAAAGCGTTTAAAACCACTTTATGACCGGGCTCAGCACTTTGATGGCTATAAATAAACCAGTCTTTGCATCCTGGCTGCATTCTCTCTGCCGTTAATGCCGCCACTGTACTAATAAAGCCATCTATCAGTACTGGAATACCTTGTTTGGCACAGGTCAGATAAGCACCTACCATGGCAGCGATTTCAAAGCCACCCAATAGCGTGAGTGTCGACAGAGGAGCAGCATTCAGCTCTGATTGGTGTAATTCAAGTGCACGTTGAATGACCGTGACTTTATGTTGAATACCTTGTTGGTCCAGTCCTGTGCCAGGACCCACCACATCGATAGGATCGCATTTCAGCAGCGCTGAGGCTAAAGCACTGGCGGTAGAGGTGTTACCAATCCCCATTTCACCAGCAATATAGAGTTGGATGTTATCAATATCACTTAAGACATTATCACGACCAACTAATATCGCCTGTTGGCATTGTTGCTCTGTCATCGCTGGGCCCTGACAGAAATTCGCCGTGCCAGCGTCGATACGTTTATCGAATACGCCAGGAATGTCTTCCAATGCGTCTACTGTACCAACGTTAATCACATCGAGTTTTGCGGTTAACTCCTGTGCTAATACGCTAATAGCAGCACCGCCATTGGCAAAGTTTCTGATCATGGCTGCGGTGACGGATTGGGGGAAGGCTGAAACACCTTCAGCCATGACGCCATGGTCTGCGGCATAAACAGTGATATGAACATGCGTCAGGTCCGGAATTTCACTAGCCTGTAAACTGGCAATTTTGACTGCTAAGTTTTCCAGCTGCCCGAGAGAGCCGGGCGGTTTAGTCAACTGCTGCTGACGCGCCAGCGCTTTTTGTTCATGCGTCTTATCTACCGCTTTAACTGGTTGTTTTAGCCATTCAGCGAAGCTGTTCATGCAGTTGTCCTTTTAATATGTGAGGTAAACCTGCCACGGTTAAGATGACGTTATCGCTCATTTTGGCGATACGCTGATGTAAGACACCAGCCTCATCACAATAACGACGAGTTAAGTCTCCCAAAGGCATCACGCCCATATTGGTTTCATTACTGACCATAATGATGTGTTTATCAGTGGTTTGCAGCGTATCTAGTAATGCGGATATCTGTTCTGTCAGCAAATCGCCTTCAGCTAATAAAAGATTGGTCAGCCACAGGGTTAAACAATCTACCAGTACAACATCAGTTGTTGCTTGGTTTATTGCATCCCCTAGATAAAGCGGCTGTTCAATGGTTGGCCAGTTGTCTGGTCGTTGTTGCTGATGCTGTTTAATCCGTTGTGCCATTTCATCATCATGTGCTTGTGCCGTGGCGATATAGCTGACAGCTCGGCTGGTAGCGTTTGCCCATTGTTCAGCCAGTCGGCTTTTACCTGATTTGGTACCACCTAGAATTAGCGTCTTACTCATTGTGTGTCCTCAAGAATCTGCATCAACTTTTCTGTGTTCACATGTGTTGCAATCATCTCTGCCAGTTTATTGATGTCATTTTCACGAAGCTGCCAGTAATCGACAGACTGAACATCATCAAGACCTGCCCAAGTCAGTATGGCTTGAGCCGCTTCGTCATGTTCAAATAAACCATGTAGATACGTACCGATAATCTGTCTATCTTCACTGATAGCCCCATCCGGACCATGTGATAGTGACATCAGGGGCGATGCCAGCGCTTTTCCTGTGCTGATACCTGCATGTATTTCATAACCGGATATAGTGACGGCTGAACTATTGATAAGTAATTGTCCCTGATTTTGTCGTAATGTTTTATCGCCGGCTAGCGTTGTTTCCATATCCAGCAAGCCGAGACCATCACTGCTACCAGGCTGACTTTCAATGCCATCAGGATCATGAATCAGTCTGCCAAGCATTTGAAAACCACCACAGATACCCAACACTTTGCCACCATAACGACAGTGTTTAGCTATGGCTTCAGGCCAGCCTTGTTTAATCAGCCACTCTAAATCAGCACGGACGTGTTTACTGCCAGGCAAAATAATCAGATCGGCCGCCGGGATGGTGTCATCAGGGCCGATAAACTGTAAATTGACTTGAGGATGCAATCTTAATGGGTCTAAATCAGTATGGTTACTGATGCGGGGTAATACCGGCACGATAATATTGAGTTGTTTATCTGAGCCCGTTATTTGTTGGGTATTCACCGCATCTTCAGCTTCTAAATGTAAACCGTGCAGATAGGGCAAAACACCTAACACCGGTTTACCGGTTTTTTGTTTCAGCCAGTCCAGACCGGGTTGCAATAGACTCATATCACCGCGAAAGCGATTAATAATAAAGCCTTTAATCCGCGCTTGTTCTGACTCAGATAAACACGACAGCGTGCCGACCAGATGAGCAAATACACCACCGCGATCAATATCGGCAATCAGAATAACCGGACAATCTACAGCTTCTGCAAAGCCCATATTGGCGATGTCACGATCGCGTAAATTAATTTCTGCTGGTGAGCCCGCACCTTCTACGACAACAAGGTCATAATTCGATTCCAGCCGGTGATGCGAATCGAGAACCGCTTGCATCGCCGTAGGCTTATAGTCGTGGTAAAAGCGCGCTTCCATATTGGCAACCGCTTTGCCATGAATAATGACCTGAGCACCAGAGTCACTATTAGGTTTGAGTAGCACCGGGTTCATATCAATATGTGGTGCCAGATGACAGGCTTGTGCTTGTACCGCCTGAGCGCGACCGATTTCACCACCTTCTGCGGTCACTGCACTATTGAGTGCCATATTTTGTGGTTTGAACGGCGCAACTTGATAACCTTGTTGTTTAAACCAGCGACATAAGGCGGTGACAACGGTACTTTTGCCCGCATCAGATGTGGTGCCCTGAACCATTAATGTTTTATGTTTCATGATCAACTCGTAGCGATTGCAGGGCTTTTTCTAACTGCTGCCATTGCTGTTCATTGGCGGGTAAACCAAAACGCAAACTGGCAGGGGATTCAAATAAGCGGGTCAGAATGGCATTTTTTGCCAGTTTCTCATGTATGTCTTTGGCGACAGAAAGTCTGACCCACTGAAATAAGTCTGTGCCAGCGGTAGGACTGAGACCATAACGAGTCAGTAATTGCGCCAGACGTGCTGATTGAAACTGAAGTTGCTGGCGGCAGTGTTGTTGCCAGTCAGTATCTTTAAAAGCGTGTATGGTGATATAACGTGAAGCAGTAGCAATGGGCCACGGGCCCAGGTGTTCTTTCATCTGATCGAGAACGGATTGTTCGGCGATTAAAAAACCAACACGACAACCTGCCAAACCAAAGAATTTACCAACCGATCTGAGGATAAGGAGTCCAGGCATGGCAGGCAGACGACAAAGACTTTTGTCAGGTGATGTATCAATAAAGGCTTCATCTACCACAAGCCAGCCATCATGTTGTTGTAATTGTTGATGCCAGCTTAAAAGTTGTTCTTTTTTGTATTGCCTGCCACTTGGGTTAGTCGGGTTGATGATGATTAGCACATCTGTTTCGGCAAGCAATGAATCAATCTCGTCGTGATGGATGGCCTCAACATCATGACCTGCTTTTTGCCAACTATAAGCATGTTCGGCATAGCAGGGGTGTATGACCCTCACTCTGCAAGGCTCGCGTAATTGCGGTAAAAACTGAATGGCAGCCTGGCTTCCGGGCAGGGCAATTAAACTTTCATTGCCATAATAGTTTGCCGCTGCAGTGAGTAAATCATCATCCTGTTCCGGTAAACGTGTCCAAACCTGTTCTGGCAGGGGGGGAACAGGCCAGCCATTGGGATTAATACCGGTAGATAAATCCAACCAATACTCGCTGGCTATGCCGTACTTTTTGATGTAATGGTTGAGTTTGCCACCGTGTTCAAGCATAGCTAATTCCTGTGATCACAGTAATACCGGCCAGCCACAGCAATAGACTGTCTGTCACTAAATGTAAGGCGCGGGGAATATCACTCTCGCTCGCTTCGTGGTTGAGACCAAGCTTAGGACGATCATGCCAGACGCCGTGATAGCGAGCTAAACCGCCCAGCTTAATATTTAATGCACCAGCACCAGCCGCCATAACTGGACCAGCATTAGGGCTATCCCATTGTTTAGCCTGTTGTTTCCAGCACTGTAAACCTGAACGGACATCACCCACCAGAGCATAGCTGAGTGCTGTTAAACGGGCTGGAATAAAGTTCAGCACATCATCAATACGCGCAGCAAAACGGCCAAAGAATAAATAGCGCTCTGTTTTATAGCCCCACATGGCATCCAGAGTATTACTGAGACGATAGATAACGACGCCAGGCAATCCTGCCACGATAAACCAAAAGATAGCTGAAAAAATGGCATCGGCGCCATTTTCTAATACAGATTCGATACTGGCTTTAGGAATATGCAGAGTTTCCCTGTCACGGCTGACAATATAGCTGGTATAAGTTTTTGCCTGTTCAATATCACCTTGTTTCAATGCTTCGATGATCGGGGTGACATGGTCATACAAACTCCGATGGCCAATACAAAGGTAAAGTACCAGCACACTAAATAAGCTGTTGAGCACGGTAATTTGACTCATAAAATAGGCAATCAAGGCAAAAGGTAAGACGAGTATCAGCCAACCGAGTAAGCCATTGATAAACTGTTTTTTTTGATTGTGTTCTGATGAATATAATCTGGTTTCAACGAGCTTGGTCAGTCGCCCAAAACCAACCAGCGGATGGCGACGTGTTGGTTCGCCAAGCAACCAGTCAAGCAATACGGCAAGCACGATAAACAGTAAGGTCATAGCTTGGCAGGTTCATCCCATTGGTTTTCATATAAAACCGCGTCCAGCTCAATACCTTGTCGCCAGTTTTCCATTTGTAACATCGGCTCTGGATAAAACTCATTAACATGACCCAGGCAGAGAATAGCGACGGGGGAGGCACCCGAGGGGAGTTTCAGTAATTGTGCCAGTGCCTCAGGTTCAAAAATAGAAACCCAGCCCATGCCCAAACCTTCCACTCTTGCTGCGAGCCACATATTTTGGATGGCACAAGATACCGAGGCCAAATCCATATTCGGCATGGTTCGTCTGCCAAAAATATGTTCTTCACGTTTATCACATAAAGCGACAACCAGGATCTCAGCACAATTATCCATGCCCTCGACTTTTAAACGCATAAACTCATCTTCGCGTTCATTCATGGCTTTGGCTGTTTCAATACGTTCCTTTTCCACCAGTGCTTTTATTTTTTCGCGAATAATGGAATCAGTAATTCGAATTATTCGCCAGGGTTGCATCAGGCCGACACTGGGGGCTTGATGAGCCGCGATCAGTAAACGTTTTAATTGTTCTGGATCAACAGGATCTGGTCGAAAGTGACGCATATCGCGACGTTCTGCTATGGCGCGATAAACGGCTTCTCGTTCTGCTTGTGAAAACTGATGAGGTGAATCACTCATGGCGTCAACCACGCTGCAATAAGGTGAGGGTTTGAGTAAAAATAAAAGTGGATATAGCTGGCGTTTAAACGCTGTTGTTGATAGACCACTTCACTGACCGATTTACCATTAGGACACTGCCCGCTTATCTCCGAGACCAGTTCTGTACTGAGTAAAGAATGATGATAGGTGTGGCCTCTGATGGCCGCACCATTGATATTGACTTCCTGTAATCCGAGAGCCGTCAGTCTCGCCTGAAGTTTGGCTTTGGCAGGCAAAATGCCACATAGACTAGCAGTATTATCCGCTTTATCCGTCAGGGATTCACATAGGTATAACATGCCGCCACACTCAGCGATGATTGGTTTATTGGCATGGTAATGTTGGTGAATAGATTGAATCATATTGGTGTTTTGACTCAATGTCTCCAGATGTAGCTCGGGATAACCACCGGGCAGATAAAGGCTATCGATGTCTGGTAATTGTTTGTCTGTTAGTGGCGAGAAAAAAATAAGATCAGCACCTAAGGCTTCCAGACAATCCAGATTCGCTTGATAAAGAAAAGAGAAAGCGGCATCTCTGGCAATCCCAATCTTTACACCTTCGAGTAAGAGAGGCAGTGGCTCAACATCAATAAACGGAAAATCGATGTTAGGTAATGAGACTGTATTGTCGAAGTCAAAAGCGTCCAGAGTATGGCTCAGGCGTTGCTCTAAATCAGTGACTTCATTGGCTTGCTGTAAACCCAAATAACGACTGGGCAGGGCATGTTCAGTTTGTCTGAACAAAGTAGCGAGACAAGGAAGAGTGTTAGGTAAGGCTTTTTTGAGCATATCGGCATGACGTTCACTGCCGACTTTATTAGCAATAACGGCAGCGACACGCGTATCTTTTCGATATTGGTCCAAACCGACAGCGATGGCTGCAAAGGTTTGTGCCATGGAACTGGCATCGATCACGGCAAGGATAGGGATACCAAAAGCAGCAGCCAGATCAGCTGTGGAAGGTTCACCATCAAACAAGCCCATCACACCTTCAATCAAAATAATATCGGCTTGTTGCGCCGCTTCTGCTAAAAGTTGCTGACTGTGTTGTTTGCCGACCATCCACAGGTCAAGCTGATAAACAGGGTGACCTGATGCGTATTCTAAAACCATAGGGTCCAGAAAATCTGGACCCACTTTGAATACGCGCACCTGTTTGTTTTGCTGCCGGTAATGTCTTGCTAATACAGCGGTGACCGTGGTTTTACCTTGGCCAGATGCCGGTGCAGCAATGACAACAGCAGCGCATGACTGCGACTGCATCTCTATTAATGCTGTTGATCTGCTCGTTGTGTCGTTGCTGTGAAATGCAGAGACACATGGCAAATCATTGCAACTACCAGATAGAAACTCATTACAGCCAGGTTTTTAGGGAAGTACTGAATAAAACGCTGTGTGTATTCAGTGAATGTTGGATCAGGATAACGGCCAGAGAAGAAGTAGAAACCGCCACCACTAAATAAGGTGGCTGCAGTGGCTGCTACCAATACACTGCCAACAAGCGGCAATAAGGTGGCTGCATTAAATTGATATTTTGATGCATACCAGCGTCCAGCCATCCATAAGCTACCATAAGCAGGAATCAGAAATCCGTAAGCAGGAGACATACAGAAACTATTACTTAATTGACCACCACCCAACAACACACTGGCGATATCGAGGCCAGCAGCCATTACTAAAAATACAGGAAACCAGGCAGCTGAACTCAGGTAAAGACCGGCTAGGAAAAAGATAGCCCATGATGCACTCGGTAACGCGTCGACAGAAGCAAAATGATGACCTCGGGTCATGAACATTAAAAGTGCTAAAAGACCAGCAATAATCAGTTGCTGAGAACGAGATAAGGTCATGATGTGATTCTCCAGTGTGCCCACCCGCACACAATAGGTTTTGAATTTGCCAGTTGGCACGTTTTATTTTCAGGCCGGTCTCCGGACTTGTGAGTTTTGCCTGATAAACACCTTCCCATACAGCGCTGTACAGTGGCATAACGTTTATCTCATCTCACTTACCGTTGCGGGGGCAGTGTCGGCATTATCTAGTGATGCACCGACTTCCCGTTTACTTGCGTTAGCAACACCTAAAACACGCGATAGAATAAGGATTAATGCCACATATTGTCAATTTGCCGTATAGGAATCAGGCGTCATTGTCGCTATAGTTGACATAGTCAGTTTGACGGATGGATGCGCAGCCATTACTATGCGCGGCTCTTCAGGTGCTCTGTTTATGCAGAGTTAAACGGGAAGTTGGTGACAAATCCAACACTGCCCCCGCAACGGTAAACGTTGAAAAGCACATCATTAAGCCACTGCGAATGTCGTGGGAAGGCGATGTGTCAGGCGATAGCCACAACGTAAGTCCGGAGACCGGCCTGAGGTTTCGTAACAACACAATGTGTTGTGACCCTATTAACCCTGGATCGCGGGTGAGCGTATCCTCAGGAGACAATTATGAACTTGTTTTCAAAGGCGTTGCCTTTGCGTGCGTGCACGCGTCTTTCAGCTTTTACGCTGATTTCTTCTTTACTTTCTTTACCTGTTATCGCTAGTGATGAGCTTGACTCTATCACCGTTACCGCTAATCGCATGCCTACGGAAAATGCTCTAGCGCCGACTACGGTGATCACAGAAGCTGATATTGAAAAACTTCAGATTCAAGATCTGGCTACACTTCTGTCACGTTTTCCTGGTATTGATATGACTCAGAATGGTGGTTTGGGTAAGACAAGTGGTGTTTCAATCCGTGGAACAAATTCTGATCACGTGCTTGTTTTAGTTGATGGCGTTAAATGGTATTCAGCCACATCTGGTTCTTCAGCATTACAAGATTTCCCTGTCAGTCAAATTGAACGCATTGAAATTGTCCGCGGGCCTCGAGCCGGGCTTTATGGTTCTGAAGCCATAGGTGGTGTAATCCAAATCTTCACTAAAAGCGGTTCACTTGGTAAACCGACGCCAAATTTTACAGTTTCTGCAGGTACAAAAAATACTCTCAGAAGCCAAGCTGGCGTAAGTGGTGGAAACGAAACGACCAAATATAATCTTAGCTATAGTTACGATACAACCAATGGTATTAACGCTAGAGAAGAGCGTAACCCTGATCATGACGGTTACCGTAATCAAAGCGTATCGTTAAAAGTCAATCAACAATGGATAGAAAACTGGTCAACGGATGTTAATCTGCTTCGTTCAAATGCACGTAATCACTATGATGGATCTAGTGTAAATAAAAATTACGTCACAGATACTGTTCAACAAATTCTTGGACTCAATAACAATATCTCAGTAAACGATACATGGTCTATGAGTTTTGACCTTTCTGAGTCGCGTGATCGTTCTCAAAATTATGTCGATGATGAGATAACCACAAATTACAATACTCGTCATCGTTATGCCGGGTGGATAAATCATCTTAGATTAAATGCTCAGCATCAAGTCAATATTGGTTTAGAGTATGAGAATGACAAGATTGATAGTTCTGATACTTATGTCTCCGATTCTCGTGACAATAAAGCTGTCTTTGCTAGCTGGGAAGCTGAGATTGATAAAAACAGTTGGCTACTAAGTGCTCGTCATGACGATAATGAATCATTCGGCCATGAAACAACAGGAACAGCTGATTATGGTTACCAGTTGAGTGAGCAGTTAAAGTTGACCGCCAATGCCGGAACCGGCTTTAAAACCCCGACATTTAACGATCTATACTATCCATTGGATAGTTTCGGTTATGAAGGTAATCCTGATCTGAAGCCTGAAAAATCGACCTCATACGGTATAGGAGTGCAAGGCACGCCAAGTTGGGGACGCTGGGCAGTCAATACCTATAAAAATAAGATCAGAAACCTGATCGTTTGGGATACATCACCTTCTAATGTCGATGTGGCTAAGATCAAAGGTGTTGAGTTTGAAGTCACAACGAGCCTTGCAGATTGGCAAGTGTCGGCTGATGCATCGTTTTTACAACCTGAAGATGATAAAACAGGGAATGTATTACCCAGAAGAGCAAAACGTTTAGCCAATATTCATTTGGATCGTAGTTGGGGCGATTGGTCTACTGGTGCAAGCTGGAAGTTAAGAGGGCACAGCTATGATGATGCTGATAATGATGAACGTCTTGGTGGTTACGGACTGTTAGATTTGCGTGTTGCCTACCAAGTGGATCCAGACTGGACGGTCAGGTTAACGGGCCAAAATATGTTAAACAAGGACTATCAAACAGTCGAAGACTATTACAGCCTTGGGCGTACCGTGATGCTCTCGGTCAGTTATCAACCATAATTGATAATAGTTTGAATAAAAATACCCGAACAAGTTTCGGGTATTTTTTTGACTGAAACTCAGGATTCATCTGGTCAGTAGCCTGCTAAAAATATAGAATTGTCACATCTTTTTTATGTTGAACTCCCATGACAGATAAATATGACAATAAAGGCTTTGCCACCAAAGCCGTTCGAGTTGGTCACAAAAGAACAGCCGAATCTGAACAGTCTGAACCTATATTCCCAACGTCCAGCTTTGTCTTCGAAAGTGCAGAGCAAGCTGCAGCACGATTTGGTGGTGATGAGCCGGGTAATATCTATTCTCGTTTTACTAATCCCACCGTTCGCACATTTGAACAGCGTTTAGCTGCTTTGGAAGGTGGTGAGTCCTGTGTTGCTACTTCATCTGGCATGTCGGCGATTTTATCGACAATGATGGCCTTATTATCAGCCGGTGATCATATCGTTTCGTCGATGAGTATTTTCGGCACTACACGTGTGTTGTTTGATAAATATTTATCCAAGTTTGGTGTCAGCACCAGCTATGTGAAGCTGATTGATTTAGATGACTGGAAAGCCGCTATTACGCCAGAAACAAAAATGCTGTTTTTAGAAACGCCTTCTAATCCAATGAATGAAATTGCAGATTTGGAAGCGCTTTCTGAGCTTGCCAAGGCCAATGATTGTTTATTGGTTGTCGATAACTGTTTCTGTACGCCGGCATTACAAAGACCGTTGGAGTTTGGCGCTGATATCGTTGTGCATTCAGCTACAAAATACATCGATGGCCAGGGCCGTTGTATTGGTGGTGCGGTGGTTGGCGATGCTAAACGTGTTGGTGAAGACGTATATGGTTTCTTGCGTACAGCAGGACCGACGATGAGTCCATTCAATGCCTGGACCTTCCTCAAAGGTCTGGAAACCCTGGATCTCAGAATGAAAGCCCATTCTGCGTCAGCACTTGAGGTAGCAAGCTGGCTAGAGTCGCAACCTTTAGTAAGCCATGTGTTTTACTCAGGCTTACCATCGCATCCACAGCACGAATTAGCTAAGAAACAGCAGTCAGCATTTGGTGGCATTATTGCTTTTGAAATCAAAGGCGGTAAGAAGGATGCATGGTCTCTCATTAACGCTTTGGAGTGGCTGTCTATCACCGCGAACTTAGGTGATAGCAAAACGACCATCACGCATCCTGCAACAACAACACATGGACGTCTCACTGAAGAAGCACGCGCTGCAGCTGGCATCACTGATGGAATGTTACGACTCTCTATCGGCCTTGAAAGTGTGGATGATATTAAAGCGGATTTAGCCCGCGGCTTTGCTGCTATTAAATAACGGCACAAAACCTGCATAGCCCTGCCTAGATTGGAGTGGCTGTCAAAAAAATGTCTTTAAAAAGCGTAAAGACAGGAGCTGACAGCATAATGAACAAGGTAGATTGCTATGTTAGATTTCTTAAAGATCGCATTGCCATTAGCTTTGTTGGTGACTATACCAACAAAGCTTGCACAAGCGGCTGAAACACCCAGTAGTGATGTTCGTGTTGTGATAGATGTCTCGGGCAGCATGAAAAAGAATGATCCCAAAAACCTGCGAGCACCTGCGCTGAGAATGTTAGTGGGGCTCATGCCAGATGACGCAAATTCAGGGGTATGGACCTTTGCTAAGATGGTCAATATGCTGGTGCCATGGCAAAAAGTTGATGATGACTGGCGACAAAAAGCGATTGAAAAATCCTCAAAAATTCACTCCCTTGGTCTCTATACTAATATCGAGCTAGCCTTAGAAAAAGCCACAAAAACAGGCATAAAAAACGATCCTAAACAACGTCAAAGCTTGATTTTATTGTCTGATGGTTTTGTTGATTTGCAACCAGGACAAAAAGCCAGCGAAGCCTCTCGCCAGCGCATCCTCAATGCGATTGTGCCTAGACTAAAAGCGGCGAATCTCGCCGTTCACACCATTGCCCTGTCAGATAATGCCGATCATGAACTGCTGAAAGCTATCTCAATGGAAACGGATGGCTGGTATCAACAAGCCAATACGGCTGATGATTTGCAACGTATTTTCTTACATATGTTTGAGAAAGCCACCCAGCCAGACACTGTCCCTCTCGCTGATAATCAGTTCAAAATCGATAGCAGTGTCAATGAAATGACAGTGCTGGCTTTTCGAAAAGCAGGCTCAGCAGAAACACAACTTAAAGCACCTGACGGTAGAACCCTCACCGAGTTGGACCAATCAGATAAATTGCGTTGGTTACATGAAGATAGTTTTGATCTGATTACCATTGAAAACCCGGCGACGGGCGAGTGGCGAATTGATGCTCAGCTTGATCCGGATAACAGGGTAATGGTTGTCACGGATATGAAACTGGAAACCAGTGATTTACCTAATAATGTGCTGAAAGGGGAAAAGTTCGATTTTCACGCGACATTAACTGATCACGGAAAACCCATTACACGAAACGATTTTCTTGAGTTGGTTGACGGCTCACTCAAACAAAATTCTGAGCTGGAAGAAAAGCAGTTGTCGATGACATTGGACCCACAAAAAAGTCAGTTTAATGCCAAATTGGGTGAAGAGTTCACCGCTGGACGTCAGGATGTGATTGTCACCTTGAAAAGTGCGACGTTTGAACGTCAGAGACGCCAAAGTATCAATGTGATAGCAGCGCCTTACTATGTTGATTCGGAACGTCTACCTGGTGATAGTCGAAGTCATCGTATACAGGTTCAGGTCGAACCTACCCTAATAAAACAAGATTCTTTGTCGATAAAAGCATTATTAAGAGAAGAAAATGGTAGCGAGTGGCCATACGAGATGCAGAAAACGGATACGAACAATTGGCAGCTGACATTAACTGAACTCACGAAAGATGCCGATTACGAATTATCGCTTCAGTTACGCGGTGAAACGCCTGAAGGACGTCCGGTTTTTTTACAGGCTGAGCCTATCACGTTGAAAGATGAATTAGCGCTTGAACCAGCTGCTGAATTATTTGATGAAGAACTTGCTCCCATTCTGGAACCGATTACAGGTGAAGATGCAGCTGACGTCGATATTATGCCCTTGGATGATGACTTGATGCTAAGTGAGGATAATGAAGAATCAGGTATCTCAATATCTGATAACACAAAACTTCTGATAGGTAATGCCATTATCTTAGCTCTACTGATAGCTGGCGTTATTTGGTGGCGAAGACAGAATGCAGCAACCGCAGCGGTGGGAGATATGCTTTGATAAATCTAACCGATCCAATGCTCGAGTTTCTGGCGTATGAACTGGCTCTGATTTTTGCTGTTATTGCTGGCATTTTATTAATAAGTAATCGGAAAAAAAGGCGGAAAGTTCATAATGCCGGCACCAACGCTGTAAAAAAAATTAAGCGGGACCAGATATCGAGAGAGCAAAACCTCAGTCAGGTTTTACATGAAAAATACGCCTTGAGTGATGAAGCGCTCAAAGCGGAAGTAAATGACTTTCTTGAGCGTGAACGTCGCATACAAAAAAGTCTTATCAAAACCTATATAGAACAGGATGATAAAGCGTTTTTAGCTATTCCTGGCCTGGTTGAGCAAGCCGTTGATGCGGCATTGAACATCGAGCCAGTTGGTTCACACGCTAAGTCTCAACAATCTGAAGAAACGGCACCAACCGCAGATGATTTACAGCAACAGATTGATCACGCGGCACAAACGATGGAACGTTTACTGAGTCAGTATCAACAACTGACAGGGGCTTCAATGGCTGCGGCAGCTGTGCTTCCAACTGAGAAAGAGGATGTTGAGATTGATGAGAGTGTGACCGAAGAGGAAACGCCAGCAGAAATTGACGAGGTACCTGAACCTCAGGAAGAGCAAACCTTTGGTGATGGCGATGAGATAAATCAGGTATTCGATGATAAGGCCGAGGTTCCATCACTCTCACCTGAGACAGATGTCAGTGAGCCAACCGAGCCTGAAGACGCAGCTGATACTGACACCCCTGATGCTGAAATACCTGCTAACAATGACTCATCTCCAGAAGAAGAGCCCATCTTATCTAATGAAGAACTGGATGCGTTATTAGACGGGGACGATTTTTCACTGGAAGATGAAAACGCAAGTGTTTCTGACCCAGACAATACAAACGAGACTAGAGAGACAGAGATTCGCAACGAGCCAGTTGATGTCGTTGAAATCAATGGTATTGCTGATGAAGCTGATTCAGTCCAACAGGAAGAGCTCACCGATGAAGAGCTTCAACGCTTTACCGAAGTCACAGATGAGATTGAAATTCCGGGGGCTGTGGATGATATTTTGTCGTCACTGCAAGACAACGAAGAGAAGCAGCAAACATCAGTTGAGACAGATTCAGATACTGAAATCGATAACGAAGATATTGATGCCTTATTAGCACAACAAGATACTAAGCCAGAGCCAGAGCCAGAGCCAGAGCCAGAGCCAGAGCCAGAGCCAGAGCCAGAGCCAGAGCCAGAGCCAGAGCCAGAGCCAGAGCCAGAGCCAGAGCCAGAGCAGGCAACTATTGATGACTTATCAGTCGATGAGTTTTTGGCTGATATTGAGCAGGCTGATCCTACAGATGAACAGCTAGATTCCGGTGAGCAGCAAATTCAATCTGAAGAAAACAGTCCTGCATTAGAACAATCGCTTGATGATAATGAGTCTGAGCTGACACTAGATGAAACCATAACTGATGAAATTGACAGCAGTGAGGCTCAAGATGAGCAGCAACCAGTTGATGTGACTCAAGCTCTTGACGTTGAAAACGAAGCAGTCATACCGACTGAATCAGTCGATGATATCAGTAGTGAAATCGACGAAGATGGTAGTGAGCCTGCAGCTTTTACGCCTGATGAGTCCAAAGGCACTGGTGAAAGTAATTTGCCTGATGTAGAGCCAGAATCATCGGAGGCTTCAACTGATACAGAAGTTGACAATATTGCTGAAGAACCCATCACAACAGAAGAACAGAATTCTGAGCCAGAGCTTTCTGAAGACGAGCTGAGTCTTGAGCCCATAGATAATGATGAAGCTCCAGCAATTGATGAACCTCAACTTGAAGCAGAAGCTGAAACCCCAGAGCTCGCTGAACATAATGAACCAGAAGTATCTGACTTAACAGAGACCGAAACAGAAGTTGACAATGTTGCTGAAGAATCCACATCAACAGAAGAACTGAATTCAGAGCTTGAGAGCGATCTCACTGAAAACGAGTTGAGTGTTGAGCCGGTTGAGAGTGATGACCTATCAGCAATTGATGAACCTCAATTTGAAGCTGAAGCTGAAACCACAGCGCTCGCTGAAGATAATGAACCAGAAGTATCTGATTTACCAGAGCCCGAAACAGAAGTTGACAAGATTGCTGAAGAACTCACTTCAACAGAAGAACTGATTTCAGATACTGAGCCAACGTTTACTGAAGAGCAGCTTAATGTTGAGTCTATAGATAGAGACCATATACCTACAATCGATGAACCTGTATCTGAAGTCGAGTTGCCAGAATTCAGTGAAGACAATGAAACAGAAGTATCAGATTTATCAGAGCCTGAAGCAGAAGCTGGAAGCATTGCTGAAGAATCCACATCAACAGAAGAACTGAATTCAGAGCTTGAGAACGAGCTGACTGAAAACGAATTGAATGTTGAGCCGGTTGAGAGTGATGACCTACCAGTAATAGATGAACCTCAATCTGAAGCAGAAGCTGAAACCCCAGAACTTGCTGAAGATAATGAGCCAGAAGTATCTGAACTCTCAGAGCCTGAAACAGAAGAGCTGGGTTCAGATATTGAGCAAGAACATGAGATTGCTGAAGACCAGCTTACTATTGAGCCTATAGAAAACGACGATATACCAGCAATTGATGAACTGGTTACCAATGAAAATGAAACAGATACACAAGCACCTGTTCCTGTCGAAGATGTCCATGATGAGGACGCCGTCGCTAGTGAGAATTTCGTTGAGGTAGCTGAGAAAGCGACTGATGATACTCAAGAAGAGTCAGACATTGATGAGACGCTGGCGATAACTGAGCAGGTAGAACTTGAAGAAAGTCTGGAGCTAGAACCTGAACAAGCAGCGGTGGATTCTCCAGAAGATGAAACGCCCGCTGATAACATAATAGCTGATGAGTTAGAGCTGGCAGCTGAAGAGGGTGATGATGATATATCACCTGCTCATGATCTCAGTATTGAAGATGTTGAACCGCTCACAGATGATGTTATCGAACAAGTGGCATCAGCCGATGACAACGATGAGCCTTTGACTGAATCAGCGTTAGAAGAACATTTGGCTGAGGCTGATGAGGCAATTTCTGCCCTGACTGAAGATGAATCAGAGTCCACTGAGCCCGAGCATTCTGCCAATTTATCGTTAGATACAGATGAGGTTGATACGGAAAGCGTTCAACCTGAAGATATATCATCAGAACAGCAGCTTGAATCAGAGGTAGACACAAGCTTGCCTGAAGAATCTGAGGCATCTCCGGATGAGCCGTTTAATATTATTGATGATGAGCCATTAGAGAGCTCTACGCTTTCATCAGACGACGATATAACTGCTGATGAAAATCATGTTGCCGAACCAATTGATGACATCACTGACGCAGAGGTTGAAGAAGTCAGTGAGCTTGATACAACAGATGAAGGTGATCAGGTTGATGATTTATCTATACCAGCTGATGAATCAATGTCAGCGTCGGCGGATATTCCGAGTAAAGAATCCAGAAGCCTAAAAGACTTCTTAAAAACCGATACTTTCAATGTGAAAACCGCTTTGCCAGAAGCAAGTGATTTGGTGGAGTCGAGTCAAGTTACCGAAGATACGGCGTTATCTGTATCTGACGACGATGTGATGACATCGCCTGAAAATGACGTCATTGATGAAGATTTTGCTGGACAAACAGATTCAACAGAAGATGCTATTGCAGAGCCAGAGCCAGAGCCAGAGCCAGAGCCAGAGCCAGAGCCAGAGCCAGAGCCAGAGCCAGAGCCAGAGCCAGAGCCAGAGCCAGAGCCAGAGCCAGAGCCAGAGCCAGAGCCAGAGCCAGAGCCAGAGCCAGAGCCAGAGCCAGCATTCCAGACAGAAGCAGAACGTTTACGCTTACTGATGACGGCTGACGACGAAACTGAAGAAGTTGATGCTGAGCCTGAAGTGGCTGAAGAAAGCCTTTCAAGTGATGAAGAGAGTTCAGTACCGTCTGAAGAAATTGCAGAAATGCGTTCAGAGCTCGATGAGCTGCGTGAAAAAGTACGCGCCAGAACGGCACAACTTCGTGCAGAGGCGAAAGCACGTAGCCAACAAACAGAGGTAAAACCTGAACCAGAAAGCACAGTTGATATGGCGAGTTCAGAACCGGCTTATGAACAGACGCCTGAGACTGAGACAGTAGACATTGAAGAGACTGATTCAATAGATGATGCTGACTCCCTGCCTGTCAGCGAGGATTCACAAGATGATTCTGAGCCAAATTTATCTTTATCTGATAATGCCGACTTGTCTGAGTCTGTTGTTGAGGAAGAGTTTGATCTGGATGAGGTTGCACAAACTGTTGAGGATGAACTCACTGATATCGAGCCAGAGATAGAGCAAACAACATCAAGTTCTGTGACTGAGAACGATTTGAACTATGACGTTAACATCATTGATGAACGTCAGCTTGACGATAATTCAACGCGAATTTCGGCCATGTATCCAGCATCAGATGAGCAAGCAGATTCACCCCTTGTTGATGCGGCAGAGCAAGCGACTTCCGATGTAGAGCAGTATTTCAGTGAGGATGAACTTGATATCGGTGAACCTGTGAATCTGGTTGATCCGAAATCTGCTGTATCGGATATGTGGCAGGATCTGACTGAAGAACCATTGCCTTCTGATGATGACTTGGATCAGATGTTTAAAGAAATCAAAGATCTTGAAAATGCTTCTGATAATGAAGAAGGCGAGGACGACGAAGATGTTGATACTCAACAGCAGGATCGATTGCAGTCAATATTGTCTTCGATACCGTCTTTTTCGCAAATGAATAAGAAAAAAGATGAGGATTAGTCAGTAGGTTTCATCGCCGCGTTTCATCGCTATTTTTTGACTGCGGTGAAACGCTGATTCTGTTAAAATCGCCGGCAGTTTTTGCTGGGATAAAAAATGACAGAACAAGTCCATGATGTAGCCATTATCGGTGGTGGCGTATGCGGTACAGCACTGATGTATTTGCTCACTGAATACACCGATATACAACATATCGCTCTGGTTGAAAAATACGACCATGTTGCCAAAGTGAACTCTAACGGCAGAAATAATAGTCAGACGCTTCACTGCGGTGATATTGAAACGAATTACACCCTTGAGAAAGCCGCAAAGGTCAAAGCCGCGGCCCAGATGATTGTCAACTATGCTGATGAGCTGGCAGAACGTGATGAAATCATTTTTAAATACCCCAAAATGGTATTGGGCGTGGGTGAAAAAGAGTGTGCCATGTTACGTGAGCGTTTCGAACGTTTCCGCACCGTCTTCACTTCAATGCAGCTGCTGGAAAAAGAGCAAATCGCTGAGATCGAACCCAATGTGGTGATGGTCGATGGCAAGATGCGTGAAGAACCTTGTGTGGCATTGGCTGTGTTAGATGAATATTCAGCAGTGGATTACCAGCGTTTGGCTGAAAGCTTTGTCGAACAGGCACAAAAGCGAACAGATAAAGATCTCAAGCTATTTCTGAACAGTCACGTTGAAGACATCATTGAAAAAGATGGTGTGTTTTCAATTGTTACCCAGAACGCGGTTATCAAAGCCAAAACAGTCGTCGTTTCTGCTGGTGGACACAGCCTGCTATTAGCCCAGCAAATGGGATATGGTCTTGAATTCTCCTGTTTACCCGTTGCCGGTAGTTTCTATTTCACTCCGCCCTTACTCAATGGCAAGGTTTACACTGTACAAAACGACAAATTGCCTTTTGCCGCAGTGCATGGGGATCCAGATGTGTTGATTGAGGGTAAGACTCGCTTTGGACCCACTGCGTTGTTATTACCCATGCTGGAACGCTACAACAGCAAAACCTTTTTTGAGTTCTTACGTGTATTAAAGCTGGATTCACGAGTGATGAAAGTCTTCTGGGATTTGTTTAAGGTCAAAGACATTCGTAACTACATTCTGAAAAACTTCCTGTTTGAAGTACCACTGCTACGCCGCTGGTTGTTTATGAAAGATGCACGAAAAATCGTACCTTCTCTGCAATTAAAAGATGTCACCTTTGCCAAAGGTTTTGGCGGTGTTCGTCCTCAGTTAATTGATAAAAAATCATCTCAATTGATGCTGGGCGAAGCGAAAATCAACCCGGGTACAGGTATCGTCTTTAATATGACTCCTTCACCAGGAGCGACCAGTTGTCTGGAAAACGCCGAACTGGATTTACGATTTGTGTGTGGGCGACTTGGGGCACAGATAGATGAAACCCGTTTAAGAGCTGACCTGCACTGATAAGACTAAAATTTGTTTTAGTCTTCGATTCAGCAGCCGATATAGCTTCATATAAGCATACTAGTTTTTGGATGGAGACAGCATATGACACTGCATTCTGCTCAGGCGGCTAATGCCGGTAAGGCATCAGAGAAGACTCAGGTTTTCACCTTCTTTATCGAAGACATGATGTTTGGTCTCAATGTCGATTATGTGCTGATGCTGGGGCAGGATGTCGACTCCGTTCAAAAGGTCCCGGTGGAAGAACGTGGTCTGAAAGGGGTGATTAAATATCAGGGTATTGTGGTGCCGGTATTGGATTTTGCCCACCGGGTGGGTGTTAACTCTGGTATCGATAGTAAGGCCAAAATCATCGCCGAATTGAAGCTGCATGAGCAGGAGCTCAATGAGTGGGTCAATGCGCTGGAAATGGCCGTCAAAAATAGCAGTGAATTCACATACTCTACAGACTTGAAAAAAAGCCAATTTAGTCAATGGCGAAAACAGTTTCAAACCAGAGATGACACTTTGATGGAGTTATTGTCTTTGTTTGATGTGACTCAGCAGACACTCTATGAAATGGCAGAACGTTTGCTTACACTGAGCAATAGTGGCAACAGTCAGGATGCAATGGAATTATTGCGCCGCGAACGTGGTGCCACCATCCAGCGCATGAGTACATTATTTGCTCGTGCTGTTGAGCATTTACAAGCTGCTATGAGACAAGTCTTGTTATTCGTGACTGAAGATGGAAAAACGCCCAGATTTGCATTGTTGATAGACGAAATAAACGATGTGATTAGCTATGACGCGAGTGAGTTTCAGGCTAGTAATGCGGGCGCCCTGGCTCAGTTAAGTCAGATAGCAAAAGTACTGGATGGTATCTATACACGAGACAATAGCCCCGATTGTCTTTATTTCAATATTGATAAACTGATTGATGAGCCAATCTTAGTCACCTAACTTTTCAGTTTGGTTGAAGATGAGCGCATGAGTCGAGCCCCGTTTATTTTTTTGCCCGTTTACTCCCCGAACTGTCTGTGGTTATAACTCATAAAACTTAGCAGTGTTTTGTGAGCGTTACTTAGTGAACCTTTAAGGATGAATTAACTGTGTTTTCAAAAAAACTAAAACAACAAATAGCAGCATTAGAGCGAGAACTGAAAGAGAGAGAAAAACAACATCAAACGCAACAAAATGAGCTGATATCCCAGCTAGCTCAAAAAGAGAGTGAAATAGCGAGTTTAAAAAGACAGCTCAGTCAGGGTGAAGGACTGATAGGTGTTCAGTTAGAAGGCGGCAAGATGCTTCAAACTGTCCGTGATGGATTATTACAGAGTGCAACAAGTCTTAGGGAAGAGAGAGAAACGCTGGATCAGTTAAAAGAGATTTTTGCTCAGACCACACAAGCCGTTGAGAAATTAAATCAACGAGCTGAAACCATTAATGCTCATGCAAATGAGAGTATTACAGTTGTTGGGGTGCTAGATAAAACAGCTAACGATATCAATGTATTGGTTGCCACCATTCAAGAAATCTCAGAGCAAACTAACTTACTCGCGTTAAATGCTGCGATCGAGGCCGCCAGGGCCGGTGATGCCGGTCGAGGTTTTGCTGTTGTTGCCGATGAAGTCAGAAATCTTGCCTCAAAAGCCCATGATGCCAGTGACAAGATTGAATCATTAGTCAGTCAGGTTCTAAATCAGACCAGAAAAGAACGGCTAAGGAAGCCTGGCCACCATCTGATTTTAATAGTCCTCTTTCCGTCAGTGTTTGTAAAACAATGGCTGTGGAAGATAAGGAAAAGATAAGACCGATAGTGAACGAGACTGACCAGGGTTGATCCAGCATGATGCCAATCGCTGTGACCGCGCCGGTGGTTAATAAAATCTGGCCGCCACCCAAACCAAGTAAACGAGCACGCATGGACCAGAGTTTTCTCGGCTCTAATTCCAAGCCAATCAGAAAGAGCATCATCACCACACCAAATTCAGCGATATGCTGTATGGCTGAGACATTGACATTGAATAGTGTTAACAGCGGGCTGATGAGGATACCAGCAATCAGATAGCCAAGGACCGACCCTAGTGAAAAATGAGATGCAATAGGGACAACTAATACACCTGCAGCCAGAAATACAAAGGTCAGAAGCAGGATGTCAGTCATCAGTTATATCCATAAAACAGAATAGTAGTAAGTAAGGAAGAACGCTTTGCAGAAGTGGTCTCAAACACACGATATGGTCGTCTGCTTGACGACACTACATCTGTTGAAAATATAGCATATACGATTTATTGCAAATGACTTTTTAGTGATGCATGAACCTTGGCTGGATAGATGCTAGCTTAGTGGCTCAAGTACATAGCAAATCCGCTTAAATTACACAAAAGACGTTGGTTATAATACCTTCAGAAAGGCTTATTAATCAGCAACAATTAGCAGGGTTGTTGAATATAAATAAGATAAACATAGAGGCTTATTGAGGTTTTATTCAATGATTATTATTTACGGTATTAAAGAGAGGCTTAATCCAATTAAAGCGCAGTTATCAGATGTTATTCATCGATGTATGCAGACTGTGTTGGGATTACCTGAAGATAAACGGGCTCATCGCTTTATTCCGATGGATAAAGATGATTTCTATTATCCCGGCGGACGAACAGACGCTTATACGGTGATAGAAATTCATATGATGTCAGGGCGACAAGTTGATACACAAAAACAATTGATTAAGACTTTATTCCAAGAAATTGAAACACAGCTTTTTATCTCTCCCAGTGATATTGAGATCACTATTCACGAACAGGCACCTTATCAGTGGGGATTTCGAGGTATGACAGGAGATGAAGCCAGAGATCTCAATTATAAGGTGAATGTCTGAGCATCAAAGCTCACGTATTTATTGAATATTGATATGATCCAGCCTTTTTCATTTGGAATGTAAACAATGGCATCTTCACCGTATATTACTGCCGAAGGCTACGCAGAGCTGAACCAAGAACTCACTGCGCGTTGGGCACGACGCCGTGATGTGGTGAAAGCGCTTTCAGCGGCGGCAGCTGAGGGAGACCGTTCTGAGAATGCTGAATATATTTACCGTAAAAAAGAATTACGTGAGATCGACCGTCGAATTCGTTATTTGCAAAAAAGATTACCTGATTTGAAAGTGGTGGATCAGGCGCCCGATAATAAAGATCATATTTTTTTCGCTGCCTGGGTCACTGTTGAGACAGAAGAGGGTGATGAAAAGGAATATCGCATTGTCGGCCCGGATGAGATTGATGCCTCAAAAGGCTATATCAGTATTGATTCGCCATTAGCGCGAAAGTTACTGGGTAAGACGATAGATGATGAGGTAGTCATTGAGGTTGCTGGTCAGAAAAAAGTCTACTTTGTCTTGGCAATACGCTATTAGTTCAGTGATGTTTTTTCTAAACGTCTAATTCCATTTTTAGTTTGAACCATGAATTTTCTTGCATCTGCTATTTTTTAACAATATGATACGATATATCATAAATTAAGAGGTGCTTATGAAAGACAATATTGCAATTGCTTGTTCAGGCTTGTGCTTAGTGCATTGTGTTATTACATCGATGTTGATGGGGTTAGCGGCATTAGGTGCTGTCAGTGCCTGGCTGGACTCACCCTGGATACATCAGGTGATGTTAGTACCGGTTATATTATTTGCTCTGTTGAGCTTACCTTTTGCCTATATTAGGCATGGTAATCATGTCCCCATGATTCTAGTGGTTCTGGGAATCAGTGCCATGGTGTCGACCTTTTTTCTGCCCGAGCATTATGAGTTCTGGATTACGATTCCATCGGCGCTTGCGATTATGAGTGGGCATTTCTGGAATCGTAAGTTAGTCACTAAAAAATCCTTAGTGATGGAGCCAAGTAATGGATGAAAAAGCCTTGTTGGCTATGGACCAAGCTGACTATATGAATGCTGAGCAGTTAGCTTTTTTTGATGCCAGGTTGCTTGAGTTGAGGCAAGAGACACTGGATGAAATTGAAGCATCAAAGGTGGACATTAACTATGAAAGAGTCAGTGATGTATCGGATCGAGCGACTCTGGAAGAAGAGGCTCAGCTTGCATTAAGACTGGCCGATCGTAAGCGTCAGCTGATTCCTAAAATTGACAAAGCCAGGCAGCGGATACGCCAAGGAGATTACGGCTATTGCATAGAAAGTGGGGAACCGATTGGCTTAGCACGGCTATTGATTAGGCCAACGGCAGAATACAGTACCGATATCAAGAATATAAATGAAAAAAGAGAACGACGTTATGAAGACAAACGATAAGCGCCTGCCAGTGACTGTTTTGTCAGGTTTTCTTGGCGCAGGCAAAACCACCGTACTCAACCATATCCTGAATAATCGTGAGGGTAGGAAAGTCGCGGTTATTGTGAATGATATGAGTGAAATTAATATTGATGCTCAGCAATTAAATAACGAAGTGGATTTTAATCGGGCAGAAGAAAAGCTGGTTGAAATGAGCAATGGTTGTATTTGCTGCACTTTACGTGAGGATTTGCTGATTGAAGTCAAACGTTTGGCAGATGAAGGTCGGTTTGATTATCTGGTGATTGAATCAACCGGTATATCCGAACCCTTACCCGTCGCCGAGACGTTTACTTTTGCTGATGAAGAAGGGGAAAGTTTATCGACGATTGCCCGTTTAGATACGATGGTAACGGTGGTCGATGCCGTCAACTTTTTAAAAGATTTCCGTGAAGCGCAGTTATTACAAGATACTGGCGAACATCTCGGTGAAGACGATATGCGTAGTGTGGCGGATCTGTTAATAGAACAAGTCGAATTCTGCGACGTGATTCTAATCAGCAAAACTGACTTATGTAGCACCGCAGAGTTGAATGAGCTGACATCCATACTCAGAAGCTTAAATACGCTCGCCGAAATTATTCCCCTGAAACATGGCCAGGTACCACTGGAAAAAGTTCTGGCCACACATAAGTTTGATTTTGATAAAGCGTCACAAGCACCAGGCTGGTTACAAGAGGCCCGTGGTGAGCATATTCCTGAAACGCAAGAGTATGGCATTAGTAGTTTTTCATATACAGCACGCAAGCCTTTTCATCCGCAGAAGTTTTATGAGTTTCTGCATCAGGAGTGGCCGTGTGGAAAATTAATCCGGTCTAAGGGATATTTCTGGTTAGCCAGTCGCCCGCAGTTTGCCGGGCAATGGAATCAGGCCGGTGGTATTGCCCATCATGGTTTCGCGGGTATGTTCTGGAAGGCTGTCCCTACTGAACGCTGGCCACAAGATGATGCATCAATTGAAGTCATTATGGAGAACTGGCAAGAACCCTTTGGTGATATGCGTCAGGAGTTGGTTTTTATCGGACAGAATCTCAATGAAACTCAGGTCAAAAAGCAATTAGATGCTTGCTTATTGACGGATGAAGAACTATTAGCGGGTAAGTCAATGTGGCAGACATTACCTGACCCCTTTCCTGCGTGGCAAATGCAATGACAGCATTAAAAAAGCAAGAGGTTGAGTTTCCAGGTAACATTAACTATGTATCTGAAGTGTATGATTTATCAAGTATATATAGTGAAAATATTAACTTGGCTTTATGGCGCAGAAATAGAAGTTCAGCATTGCTTGATGATATTGCTGGCTTAGTGAATACCCATTCAAGTTTTGCGCTCAGGGCGGTGTTGAAACCCAGTGAAGTGAAAGAATGGTTGAGGGCCTCATTAAAACAACAGGCATTTACTGCACTGGAAAATGATATGACGTTTCTGGCGGAAGTGTTTGCAGATTTATTTGATTTAACGCATGTCGGCTTAAGACTGGAGTTATTAGATAAAACAATGTGCCCACGCTTTCATGTAGATAAATTATTATGTCGCCTGGTCACAACCTATACAGGTGATACAACACAGTGGTTACTGGAAGATAATGTCAATAGAGACAAGCTTGGTGCAGGAGCGAATGGTCAGCCTGATGAAAGCTCAGGCATTTATTGGCATGAGGATGCCATACAAAAAGCTATGCCAGGTGATGTTTTATTGATGAAGGGGCAGGGCTGGACTGAGTCCAGTGTGGATGGTTTAGTTCATCGATCGCCACTAGCCAGTCCAGATAACCGACGTTTGTTTCTCGGTATTGATTTCGCATAGGAATAATTTATAGTCTGTTTCGGAGTTAATTCCTGATAGGATGGTTAACTGTTAAAATTCCGTTATGATTGACCTGTCATCGTTAATGTTCGCGCCTGATGACCGCTACACCTTTAAGTGATGTTATGGATAAAGAGAAAGCAATAAATCAAGCTGAAAAAAGTTGTATTGAGCATGGAGGCAAACTGACACCTAAACGTAAAGTGGTGTTGGAGCTTCTTCTTGAAAATGCTCATCCTCAGTCTGCCTATGAACTCGCTGATCTCTATCAGCAAAAATTGGGTGAAAAAATTCCAGCAATGTCAGTGTATCGAATGCTCGAATTTCTTATTGAACAGGGCCTGGTCCATAAATTGGCCTCAACCAATAAGTTTCTTGCTTGCTCTCATATTACTTGCACACATAAACACGAAACACCGCAGTTTCTGATTTGTGATAATTGCCAGTCAGTCAGTGAAGTTGGGGTCGATACTAAGCTTATTGAAGCATTAGAAAAAAGCATTCAACAAAATCATTTTCAATTAAATAGTCCCCAGTTGGAATTACATGGGCTATGTGAGCACTGTCAGCAACAATAAAAACCCAGAAACGCTGGGTTTTATTTATAATTAAATTTGATATGATATATCAACATCTTGAGAATGATTATCAAATAATAATAGGTCATGGACACAAAACTACATGTTAGAAGTCAGTAATTTGAACAAATATTATGGGAAAAACCATGCTGTAAATGAGTTAAATTTTACAGTAGATTCTGGTGAGATTTTATGTCTGTTGGGTGCTAATGGTGCTGGAAAAACAACTACACTCAATATGTTATTAGGATTTGTTAAACCAGATTCTGGTCGTGCTATTCTGGATGGTATCGATATGTATCATCAGCGGACTGAGTGCCGTGAGCAGATGATGTATATCCCCGAAAATGTTCATCTCTATCCCAGTTTTACTGCCGTAGAAAATATCAGCTATCTCGCTGAGCTTGCCGGTGTAAAAGTTATTCAGTCAGATATCAAGGATGTGCTGCTTAGAACAGGGATTACAGAAGCACAATTAGAGCGAAAAATCGGTAGTTTTTCTAAAGGCATGAGACAAAAAGTGGCGATTGCCTTTGCACTGCTAAAACATGCCAAATTGGTTTTGATGGATGAACCCACATCCGGGTTGGATCCTGTTGCCACTCAAGAATTTATCGAAGTAGTCAATACCATCAAACAACGCGGTACTGCGGTTTTGATTGTCACCCATGACCTGCTATGTGCTCATCAATTAGCAGACCAGATCGGCATTATGAGTCAGAGGAAATTAAAACAGCTAATAAAAAATGATGATCTGACGTTACCTGATCTAACAGAACAATACTTTGAGCAATTCTCAGCTTAATTTAAGGATTATTTTAGTGAAAAAAACACTTCCCTCAACACTGGTTGTGACAAGTTTATTCCCAGTACTTCTGATGGCTGATAGCGATTTACCTGCCGAAATTGCTCCGATGGTTGTTACAAGTGATGCGCCTGATTATGTGAAAGATAATCTGGCGGGTTCTGTGAATGAAATAAGCAAAGAAGAGATTCAGATACAACAAGTGACTAATGTCATGGAGTTATTTACGCGGGTACCTGGTGTGTATTTGGCTCGCTATAACCAAGGCATTGTTGACTCTGAAATGGGTATCAGAGGTTTTTCTGCTGAGGGAACGACTCCTCATGCGGCAACACTGATAGACGGGATTCCATCTAACACACACTCTGGTTTCAGTGAAATGAATCAATTATTTCCAGCTGATATCAGTAATATTGATGTTTATAAGGGAAATAGTGATCCACGATATGGATTATTTAATATTGCTGGCAACTACAATATCGAAACACGTAGTGATATTGGCCGAGAGGTCACTTTAACTGCAGGTAGCTATAACGAAAAACAAGTACAAGCCTATGCGGGTGAGCAGACTGGCAATTTAAGACATAATTATTTCTTTGGTTACCGCGACGCTGACGGCTATCGAGATAACGAGAAAACTGAAAAATACAGTGCTTCAGGCCGTTGGTTCTATGATTTTAATGATGATACCTCACTCGGTTTTATCGCACGTTTTTCAGGTATAGATGCCGATGCAGCCGGTTTTCTGGATCGTGACGTGGCAAAAAAACACCCAACACGATCAGCTGATTATGCTGCTCAGGATGGTGGTGAAAAGCATACCAACTCATTTAGTTTGCATTTTGACCACGCTTTCTCAGACAGCCTCGACTGGTCACTAAAATCGTATTTCAATCATTATAAACGTGAGCGTTGGGTTAGATTTAAGCAAGATACCGCTTTACAGAACAGAAATGATGAAGAAGATCATTATGGATTTATCTCTACACTGAGCTGGGAAATTAATCCAGAATGGAAAGTTCAATGGGGAGCTGATGTTCAAAAGCAAGAAGTGTTAGAGCAACGCTTCGGTACTGTCGGATTCCAGCGTGAACGTGATCGTAATGCAGTGAACCGTGATCGTCATTATGAGTTTATCAGCTACGGTAGTTATATACAGATCTCAAACTCTCCGTTTGACTGGCTATCGTGGAATGCTGCCATGCGTGCAGATCGACTGCGTGGTGAGTACTGGGATAAGGATCTGAACTCAATCAGTAAAAACGAACGCAATATCTATGATTTTGGCACCATTGTTCAGCCTAAATTGAATGTGTTTATTTATCCGACAGATGATGTCACCGTGTTTTTTAACTATGGCCAAAGCTTCCAGCATCCAGTTGGAAAAAATGCCTACACAGCTGGCGACACTTCAGCACGTGATGTGTCGATGAATGATGGCTGGGAACTGGGTAGTAAATGGGCGGCTTTATCAACTTTAGAGTTGAGTCTTTCTTATTGGGAGCAGCGAGCCAGCGATGAATATATACAACTAGTTGATGGCTCATTTAGCAATGTGGGTAAAACCCTGCGTCAGGGCGTGGATCTGAGCTTTAGCTGGCAGGCTAATACACAAACAATGGTTTGGGGTAATGTTTCAAAAATAGAATCAGAAATTCAAACACCTGGCGCAACGGATGGTAATCAGTTAATTGGCGTGCCAGATTATACGGCTTCAGTTGGTGTAAATTACCAGCTCACACCAAAGCTGATGTGGCAAACCACGCTGGATTCGCAAAGTGGTAGTTATGTGAACACAGCTAATGAAGGCGGAAAGTTTGGTAAATACAACCTCGTTAATACCAGCCTGAACTATGACGCGGGCTGGGGCGATATTAATTTCCGAGTCAATAATTTATTCAATGAATATTATGAATATGTGTATGACTGGGGCACTGATGGTACTGATACGATTCATTCGCCCGGAAATGGTGTTAATGCATCATTGTCTGTTTCATATCGCTTTAAGTAAGTAGGTCAGTAAAATGGTTTTTTCTATTGCTCGTCATGAGCTTATCGAGTTATGGCGACATAAAACGTTAAAAATTTTACTGCCATTGCTGATCTCTCTCACCTTGCTGGTCGCTGTCAGTCACTGGCAGCAACAGCAGGATTTTATAGCGGTTCAGCAACAATGGCAGCAAACCAACGATGAAAAGTGGGAGGCTCAGCCTGATCGTCATCCACACCGAGCTGCACATTATGGGGCAATGGTGTTTCGCGTTATTTCTCCACTGAGTTTTATGGATGCGGGTGTGAATCCATTTGTGGGTAACGTGTTGTTTCTGGAAGCACACCGACAAAACAGCAGCCAGTTCAAACAATATCTGAGTAGTCACAGTTATATGCAGTTGGGCTATTTATCCGGGGCGACCTTGATATTAGTGGTGTGGCCATTGGTACTGATCGCTCTGGCCTATAAGAGCATCAGTGGTGAGCGTCAGCAGGGCACGCTGCGTCAAATTATCTCGCTGGGTGTCAGTTTCAGGCAGATGATTGTCGGTAAAGCGCTGGCATTTTTATTTATCTCATTACTTTTCCTGGCATTGGTGTTTTCCGTCGCTGCTATCTTTTTAGTGATGGCTGCAGTAGAGGCCGATGTCTATGTTCGTTTTGCTATGTTATTTGTGTTGTATTTTCTGTATTGCGTGATATGGGTCAGCCTTATCCTTTTCGTTTCAACGCTGTCTCGCGCTAATAATCAAAGTCTCTCAACATCCTTACTGTTGTGGTTAGTGATGGTGGTGGTTTTACCAAAGCTGGCCTATGCCGTTGCCGAGTGGCGTTATCCACTTCCAGATAATGCAGTGTTTGATATTCAGACAGCTCAAGCCGTTGCCAAAGTCGGGGATTCTCATGATCCGGATGATCCGTATTTCAATGATTTTCGTGAGCAAACATTAAAAAAATACGGTGTTGAACGTGTTGAGGATTTACCGGTGAATTGGAAGGGCTTATTGATGCAGGAAGGTGAGCGTATTACCAGCGAAGTCTTTGAAGAGCAGTATGGACAGCTTTTAAACCAGATAGCTAAGCAAAATTCCTGGGTATCACGCTGGTCACTGTTCTCGCCTTTTTTACTGACAAGTCGTTTATCTAACCTGCTGAGTGCGACCAGTTACCAGCAGATCAGACAATACGAACAAGCCGCTGAAGCCTATCGTTATCAGTTGATTCAGTCATTGAATGATTTACATATTAACGAAGTGGATATGGCACATGATAATAGTGACCATCGGATCTCCAAATCTCATTGGGCTGAGCTTGCAGAGTTTGACTATCAGCCAGGTAAATTAGATGAGGAGTGGACATTTATGTCATCGTCAGCTGCCATGATTGGACTTTGGTTGCTGAGTTTATTGGCAGCGATTATGGTTATTAGGCCGAAGGTGACCTTAGTATGAGTCTGTTTTCTTTTGAATTGAAATTGTTTTGGGCGAATCGACTGAATAAATGGTTGTTATTGACTTATCTCGTTGCTGGTGTGATTGCCATTGCGTTAAGTCAGGCAAAAATTGAACGTGAACTCGACCATTACCAATTTTCTCAAGCCCATTATCAGGATGATATTCAACATTATCGTGATCAGTATGATAAAAACCAGCTTCTTCCGGGCTATATGGGCTATTACTTATTTCATCCTGTGTCACAAACGCCGCAAGCCTGGTCTGCCATATTTCGTGGTGAACGTGATGAAACTGCGACGCATCTTCGGGTGAGGTTATTAGGCTTACAAAGTCAGGTCAATGCAACTGCACCAGGCAATGTGGATGCTCAACGGTTTGGGCAATTTGATTTGTCCTTCCTCTGGTTATATTTGATGCCATTACTGATAGCCGCAATGAGTATCAATGTCTTAGCAGATGAAAAAAATACCGGTCGCTGGCCCATGTTAGTCGCCCAGGTTCCCAAAGGTGCCCGGTTGATCTTCAGAAAAATGTCAATACCGGCGTTGATGGTACTGATCGTCAATATAGTTTTGTTAGTTGTTGCCACGCTAATCACTTCAATCAGTCTTGATAGCAATTGGTTTGGCGTATTAGCTCAGATCATCTTGTATCAGCTGTGCTGGTGGTTTATTTGTGGCTGGATTGTATTTCTGAATAAAGAAGCCAGTTTTAACTATCTGTCATTTATTACTATCTGGCTGGTGTTTACCTTTGTGGTACCCGGATTAGCTTATCTTTATCAGATTCAACAACAGGATGCCGGTAAAGATGCGGCTATTGTATTTGAACAGCGTCAGTATATGAATGATAGCTGGGATAAAGATAAAAAAGCGGATTTTGCTGCGTATCTTGCTCTGTTTCCCCAATGGACTCCTACGGCACCATTGGGTGATGAATTTGATTGGCGTTGGTATTACGGGCAGCAACAAATGAGTGATGTGATTGTGGCTGATTTAGTTAGTCAGCGCCATCAGACACAGTTAGCGAGCTATCAACAAGGGCAAGCCTTTTCCTGGTTTTCGCCAGTGATGAGTATGCAATATGGTTTTAATCGTTTAGCCAATGCTGACACCCTGGCCAAGCTCGATTTTAATCAGCAGATTGAACAGTACCATCAACAAATACGTCATTTTTTCTGGTCAATTTATTTTCCTGATAAAGCTTTCGAAGAAGCAGACTTTGATGAAATTCCTGCGTTTAATTACAGCAGTAATATCGGATCAGGTTTATGGCAAAGCCTGCTGAAACTACTTGTGATAACTGCTGTATTTGCTGCCTTCATGTGGCACCAGCTACGCCGGTTTCATGAGCACTAAACCGCTGAGAAGAGTACCGACCAACATCATTACCGGCTTTTTGGGCGTGGGTAAAACCACGTCTATTAATCATTTATTGGCAAAAAAGCCAGTCTCTGAACGCTGGGCTGTATTAGTGAATGAATTTGGGCAGATAGGACTGGATAAAACGCTGCTCGAAGCGGAGTCAGCTTCGCCTGGTTTACTCATTAAGGAAGTCCCCGGCGGGTGTATGTGTTGTAGTGCTGGCTTGCCTGTCACAGTGGCATTAAACCAGATTTTACGTGAAGTAAAGCCCGATAGATTATTGATTGAACCGAGTGGGCTGGGGCATCCGAAAGAAATTCTCGAGATACTCTCTGGTCAGCAATATCAGAGTTGGATTGAGTTAGGCGCGACGATTACCTTAGTTGATGCCCGTCATTTCAATGATGAACGTTACACAACTCATAACATCTTTTTGCAGCAACTAGCGGTGGCTGACCTGATTGTCGTCAATAAATACGATAAGCAAAATCCGGCTGACTTGCTTCAGATGCAGACTGTTTTAGCTCAGTCTGAAGCTCAGGCCACTCCAATACAGATGACAGAGTTGGGGCAATTATCTCCTTCATGGCTGGATATACCATCCTTATTTAAACGCGCCATCTGGCAACAAGTGACTCAGACAAAACAACAGCAGGACGTTATCAATCAATATTCAGAAGCTGGCATTGTGGTTTATGAGCACCAAAAAGAGAGCTGGGCTAGCCTTGGGTTTCGTTTCGATAGTCGACATCAATTTGATGAGGCGGCGTTATTGCATTTTTGTGGGCAGCTGAACGTAGCGCGTATTAAAGCTGTTGTAAGTACTCAATTAGGCACACTTTTTATCAACCAGGTGAACACGGAGCTTAATTTTAACCAAGGCGATGCCGTGTTAACCGAGAGTCTGATCGAATTTATCAGCATCACTGTGTTATCAACTGAAGCTATAAAAGCCGGATTATCAGACTGTCTTATTCTCAAGCATCAGTGAGGTTTTATGTATTCGTGTATAAAAAATGCCCGTGCCTATGATCCTGTTCAAAACTGGCATGGGGAGATACGTGATATCTGGTTCAGAGATGACAGAATCTGTAACGCACCCGCTATAGAGCAACAGCAGAAAGCCACTATTTATGATGTGAATGGTGACATCGTGATGGCGGGAGGGATTGATATTCATAGCCATATCGCTGGTGGCAATGTGAATACGGCACGATTACTCCTGCCTGAACAGCACCGGAATCACTTAATGAGACAAGCAGCAACACCTTTTGCCAATGCACGCTGGTCGTCGTTTGAAACTGGTTATAAATACACTGAGATGGGCTATAGCATGGTGGTAGAGCCTGCCATGTTGCCAGTAAATGCGCCACAAGTGCATGCCGAATTTGCTGATATTCCTATTATTGACACTGCAGCCCTGGCCATCCTCGGTAGTGATGATTTATTGGTCAATTTAATCAGGCAGGGTGCCAGTCAATCACAAATCAATGATTATGTGGCTTGGACGCTACATAAAACAAAGGCTTTGGGATTGAAGGTGATCAACGCCGGTGGTTCACAGGCATTTAAAGATGGTGCCGAGACATTCAATCTGGATGATGTGTTGACTGATTACAGTATTTCGTCTCGTCAGTTATTACAAACCCTACAAACAGCTGCGGTTCAGACTGGCTTACCGCATCCTGTTCATGTTCATTGTAATAACTTAGGTACACCAGGCAACATTCAGACGATTGTGGATACGATGGAAGCTGCACAGGGATTGCCTATGCATTTGGCGCATGTGCAGTTTTATGGTTATGGCAACGAAGGTAAATTTGGCTTTTCTTCAGCGGCGGCGCAATTGATGGCAGCGTTTAATCGCTATCCCAATATTACGATGGACGTCGGGCAAGTGTTGTTTGGTCAAACAGTGACGTTATCAGGTGACGTCATGGCTCAGTTTGCTCGCCGTGGTGATGTCAGCCCGAATAAATGGCACGTCTGGCATGCTGAGAATGAGGGTAGTGGCGGTATTGTGCCTTATCAGTATAAACAAACGAGTTTTGTGAATGGTTTGCAGTGGGCGATAGGTCTGGAGATTTTCTTATTATCTGAAGATCCATGGCGACTCTTCTTTACCACTGATCACCCTAATGGCGCGCCATTCACCCGTTATCCAGATTTATTACACTTATTGATGAGTTATGAATACCGCATGGCTTGCCTGGAAAATATGCATCCTGAAATTACTGAGATGACCTTGTTAAAAGATCTGAAAAAAGAATTCAGTTTGTATGAGATAGCCATCATGACGCGGGCTGCACCTGCGCGTTTATTGGGTCAAAAAGATAGAGGTACGTTACAAGCTGGGGCGAGAGCTGACATCGCAATTTATCGTGAACAAGAGAATAAATCGCTAATGTTCCGTCATGCAGAAAAAGTGTTTAAGAACGGTGAGCTTGTGCTTGATGATGGCCGGATAACACAACGCACCAATGGCCGTACAGTTACGGCTTCTGTTGGTTTTAATCAGCAAATTGAACAGACCGTGCAAGATTACTTTGATCGGTTTTACACAATGAAACTAAGCCACTACGGTATCACTGATGCCTTTATGGAAGAGCAGCACAGGCATTATTTAGCGACTAAGGTATCAGGCCAATATTCTGCCTGAGCTTGATGATAAAGGGCATGGAAATGACCATGCCCTGTCCTTTACGCGTTTAGAAGTCTAAACGTAATCCAGCAAACACGGTTCTTGGTGCACCAACAGAGATGCGATATGCGCCGCCGGAGGCTGTGTAGTATTCTTCATCTGTGATATTTTTTACACCTAAGTCTACTCTTAGGGTTGAACTGCCAATAGTCGGAAAGTAGTACCAAATACCAGCATCAACTAGTGTGTAGTCACCTAACTCAAAGCTATGTTCACTATCACCATAGCGGTTACCGACATGGGTAATACCACTGCCAATACCAAATCCACTTAAGGGATTATCTACACCCTGGAACTCATAACTTGTCCATAGATTAGCAGTATGTTCTGGCACATTAGTGGGACGGTTACCATCAGTATCAGCATCTTCACTGACAATTTCGGCATCAAGCAGCCCGAGTGATGCTCGGATATTCCAGCCAGAAACTGGGCTCCCGGCAACACTGAATTCGATACCATTGGTATCAATGCCGCCAGTCAATTCAGCTTCGCCATTAACACTTTCGTAGACATTGTCTTGTTTAATATCAAAATACGCCATAGTCAGCAGAAGTCTGTCATCAAAGGTTGACCACTTTACACCCGCCTCGTATTGTCTGCCTTCTTGTGGAGGCAGGGCAGTTTGTTGCTGCTGACCCGTATAAACATTTTGCGCCATGAACGTATCGGCATAAGAGGTATATAGTGATACTTCTGGAATAATGTTCCAGACAATCCCGGCACTTTTTGTGAATTTACTATCACGCGGTGTATCGGCTGTGGTGACGACACCTGAACTAAGTACACGACGTTCAAAATCTGCCGAATAAAACTCTTCTCGAAAGCCTAGTGTGATGGTGACGTTATCCGCAGCTTGCATATCAAGCTGAGCGAATGGGCCGTATGATTTCATATTGACATCGCGATGGTTACGGCTCGCTGTCGCGCTATCGTTGATTAAGTTATAGCTGTTTGGATTGGTGACTGTGCCGCCTGTTTGAGTACTACCGGCAAAGTTGATCCATTCTTCGTCTTGCTCGTGATATTCAACACCCGTTACAAGCTTCATTGGCAGGAATAAATCAAATTCTCCCCGGGCCTGTAAACGAGCGAAGAAAGTATTTAATTCACGATCTATGTTGCCTTGAACACCTCGCGTTATTGTTCCATCGGTTGCTACCTCTCCTACTTCAACATGAGTATCGTCGGCTTTTTCACTGTTATAAAACAGTTTGGATTCGATATTCCAACCGCTTTGTTTGATGGGAAAAACGGTGTCGATTTCAACCAGATTGGATTCCACTTCATTAAAGCTAAAACCGGCGTCATAGCTTGTATCGCTAGAGACATCAGCAATTTTTCGCTTGCCGTTTGCTAGGGGGACAGTAATCAGACCCCGGTCGAACGATCGTTTTTCTTTACTGTACTCATAATTCACATTGATATATTCGCCTTCATCACCAAACCACGAGAGTGAGCTGGATAAAAAGCGTCTGTCGATATCTGAGTTGTCACGGAAGGTTTCACTGTCTTCCCATGAACCAGTGATTCGATATGCCAGATTATCGCTATCAGCGATTGCACCTGTTGAGTCAAAGACAGCACGTTGCTGACCATACTCATCAAAGCTGGTTGAGAGATGATTTTCATTCTCTAACTGAGGTTTTTTAGTGATAATGTTAACAAGACCCCCCGGCATCATTTGTCCTATATCTGCCACGGGGCCTTTGATAATTTGAATATTGTCGACAGTTGCCGGATCAATACGTCTGTTTGTTTTGAGACGGACTCCGTTACGATAAATATCGGCAGGTCGTCTGAAGCCCCTGATCAGGTAGTCTTCACGCGTGCCACCATAACCATCAGCGTTAACGACGTTGGGCGCCATCTTATAGACATCTTCCATTTCACGCGCTTGTGAATCTAATAACAGTTGTTCAGGGATAATATCGACACTGCGCGCCATTTCTGTCACATCTTTAGCAATGCGAGTGCCTGTTTTAACCTCACGGCTATCATAGCGAAACTGTGGAGTTCCCATCACCATTAATGCATCCAAATCAACGGAGTCAGTACTATCATCCAGCGTGAAGTTTTGTTGTTGCTTTGGTGCCGGTTTTCTTTCCAAATAATAGCTATTGTCAGCAGATTTAGTGAACGTGAGTCCGGTGCCGGCCAGAATCAGGTTTAACCCTTGTTCGGTTGCATAGTCACCGGACAGGCCTTGACTGGATTTACCGCTGGTTAATGCAGCATCTGCTGAGAGTAAAATCCCGGCACGACTGGCGAATTGGTTCAATACCGTCGCTAAATCACCTTGTTGAATTTCATAATGTTGCTGAGCGTTGTCGGCAAAAACGCTCTGAGGCTGGTATAACAAACTACCGCTCAGAACGATGGAGCTTAAAATGAGCTGACGGGCTTTACGTCGTTTATTGATTCGTGCCGCAGCCATCTTTTGGTTTTTCATCTTTTTCCTCATCTACTTTAGTGTCTTTGATAGCTATGCCGGACAGCAGCGGAAAAAGGGAAGCAAATCATAAAAAATTAACGGGTTTTATCGATACGCCATATTTTCTTGTTTACTTGCCAGATATGTACAGGCAATGAGTGCTCAACGGCCGTTAACACTCTGGGAATATTATTGAGTGGGTAGCTGCCCATCAGGCGCAGGGTATTGAGTTCGTTTGGACAGATAATCATCGATTCCTGGTAACGATTGAGCTCAGTAATAAAGTCACACAGGGGCATATCGTTGGCGAGCAATATGCCGTTGGTCCAGGCTTCATTGACCGGATCTACAGGCAATGAGTTTGTCAGTATCTTTTGTTGATTAAAAATGGTTTGTTCACCAGCGTGGGTGATGATCGCAGTTGGCTGTTGGCTCGGCGCTGTTTTTACAGCACCTTCGAAGACGCTCAGCGAGGTTTTGTTATTTTCATAACGAACATTGAAACGCGTGCCCAGTGCGGTGAGCCGGCCATCTTTTGTGTCTACTACCAATGGACGATGATGATATTCCTTATCTTTACCACTGCTAATGAATATTTCACCTTTATTTAAGATGATTTGACGTAAATCAGCAGTGAATTGAGTATCGATACTGCTATTGGTATTAAGCCAGAGCTGAGTGCCATCAGCTAAGCGAATCAGACGTGTTTCTCCCACGGCTGTCTGGAAATGCCTTTTATCCATTTCTGAATAAAAAGGAGTGAAAAAAGAGAAAGTTAACAGTGAAACGATGATGATCAGGACAGCACTGAAAAGAGAGGTCGTTTTAGAGGCAAAAAACCGCGAGGGTGTATGTTTAATAACGTATTGGGATGCAGATGAGTTTGCCGCTTGATTAAATTCTGCCTGAATACCTTCTATTTGTTCCCAGGCCAGTTGATTAGCGGGGTGTTGCGATAGCCATTCCCGCCATTTTTGTTGATCTTCTCTGCTGACATTGTCGCTTTGTAATATGGCGAACCAGATTGAGGCTTCCTGTAATACCTGATCTTCAATAACGGCCTGATGTTTGGGATGCATATTTATGAATAGGCGTTTTTAACACGTAAGCATTGCATCATGGCATCAGCCATATACGTTTTGATTGTGCGTTCAGAAACAGCCAGCTTGTGACTGATTTGCCGATAGGTGAGGCCTTCTATCTGAGATAAAATAAAGGCATCACGAACAGGCTTTTTCATATTTGCTAATAAGCTGACTAACTCCATCAATGTGTCTAAAGCAATAGCACGGTGTTCTTCAGATGGGCAAAGTTCTTCAGGATATAAAGCCAGTGCCTCGAGATAGGCTTGCACAACATGCTGGCGGCGCCAGTGATCATTAACCAGGCCGTGTGCGATGGTGGTCAGATAGGCGCGTGGCTGTTTAAGTTCGTTAATCGTTTCAGGTTTAAGCAATAATCTGACAAACGTCGATTGCACCAGATCACGTGCTAACTCATCACATTGAAGCTTGTTACGTAGCCAACGGTGTAGCCAGCTCTTATGCTCAATATAGAGAGCAGTGACTTCTTTATCCTGTTGGTAGGTAAGATTGTTCAAGACTGGCCTTAATGTTAATGTGAATTATTATCATTATTTATTAAGGCGTGCTGACTGTCAAACTATGAGGTCTTAAGTCGTCGTTATTATATTTATTCTGTTTTTGGGGAAATCCGATAGATATCACCAGAGTCAGTACTGATCAGCAATGCTCCATCGGGCGTTTCAATGACATTTCGTATTCTGCGGGATAACGTGTTCAATAAACGCTGCTCGTCAACTGCTTCGTTTTTATCATTCAGCGTGACAATATTCAGGTGTTGTAAGCTGAGTGCGCCGATAATGAGTATTCCATGCCATTGTGGAAATAAGGTGCCCTGATATTGGATAAGACTGCTGGGTGCGATGGAGGGGATATAGGTTTTAATAGGCTGTTCCATTCCTTCCTCGTGAGTACCATGTCCCACAGAAAGCGGTGCCCAGTATTCTTTTCCATAAGAAATTTCAGGCCAGCCATAATTTTTGCCGGCTTCAATTAAATTGATTTCATCGCCACCACGGGGGCCATGTTCAATTTCCCATAACTGCTGGCTTTGCTGGTTATAAAACAGACCCTGAGGATTTCGGTGGCCATAACTCCAGATTTCCGGCAGGGCTTCATTTTTGCCAACAAAGGGGTTATCCGCTGGTGCCGTCCCATCCATATTGAGGCGTAGAATCGTACCGGCGTGAGTCATTAAGTTCTGCGCATTAGGACGCTCACCACGTTCACCGACTGACAGGAAAATATGACCCTTGCCATCAAACGTAATGCGTCCACCGTAATGCACATCGTTACCGGTACGTGATTGTGTCACCAGTAATTCCTGCCAATGGGTGAGAATATTGTTCTCAATTTTCGCTCTAGCCAGAGTGGTGGCACCTTCGTCATCCACATCTTTGGCGTAACTTAGATAAATCCAGCCTGTTTTTTCATAGTCTGGTGAGCGTTTGACATCAAATAAACCGCCTTGGCCCTGCACCAGAATATCGACGGGTAAGCCGGTAATTTCATGTAATCGTTTTGTATCCTGATGAAATTGATACAAGTGTCCATCGCGCTGGCTGATCAGCAAAACATTATCATTCAGATAATCCATGCCCCATGCGACAGGAATATCAGACAGTATTTTTTCAATATTAAGATCTTTATCCCGACTGATATCGGCAGCAACAAATGAGCTGCTAATGAGAAAAGCGAAAGCGGAGAGCATCTTGGCCAGGTTCACTGTCATTTCCTTAATAAATTACAGACTATGAACTACATGAGAGCATTGAGCAGCCGGGTTTGTTCCTGGCCCAGTCAGGACGTTTTGCTGCATAGCTTTCATATTGTGGTTGTTCATCATAGGGGTGACGCATCACCTCCAACAGTTCATTGATTAGGCTTGGGTCGCCTTGTTCCGCTTTATCGATGGCAAGTTGCGACAAATAGTTACGCAGAACATATTTGGGGTTAACAGTGTTCATCTTTGTTTTACGTTTTTCGTCACTGATGCCTTCTTCCTCAACACGGTTGAGATAATCTCTGACCCAGTTGGCTATATCATTTTTATCTGCCTGACTGAGTGCATCAGGTGAATAAAAAGCCACCATTAAGGGTGAGAGAAGCTCATCATTGGTTTTCTTTTTATCAGTGACTTTTACATTAGCGAGGTGCCGATAGAACAAGGTCATATCAGTTTCGGTGAGTTGCATAACGCGATTTAGATCCTGATGTAGCTCTTCATCTGCAGGCTTAAATTCAGATAGTCCCAATTTATCTGCACGCATCTGTTGCCATTTATCTGTATAGACAGTGACATAGTCATTCAGAATATCTCTCAACGCTTCAGCATCATCAATCAGTGGATAGATGGCGTTAGCCATTTGCAATAAATTCCATTGGGCAATTTGTGGTTGTGCACCAAAACGATAACGCTTACCGGTTGCATCAGTGGTGTTGGGCGTCCAGTTGGGATCGTAGTCATCAATCCAGCCATAAGGGCCGTAATCGATAGTCAGGCCGAGCACGGATGTGTTATCTGTATTAAACACACCATGCACAAAACCCACTCGCATCCAGTCAACCACCATATCGGCTGTGCGTTCACAGATTTCTCGGAACCAGTCTAAGTAACTCTGTTTACTTGGCGTACCTAAGTGAGGATAAAACGTATCAATGGTGTAATCGACCAAGGTTTTTAAGGTTTCGCTGTCGCCACGGGCACTAAATATTTCATAACTGCCCAGACGCAGAAAGGAGGGTGCAACTCGGCAGACTACTGCACCAGGTTCGCTCTGTGGCCGGCCATCATAAAACATATCCCGAATCACATCGTCACCTGTGGTGATAAGGCTCAATGCTCGGGTGGTTGGCACGCCAAGATGGTACATGGCTTCACTACATAAAAACTCACGTACGGATGAACGCAACACGGCCAGACCATCAGCTGTACGTGAGTAGGGCGTTTCTCCTGAACCTTTAAGTTGCAAGCTCCAGCGCTGGCCTGACTCACCAATAACTTCACCCAAATTGATAGCACGACCGTCGCCTAGCTGACCAGCCCAATTACCAAACTGGTGACCGCCATAACATTGGGCATGGGGTTGCATGCCTTCAAGTTGTTGGTTGCCGACAAAAACCTGCTTGAATAAGTCGCTGTTACAATCCTCATCACTGAGTCCAAGTTCTTCGGCCATTTCTGCTGAGTAGGCCATCAACGTCGGTGATGTTGCTTTTCTTGGTGTGACATAGGAAAAACAAGCGCCAAGCACTTGTCTGCGGAAATTACCTGTTTCTGGATCAGCAGGTAAACGCTGAATAAATTGATTATCAAACTGCCAGTCAAGCAGGCTATTTGTGGTATTGCTTTCATTTGTCTGTGTCATGACACCATTACACCAAAGTTAGGCGAAACAAAAAACCTGTTAAACGTGTTGTTAATCAACACAAAAACACTAATTTAGCTGAGGGTTAAATTCGACAGCTGGATTCCATATCCGTTGCCATACCCAGTGAACACCTTCCTTACGGTGATTGCTGGTTGCGAATCGGTTCGGAATGCTGGGTATGTATTGCTGCTGACCTTTTTCTGCGATGTTAAAGCGGAAAAAATAACTCGGCTCCATCCCCATGCGTAAATCTGAAGCCACGATATGATCACCTTGCAGTTCGAGTTTGAATAAGCCGTTGGTGAACCAGTTTATGCGTTTATAAGCCGGGTAATGTTCTACTTTATCAATGAGCTCAGCACCACGATCATATGCTTTGAAAATGATGGGCTGACGACCCTCGAATACAGAATGAAAGCCCTCAAAGTAGTGTTCATCATTGACGGCAATCACTCGCCACAAAAGCGTATTAAAAGCGGTTGCAGAGACTTGCATATGATCGATCTCAATACCTTGCTCAGCAAAAGTGCTCTCAGCTTGATGTTCAACCCACTGTTGAGAAAGCAGTCCCCACGTTAGATACACACAGCTAAAAGCAAAGGTATAACGCATGAGTTTCGTACTGATGATTTTATCTGGTGCGATTAATACCGCTAAAAAACCAATTAAAAGCGGGATGGAGTAGGTCGGATCAATAATGAACACACTGCCACCAGAAACCGGACTCGGCATTAACGGCCAGAATAATTGTGTGCCATAGACGGTGAGCGCATCAAGCCCTGAATGGGTAATTAGAGCCAACCAAGTCAGCAAAAACCAATTGAAAAAACTAAAGGTTCTATCAAAACGATGCAAGATTATAGCGAGTAGCGGGGCGACAGCCGTCTGGACAAACCAGGAATGACTCCAACTTCGGTGCAATGTCATTGAAGCCAGATCAGTCTCATGGGGAATGAAGATATCTAAATCGGGTAACACGGCAATTGCTGCTCCCCATAACACCGCTTTTCGTGGGGATTTTTTACCAGCAACCATATAACCTACGGCACCGCCGAGTAATGCTTGTGTTACTGTATCCATCTGATTTTTATAACCTTAAAATATGTAAGTTGATTAATGTGAGATTTTACGATTTGCCAACGGTTGCGGGAAAATATTCCCTGGGCTACATTCGGCTATTTTAAATGATATCGATAATCTCTGAATTCAAGACGCTGAGCTCAATATGAAAAAGAACGCGCCCCTAAGACCACTATCTCAAGCAGAAATTCAACCCATCATCAATGCGTTAAATTCAGGTCAGTTAGCGATGGCGGAAGCCATGTCGAAAAAACTGCTTAAACAGTTTCCTAATGCGTTTGTTTTATACAACCTCTATGGCAATGCCTTAGCGGGACAAAATAAAACAAAAGAAGCGGTTGAGGCTTTCCGTAAGGCGATAAAAATTGATCCCAGTATCGCCGAAATGCATTTTAATCTAGCGGCGCTTCTCACCAATATGAATCGTCATGAAGAAGCTATCCAGAGTTATAAAAAAGCCGTCAGTCTTAAACCGAATCTCGTCGATGCTTATTATAATATGGGCATCGCTCATCAAGCCTTAAAACAATATCCGCAGGCAAGCCAAAATTATCAAAAAGCCATTGAGCTTGAACCGGGCTTTTATGAAGCCATGGTGAATCTGGGCGTTGTGTTGCAAGAGCAGGGCATGCTGATTGAAGCCATCAATACATACAACCAAGCCTTACAGATTCATAATGATGCACAGATTTATTTCAACCTCGGCACAGCCTACAAAAATCAAGGTAAATTAGGTGAGGCCATCGCTGCATACAACAAGGCATTAGAACTTAATCCCGATTATGCCGATGTGCATCGCAGTGTCGGGGAAGTCTTGCGTGATCAAGGCCGATATGACGAATCGGTTGCCGCCTACAAACGGGCCTTAGAGCTCAATCCTGATCTACCGATGGCTAACTACAGTCTGGCGGTTTATCTTTATGATAGTGGGGATTTGCAGGGTGCCTTGGAGCATTTTCAGCGTTCACAATATGCTGACTGGCAGGAGCGCTCCTTATATTGTCTCTATAAAACAGGGCAGTTTGATAAGTTTAAAAACGGCCTTGATGCATTAAAGCGAAGTAAAGATAACTCGCCATTTTTAGCCACATTAGCCGGGCATTATGCTGAAAACTTTGGCACCGAGAATGACTACAATTTCTGTAAAAATCCACTGGATTTTGTGTTTCATACCGAAATCCCCGAGCTTAAAAACAGTAGCGAGTTTTTAAACCAGCTTTTACAAGATATTCATACCTGCGATGTCGATGAAAAGTCTCAGGGACGACTCTTCAACGGCGTGCAATCTTCCGGTAATTTATTTAAACGTCCCGAAGCATCATTTAGACAACTGGCTGAATATGTTGCTCAAGCAGTAGAACGATATCGTCAGACCTTTGCCGGAGAAAACTGTCAGTTCGTTAAAGCTTTCCCGAAAACCACCGAGTTCGCCAGTTCCTGGTATGTAAAAATGAAAAGTGGTGGTCATCTGACCTCTCATATTCATGAAGAAGGTTGGGTCAGTGGATCGCTGTATTTGTCGTTACCAAAAAACAAACAGCACGAACATGAAGGTAGCATTGAGCTAAGCACGCATGGCGACGACTACCCTAAAAAACACGACAACTTCCCCACCAAAACCATTGCCCCGGAAGTCGGTGATTTGGTGATGTTTCCCTCATCCTGTTTCCATCGCACCATCCCATTCAGTTCAGATGAAGAACGTATTTGTATTGCGTTTGATTTGAAGCCGATGTGATAGCAAATTCAAAAAGCCAAAAGGATATTGCTTAATGCAAAACCAACGATTATCACCCAGCAGAATTCTTGAATGTTTGCTGTTTTTACTTTTTGTTGTTTCGCCGTTTTACATTACGTCGAGTATTGGTGGTACGGGTTTTGATTTACCTTTTAATATTTCGGTTTGGTTTGCAGCAACACTAGTCATTGGGTTTATGCTCTGGCATATCGCTAGTAGCGACACGATTACCTTACCCAAAAATTATCTTTACCTATTGATGCTGCCAGCTGGCATTTTATTATCCGCTGTCATTGCCGGTGTGGTTGAACCTGTCACATGGTTATTCAGAATTTTATATATCCTTGCCGGTGTTATTTTTCTATTTGGATTATTTCAGTATAAAAGCCTGTCGGTTGAGCGAGTGTTGTTCTTTATTGTGCTATCAGGCTTGCTCGTTTCCATCTATGGCGTTGTCCAGATACATCACTGGCAGAATTATATTGGCGGCTTTTTACTAAGCTCAAAAAATCTTTTACCCACCACAATTTTTCAGCAAGTGAACGTAACGGCAAGTTATCTCGCTACATCAATATTAATTGCCACTTACCTGCTGTTTACTTCCTCAATTAATACTAAAAAAGCATTTCAGTCGCTTCTTTATATCACGATCCTAATAGGTAGTTATGTCTTGGTAACATCAGGGTCAAGAACGGGGTTGTTGTCACTGGGAGTTGGTCTTATTTTTCTGCTACTTGGTTTGTTAAAATCTGTAACAAAGCAAAAAGCGAAGTTAAGCACGTTGATAGTGATTTTATTAGTGTCTTCGTGGGCAGGACAAGCAGGTTTAAATAGAACAGCAGATAAAGCCTATACTTTAGTCAAGGCAGAAAACTCAGAAGCAAGAGTCGTTATCTACGGCGCTGCACTAGATTCAATTCAATCATCGCCAATTTTTGGGCATGGTATTGGTAGTTACAAATCTGAATGGTTAGCTCACTCACCCAGTTGGTATGAGGATTATCAGAATGTATCGATGCCATACACTCTGGGCCATCCTCATAATGAGTTATTGATGTGGGCTGTGGAAGGAGGAGCGCTCGCAGTTATAGGCATTTTGGTAGCGTTGACATCTACAGTTTGGTTGATAGTACGTTTCTATGGAATGATAAGTCTTACTTACTTTTCATTGTTGTTACCTATTTCTTTACACAACATGGTCGAGCTGCCATTTTATATTTCATCATTACACTGGTTTGTATGGTTATTTCTTATTTACCTGGCATTAAAAAATATCGTTATTGATAACAATAATCTGCTTAGTCAGATGGCGAGACTGTCTCTTCGAGGTATTACAATAGTATTTAGTCTGGTTTCATTCTTATTCATACTACAAACAGCCATAGCTCAAAAAGATATCACCGATTATGTCTATGGTCGCTCAACTGATAAGCCACTTCAGCAGGCATTGATAAATCCTTATTTTCAGGCTGATGCCAGAGCGATGGCTAACAGAAGCGTGCTTTACCATGCAATTGAAAATGGCGATAAACAAAAAATCATGCAACTACTTGAACAATTTCAACATGAATTAGATACGAATCCTGACTTAAAACTATTTGAAGATGTCATTAACGGTTATGAAGCGATAAAGGATAAAGAGCAAAGTTGTTTTGTTGCTGAACATGCATTAATGATTTATCCATGGAATGGTGGCTTGAAGCAATACTTGGCAAGCTGTGCAAACAAGTGACAAAAAGTGTCACTTGTTGTCAAAGTATGGTATGTGCAATAACAGAGGGACTCAGCCTTATTCTATAAGTCTATGAAAAATATATTGAATCACACATGGCACAATAACTGTATTAATTAAATTTAAGCGTAGTGCTTAATTTAAGAAATACGGAGATAAATATGAAAAAAGTCCAACAAGGTTTTACATTAATCGAACTGATGATTGTTGTAGCTATCATAGGTATTTTGGCAGCAATTGCTTTGCCAGCTTATCAAACATACACTGACAAGGCTCGTTATACTGAAGTTGTAATGGCAGCAACGAGTGTTAAAACTGCTGTAGAAGTCTGCGCTCAAGTACAGGGTGGTTTTAACCGTTGTACTGCAGGTTCAAATGGTGTACCTGATAATGTTACTGGCGCCCCAACAATAGTTAATACTGTAGATTGGACTGTCGATAGTGATACTCAAGGTGTTATTACTGTCACACCTGATGCTGATGCGCCTGGTAATATTGATGATTCTGCTGTTTATACCATGACTGGTACATATAACGGTGGAGTTGTTACATGGAGCGGTTCTTGCACAGCAACACCTGATCTTTGTTAATCATTAAATAAATAGAAGCCCCGCAGTGCGGGGCTTTTTTTCGCCTGTAAGAATGTTAGATTTATTTCACTCTCATCCCCAGCTGAGCACCTTCATCGGGGTTCAAAATAAACAAATCTTTGCCTCCTGGTCCTGCAGCCAGAACCATCCCTTCTGATAAACCAAAACGCATTTTACGTGGCGCTAGATTGGCTACCATCACCGTTAATTTACCAATGAGGTCTTCAGGTGAGTAAGCTGATTTAATACCTGCAAATACCTGACGTTCACCTAAACCAACATCTAAAGTGAGTTTAAGCAGCTTATCGGCACCTTCCACATGTTCAGCATTGACGATTTTGGCAATGCGTAAATCAATCTTAGCGAAGTCATCAAACTGGATTTCATCGGCTATGGGGTCAATATTCGTATTGCCTGCTGTTTGTTTCTCTGCTGGTTTTGTTTCTGTCATATTTTCTTTTGATTCTTCAATGATGGCATCGATTTTTTCTTTTTCGATACGTGTCATCAGTGGTGTAAATTTATTAATGGCATGACCTAAAAGTGGTGAAGCGATATCAGCCCAATTCAATGCTTTGATATTGAGGAAGGCTTCAGCTTGTTCAGCTGTTTTTGGTAATACTGGTTTTAAATAAGCGATTAATACACGGAATAAATTAATGCCCATGCTGTAAATGGCTTGAACTTCTTGCTCTTTACCTTCTTCTTTGGCTAACGCCCAAGGTTTCATTTCATCAATATACTGGTTGGCACGATCAGCCAGCGCCATAATCTCACGCATGGCCTGACCAAACTCTCGTTTTTCGTAACGTTCAGCTATCGCTTCGGCCTGATTTACAAAGCTATCAAACAAGTCCGCATCGGCTAAAGAACCACTTAACTGACCATCACATTTTTTACTCAGATAACCGGCGCAGCGGCTGGCGATATTGACGACTTTACCGACTAAGTCAGCATTAATTCGGGTTTGGAAGTCTTCCAGACTTAAATCAATATCATCAATACCACTGCCAAGTTTGGCAGCAAAGTAATAACGTAGATATTCTGGGTCCAGATGATTCAAATAGGTACGTGCTTTGATAAATGTACCGCGAGATTTCGACATTTTCTTGCCATCGACGGTTAAGAAACCGTGTGCATAGATATTATCAGGCTGACGGAAACCCGCACCTTCCAGCATTGCTGGCCAGAACAGGGCATGGAAATAAATAATGTCTTTACCAATAAAGTGCACCATCTCGGTATCGCTGCCAGGTTTCATAAAGGCATCAAAGTCAACACCCGTACGATCACAGAAGTTTTTGAAACTGGCTAGATAACCAATCGGCGCATCCATCCACACATAAAAGAATTTATTCTCTGTATCTGGGATTTCAAAACCGAAGTAGGGCGCGTCACGTGAAATGTCCCAGTCTTGCAAACCGCTATCAAACCATTCGCTGAGTTTACGTGTCACTTCTGGCTGAAGATGATCACTGTTGGTCCATTCTTTTAATGTTTTTTCAAAATTACCGAGTTTGAAGAAATAATGCTCAGATTCTTTGGTAATCGGCGTAGCGCCAGAGACAGCAGATACCGGGTTTTTGAGTTCGGTGGGTTCATAAGTGGCACCACAGACTTCACAGTTATCACCATATTGATCGGCGGCACCACATTTTGGGCACTCACCGCGAATGAATCTATCTGGCAGGAACATTTCTTTTTCTGGATCGTAGGCCTGACTGATAGTTCTGGCTTCAATATGACCCGCAGCTCGGTTAGCAAGATAAATCTGACTGGCTAAGGCTCGGTTTTCATCGCTGTGGGTACTATGAAAATTATCAAAACCAATATTGAACTCGGCAAAGTCGGCCTGATGCTCTTTACTGACATCGCTAATAAGTTGTTCAGGCGTGATGCCTTCATTTTGAGCACGCAGCATAATTGGTGTGCCATGCGCGTCATCTGCGCAAACATAAAAGCATTGGTTGCCACGCATTTTCTGGAAACGTACCCAGACGTCAGTTTGGATGTATTCCACCATATGGCCCAGATGTATTGAACCATTGGCATAAGGGAGAGCGCTGGTGACCAGAATTTTTCTTTGCATGTGTGAACCGAAATTAACCGTGAGAAAAACGATAAAAGATACCAGAATTAGGGTGTTTACACCACGTATCAGTCAGCTTTGTCGATGCGATTTATGCGTATGTTGAAAAGCATCAGGCTTTGCATTAGATTGAACTCAACACGCAATATCTAATTCACGCTTTCTCGGGGTTATCAATGGAGCTGATTTTACACAATATTCATGCTGACTCGGTTGAGTTGGCATTAGAAAAAGCTCGCCAATATCGTTCTCTAAATGAGCCTGAGATTGCCGAAAGCATTTGCTTGGATATTTTGCACATAGAGCCGGATAATCAAAAAGCGATTGTTTTGTACATTCTGGCTTTGAGTGATCAACTGCATCATGCAGGTAAAAAGACGCAAGTGAAATCGATTGAAGAAGCCATTGAAAAGTTACAAAGCCGCTATCAGCAATTTTATTATACCGGGCTGCTTCACGAGCGGCGTGCACGCTTTATGCTGACTCAGAGTATGGCGAGAGTGTTCGCTTATGACTATTTTATAGAAGCTTTACAGTTTTATCAGAAAGCGGAAAAAATAAGGCCAGAGCATAACGATGAGGCAACACTTCGCTGGAACAGCTGTATCCGTACTATTGAAAAAGAAAACCTGAAACCTCGTCCTGACAGTAAGGATGCCAGATTGGATATGGAAAGCTGAGCATGACGTTATTACAGATTCAAAAACGCACGATGACTATAGCAGGGACGGTATTAAGCGTTTATCTCCTGTTTCATATGTTATCCAATCTCAGCTTCTTTTTTGGCGATAGCTTTAATCAGTTTTATCAGATTTACAATTCAGCCTGGATACGTTGGCCTGTGTTGGCCATCGTTCTATTCTGTTTGTGGATTCATGTTCGGGCAGCAGTAAACATACGCCGAAAAAACAATCAGGCTAGGCAGGTTGGCTATAAAAAACATGACAAATTTCATATCCCGGCAGCACTGGTTACGCTGAGTATCATCTTATTATTCTTATTTATCGTTATTCATATTATTCAATCTTTATATGTGAATCCGGATGATGTCAGAAGCTCAGTAATGACTTGGTTTAGTTCTGTAGTAATCACGCTGTTTTATCTGACTGGTGTGTTTATATTGGTTATGCACTTGCAGCACTCTTTGATTAATGTTCTCCAAACCTTAGGAATTTCAGCAAAAATGCACCATATCGCTATTCATTCAACCGTAGCGCTTTTAGGAGTAGGGGTTGTTTCTATTCCTGTTTATGTATGGTTAATGTCATGAGTGAGTTTGAGTTAGATAGCCACGCGCCAAAAGGGCCATTACAGGATAGATGGAAACAGCATAAATATAATTCTCGTGTTGTCAGTCCGGCGAATCGTAAAAAATATACAGTGATTGTTGTTGGAACTGGGTTGGCTGGCGCTTCTGCTTCTGCTTCATTAGGCGAAATGGGCTTTAATGTAAAAACCTTTTGTTTTCAGGATAGTCCGCGCCGAGCTCACAGTATTGCTGCCCAAGGTGGTATTAATGCGGCCAAAAATTATCAGAATGATGGAGACAGTGTCTGGCGTTTGTTTTACGACACGATTAAAGGTGGCGATTTCAGAGCTAGAGAATCTAACGTTTTCCGTCTGGCTGAATTAAGCACCGCCATTATCGATCAGGCAGTGGCACAAGGCGTACCTTTTGCCCGCGAATATTCGGGATATCTGGCAAACCGTTCGTTTGGTGGTGCTCAGGTGTCGCGGACGTTCTATGCCAGAGGACAAACCGGGCAACAACTGTTACTGGGTGCCTATCAGGCCATGAGCAGACAGATTGCCGAAGGTACAATTACCCATCAGTCTCGCTGTGAAATGCAGGAGCTGATCATGGATGGTGACAGAGCCGTTGGCATTATCACTCGTGATCTGGTTACCGGCGAATTAGAAAGCCATATTGCTGATTGTGTGGTGTTATGTACGGGGGGGTACAGTAACGCTTTTTATCTGTCGACCAACGCCAAAGGCTGTAATACCTCGGCGATTTGGCGTGCCCATAAAAAAGGGGCTTTATTCGCCAATCCCTGTTTTACTCAGATTCATCCCACCTGTATTCCACAGCATGGTGAATTACAATCAAAACTGACATTAATGAGTGAATCTCTGCGTAATGATGGCCGTGTATGGGCGCCTAAAAATAAAGCCGATTGTGATAAACGGCCAGAAGATATTCCAGAACAAGATCGTGATTATTTTCTGGAACGCATGTACCCGTCATTTGGTAATTTGGTACCGCGCGATATTGCATCACGCGCCGTCAAGCTAATCTGTGATGAGGGCCGTGGTGTAGGTTTTGAAATTGAGGGCAAAAAACTGGGTGTCTATCTCGATTTCGCTCAGGCAATCAAAAAACAGGGATTCGACGCAGTTGAAGAAAAATATGGCAATTTGTTTGAGATGTATCAGCGAATAACCGCTGAAAATCCGTATGAAACCCCAATGCGGATTTATCCTGCTGTGCATTACACCATGGGCGGCTTGTGGGTTGACTACAATCTGATGACAACCATCGATGGCTTGTTTGCCGGTGGTGAAGCGAATTTTTCAGATCACGGCGCCAATAGATTAGGCGCCAGTGCATTAATGCAAGGGCTGGCCGATGGCTATTTTATTTTGCCTACGACGGTAGCGGATTTTTTAGCCAAGCATAAGCCTGTTAAAGCAGAAAATTATTCAATGCAGATTGATGAAGCCATGTCGTCAGCCAAAAGCCGAATTGATAGCTTGATGAATGCACCTGAACCATCTGTTACCCCCGATGAGTTTCATCGTCAATTGGGACAGATCCTCTGGCATGCCTGTGGTATGGCAAGGACAAAGTCCTCACTTGAAAAAGCCATTAATGAAATACAAACGCTGCGCGAGCAGTTTTGGCGGAAAGTAAAAATTTCTGGTTCTGAAGGCGGCTTAAACCAAACCTTAGAGCGCGCAGGACGTGTTGCCGACTTTTTTGAATTAACAGAGTTAATGTGTATTGATGCACTGGACAGGGAAGAATCCTGTGGCTGTCATGCACGAGAAGAGCATTTGACAGAAGAGGGGGAGGCCAAACGAAACGATATGGATTATTCCTATGTAGCCGCCTGGCAGTATAGTGGTGATATCAGCCACCCAACACTTTATCGTGAATACCTGCATTTTGATTTCGTTCGACCCAGCATAAGAAATTACCAATGATTTTTAAACTGAATATCTGGCGGCAATCTGGACCCGATAAAAAGGGTGATTTCGAGACATATGAAATTGAGGCGAGTGAAGATTCTTCATTTCTGGAGATGATGGATGCTCTGAATGAAAAGTTGATTCTTCAAGGGGATGACCCGATTGCTTTTGACTTTGACTGTCGTGAGGGTATTTGTGGCTCATGTAATCTTGTTATCAATGGCACACCGCATGGTAAACAACGGGCAACGACCACCTGTCAGCAGTACATGCGTGACTACAAAGATGAAAAAGAATTATGGATAGAGCCATGGCGAGCCACTGCTTTCCCGATTATCAAAGATCTTATCGTTGATAGAAGTGCCTTTGATCGTATTATCCAGGCTGGCGGATATATCCCCATCCGCACTGGTTCGGCCTGTGAAGCAAATACTTTACCCATAGATAAACAGGTTGCAGATGATGCATTTGATGCGGCGACTTGTATCGGCTGTGGTGCCTGTGTCGCTGTTTGTCCAAATGCCTCAGCGACATTATTTGTTGCAGCAAAAATCTCCCACCTATCGGTCCTCCCACAAGGAGGTATGGATAAACAGCGACCAGCTAAATTACTAAAAGCCATGGAACATGAAGGTTTTGGTAGTTGCAGTAACTATCGTGAGTGCGAAAGCGTTTGCCCGAAAGAAATCAAAGTCAGCGCGATTACCACCATGAATCGCCTTCTTTACCAAAATCGTTGATGCATTCTACGGAGTGTTATCATCCCTCACTGAGAAAACGAATGGTTACCATCGGATGACAGAAGAGCAAAGTAAAGCAGCATTATTGGAATCTATTACTGTGGGCTGGCGCGAGTGGTTGAGCCTCCCGCAACTTGGCCTCACCAGAATCAAAGCAAAAGTGGACACCGGAGCAAGGACCTCAGCTATCCATGCCTTTTCAGTTGAAGAGTTTGAGCAGGATAAGCAACTCTGGGTTCGATTTGGCGTGCATCCTAATCAGGGAGACAATGACACTATCAAATGGTGTGAAGCCTTAGTCATTGATCAGCGCAATGTGACGGATTCGGGGGGGCATACGGAAAAGCGTTATGTGATTCAGACTGAGCTATCACTGGGGCAAAAGCAATGGCCTATAGAAGTCACTCTGACAAACCGCGATAATATGCTGTTTAGAATGCTGTTAGGTCGAACCGCCATGACTGCCGGCAATCTTATTGTCAATCCTGCCATGTCATTTATGACTGGCCAAAGTGTTCAGGAGCATGATGAACAGCCTGTTAAAGAATTTTTTGATGGAGAAAGTTGATGAAAATCGCCGTTCTTTCTCGTAACCCCAAGTTATATTCAACCCGTCGTCTGGTTGAGGCCGCAGAGGCTCGTGGTCATGAAGTACATGTATTAGATGTGCTTCGCTGTTACATGAACATTACTTCATTAAAACCAGAAGTTCACTACAAAGGCGAAATTCTGACAGGTTATGATGCGGTCATTCCGCGGATTGGCGCTTCTGTCACTTTTTACGGTACTGCTGTGCTGCGTCAGTTTGAAATGATGAATGTGTATCCGCTCAATGAGTCAGTGGCTATTAGCCGCTCACGAGATAAACTACGTGCGCTGCAATTGCTATCCCGAAAAGGGATTGGTCTGCCAGTGACCGGATTTGCACACCGACCGGATGATGTTGATGACTTAATCAAAATGGTGGGCGGTGCACCTTTAGTTATTAAGCTGCTGGAGGGAACGCAAGGTATCGGTGTTGTTTTAGCAGAAACAGAACAAGCGGCAGAGAGTGTTATTGAGGCCTTTATGGGAATGAAGGCCAATATTTTGGTTCAAGAATTTATCAAAGAAGCAGGCGGTGCCGATATTCGCTGTTTTGTGGTGGGGGATAAAGTGGTCGCATCAATGAAACGTCAGGGAAAAGAAGGCGAATTTCGCTCTAATCTACATCGTGGTGGTAGCGCTAATTTAATCCGTATTTCTCCCCTAGAGCGAGCAACCGCAGTTCGTGCCGCAAAAACGATGGGTTTGAATGTCTGTGGTGTTGATTTATTGCGTTCAAATCACGGTCCGGTTGTAATGGAGGTGAATTCATCACCAGGCCTGGAAGGCATTGAAAATGCCACTGGTAAAGATATTGCCAGCATGATTATCGACTTCATCGAGAGAAATGCACGTTCAGGCAAAACAAAAACGCGGGGCAGGGGCTAAACATGTCCGATGTGCTGGTGTTGGCTGGTGAAGAAGTCAGATTAGGACAAAGTAAGATTATTGATGTGCCTTTGCCTGATCTTTACATGCAAACAGCATTGAGTATGCCGGTACATGTCATTCGTGGACGTCGTAAAGGGCCTATCCTGTTTGTTTCAGCCGCGGTACATGGTGATGAAATCAATGGTGTTGAGATTATTCGCCGTTTGGTGAAAAGTAAAAGTCTTAAAGGTCTGAAAGGTACAATAATCGCCATCCCCGTTGTCAATGTGTATGGCTTTTTAAATCAGTCTCGTTATTTACCAGACAGACGTGATCTTAATCGTTGTTTTCCTGGTTCGGATGAAGGTTCACTTGCTGCCAGATTAGCGGATTCTTTTATGAAGGAAGTCGTCAGTCAGTGTACCCATGGCATTGATCTGCACACGGCTGCGATCCATCGTGATAATTTACCGCAGATACGCGCTGATTTATCCAACCCTGATGTTGAAATGATGGCCCATGCTTTTGATGCGCCGGTGGTGGTGAACTCCAGTTTGATTCAGGGGTCATTACGTTATGCCGCTGCGGCTTATGATGTGCCGGTCATCGTTTATGAGGCTGGTGAAGCCTTACGTTTTAACGAAATGGCTATTCGTGCAGGTGTTAAAGGCGTGTTAGCCGTCATGCGTCACATTGGGATGCTAGCCGTCACAAGACAAAAAAAGCGTCCTCACGAACCCTTTGTAGCACGCAGTAGTGTTTGGGTCAGAGCACCTGAAAGTGGTATTTTCAGAATGCTGGTGCCTATGGGGGCCAGTGTCAATAAAGGCGATCTACTAGGCATGGTGGCCGCACCCTATGGTAAGGGAGATTCGGAAACTGAGGTGCTGGCAAGCAGTTCTGGTATCGTCATTGGTCGCACAAATATCCCTTTGGTCAATGAAGGGGAAGCCTTGTTTCATATCGCAAGGTTTAATAAACCGGACGAAGTCGCTGATAGTCTGCTGGCTTTTCATACGGACTTGGATCCAGCGACAGACACTGCAGTGCCTGATGAATTACCCATAATTTGAGCCGATGTCACTGTGGTGTCATCTCGGTAATGTAATAATTGAAATAATTCTTTGCTTTTTCACTGCAAACTAGTGAAAATCGCGCCCTTTAACTAACCAAGACGGGAATAATCGTCAATGCAGAAAACGCCTTTTCCTCCTATCGATAACGAGCTGGATTTAAGTACTGAATGGAGTGCTGAACATAGTGCTCGCTTATATGGTGTCAGGGACTGGGGAAGCGACTACTTTGATGTGTCAGAAGATGGTAATGCTGTTGTCACCGTCCAGTTTGGTGAGAAAACCATACAGGTACCTATCATTGACATCGTCAATGGCATGCGTGAGCGTGGACTGGATATGCCAGCTGTGTTACGCATTGAAAATCTGCTAGATCAGCGCATCACTCAACTTAATGAAGCATTCTCACGGGCGATTGATGAAGCAGGTTATAAAAATCATTACCGTGGCGTATTTCCTATCAAAGTTAATCAGCAGTGTCATGTTATTGAAGAGATTGCTGACTACGGCAGTCGTTACCATCATGGTCTGGAAGCGGGCAGTAAAGCGGAATTAATTATTGCTCTGTCACAGCTACGTGATCATGACAGTCTGATTGTCTGTAATGGCTACAAAGATGAAGAATTTATCGATCTTGGTCTTTATGCCCGTCAAATGGGAATCAAGTGCTTCTTTGTGCTGGAAACCGCCATGGAGCTGGACATTATTCTTGAGCGTAGCCGTGCTCTGGGTGTTGATCCCTTAATTGGCGTGCGTATTCGTCTGGCTTCTATGGTGGAAGGTCACTGGAATGAAGACAGTGGCGATCGCTCGATCTTCGGTTTATCTACCAGTGCTCTATTAGGCGTGGTTGATAAGCTTAAACAAACCAACATGCTGCACTGTTTGCAGTTGCTTCACAGCCATCTGGGATCTCAAATTCCTAATATCCGTAATATCCGTACTGGTGTGATGGAAGCCTGCCGATTTTACGCTGGCCTTATCGAAGAAGGCGCTCCAATGGGGTATATCGATATGGGCGGTGGTTTGGCTGTTGACTATGAGGGGGCCAGAAGTAACAGCACGCATAGTATGAACTATGGTTTGGACGAATATTGCTACAACATTGTAGAAGCCTTACAGGAAAGTCTGGACCCATTGGATATCCCACACCCAGTGATTATTTCTGAGTCTGGTCGTGCGCTGGTGGCCTATTCTTCAATGTTATTATTCAATGTGCTTGAAGTACGTGAGCATAAAGCTGAACCGATCCCTGCCGAAGCTCCAGAAGATAGTCATGACCACATTATCAATCTATTTAGTGTGCTTGATTACGTCAGTCCGGAAAATTTGCAGGAGTGTTACAACGACTCTCTCTATTACCGTGATGAGATGCGTGAATTATTTCACCATGGACAAGCGACCATTCGTGAACGAGCATTAGCAGAAAACCTGGCACTCGCTATTCTGGAAAAGATTTCTAATCTGCTGCCACAGGCAAGACGCGTGTCTCAGGAGCTGGAAGCGTTACCCGAATTGCTGTCTGATATTTACTATGGCAATTTCAGCTTATTCCAGTCATTACCGGATATCTGGGCAATTGATCAGCTTTTCCCGATCATGCCAATCCATCGATTAAACGAAGCGCCGGTCAGAGATGCAGTTTTAGCGGATATGACCTGTGACTGTGACGGTAAGATCGATAACTTCATCTCACCAACCGGAGTGAAAAAAACACTACCGCTACACGAACTGAAACATGGTGAGGAATATTATTTAAGTGTTTTCCTGGTCGGTGCGTATCAGGAAACCTTGGGTGACTTACACAATCTGTTTGGTGATACCAATGTCGTCAGCGTGCATATCAACGAGGAAGGTGGTTTTGATTTCCGTCGTGAATTCCATGGTGACAGCATCGCCGACGTATTAAGCTACGTTGAGTACGATCCTAAACACATGTTAGAACAATTCCGTCGTATCGCAGAAGAAGCGGTGCGTGATGGACGAATTTCGGTGCCGATGCGCCAACAAATGTTGCATGCTTTTAAAGAAAGTATGCATGGCTATACTTTTTTTGAACGTTAATTGAGACGAGTTAAAGGAATTCAGCAATGTCTAAAGTCCTGATTATTGGTGCCGGCGGTGTCGGTGGCGTAGTCACACATAAATGTGCACAGTTACCAGAAGTATTCTCTGAAATTGTTTTGGCAAGCCGAACAGAAGAAAAATGCAAAGCTATCGCTGCCCAATTGGATCGCCCGATTAAAACAGCGAAAGTGGATGCAGATAATGTCGCTGAGTTAACGGCATTGCTTGAACAGGAAAAACCGGACTTAGTGATTAATGTCGCTTTGCCATACCAGGATCTGACGATCATGGATGCCTGTCTGGCAGCAGGAGTGGATTATCTTGACACAGCCAACTATGAACCTTTGGATACTGCCAAGTTTGAATATAAATGGCAGTGGGCTTATCAAGATAAGTTTAAAGAGGCTGGTTTAACAGCATTGCTGGGAAGTGGTTTTGATCCCGGTGCCACCAATGTCTTCACCGCCTATATTGCTAAACATTATTTTGATGAAATCCATGAACTGGACATTATCGATGTCAATGGTGGTGATCACGGTTATCCGTTTGCAACCAACTTTAACCCGGAAATTAATATCCGCGAAGTGACTGCTGAATGTCGTCACTGGGAAAATGGTGAGTTTGTTGAAACCCCAGCGATGTCGAAAAAAGCGACATTTACCTGCCCAGAAGAAGTCGGTACCTACAATATTTACCGTATGTATCATGAAGAGCTGGAATCATTAACTAAAAATTTCCCGACGTTGAAACGCGCTCAGTTCTGGATGAGTTTTGGTGAAAGTTACCTGAAACACCTGGAAGTGCTTGGAAATGTGGGCATGACAGGCATCGAGCCGATTGACTATAACGGTCAGAAAATCGTACCGATTCAGTTCTTGAAAGCCTTGTTGCCTGATCCTTCTACCTTAGGACCACGAACCAAAGGCAAAACCTGCATCGGTTGTGTGGTGAAAGGTATTAAAGACGGTAAAGAAAAAATTGTTTACCTCTATAACATCAAAGATCATCAGGATTGTTATAAAGAAGTGCAGTCTCAGGCGATTTCATACACCACAGGTGTGCCAGCCATGATTGGTGCCAAAATGATGTTAGAAGGCAAATGGAAACAACCTGGTGTTTGGAATATTGAACAGTTCGATCCTGATCCCTTCATGGAAGACATGAATAAATATGGCTTGCCATGGAATGTGATTGAACTTGATAACTTTAATCTGGACAACTAATATCCATGCAGTTTACTGATTTTGGCAAACTGGATTTATCCCGTTTGCCATCACCTTGTTTTGTGGTTGATGAAGTCGCGGTAGAGCGTAACTTACGTATTCTGCATGGTGTAGCGGTAGCCAGCGGTGCAAAAGTGCTGGGTGCCTTAAAAGCCTTTTCAATGTGGTCACTGGGTGATTTAACCCGCCAATATCTGAATGGCACCTGTGCCAGTGGTTTGCATGAAGCTCGCCTGGGTTATGAAGAATATGGTGGTGAAGTGCATGTGTTCGCTGCTGCTTTCAGTCAGGCAGATATAGATGAGCTGTTAACGTTTGCGAACCATATTGTGTTTAATTCATGCAGCCAGTGGCTGCGATTTAGAGAGCAGTGTTTAGCGGCCCAAAAGCAACGACCTGATCTGGAGTTTGGTTTACGAATCAATCCTGAACATTCTGAAGGGGCCGTGCCCATTTATGATCCGTGTTCGCCTGGATCGCGTTTAGGGATAACCTTATCGCAGTTAGATGAAACCGCATTGGAAGGAATTAGTGGTCTGCATTTTCATACCCTGTGTGAACAAGGTTTTGAACCACTTCAACGTACCGTAGCAGCGGTTGAATCAAAGTTCGGTCATATCTTGCCGCAAATGAAATGGGTCAACTTTGGTGGCGGTCATCATATTACTGCTGATGGCTATGATATTAATGGGTTGGTGGAGTTAATACAGGCATTTCAAGCACGCCATCAGGTACAAGTCTATCTTGAGCCGGGTGAAGCAATGGCCATCGGCACAGGCATTCTGAGCTGTGAAGTGTTGGATATTACCTGGAATAAACTGAATCAAGCCATTCTTGATACCTCCGCCACCTGTCATATGCCGGATACGCTGGAAATGCCATATCGCCCTGATATTCGTGGTGCTGGTGAGGCAGATGAGTTCGAATATACGTATAGACTGGGGGGCTTAACCTGTCTGGCGGGTGATGTGATTGATGATTACAGCTTCAAAGCACCGCTTGAAGTCGGTCAGCGGCTGATTTTCGAAGATATGGCGCATTACACGATGGTCAAAACCACCACATTTAATGGCACAAAATTACCAGCCATTGCGTTGTGGAACTCAGAAACCGATGCCTTACGCATTGTGAAAGAGTTCGGCTACGACGATTTTAAACACAGATTATCTTGAGTTGATGCAAATGGAAGATTATCCAATTTTTCTCGGTTCAGAAATTGAACAGCCAGAACCCGAACAAGCACTATTTCATGTTTTGCCTGTGCCTTATGAAAAAAGTGTGTCCTACGGTGGTGGTACAGCTTTGGGGCCTAATGCTATTTTACAAGCGTCATGGCAGTTAGAAGAATGGGATGGTAAGAGCAAACCCTGCGACGAGGGAATTTATACTTGTGAGCCAGTGGATTGTAGTGTTGCGCCACAACAAGTCATCGACAATATCGCTAAAGCAACAGCTGATATCGTAAAGAGCGGTGGAATGCCGGTTGTACTAGGTGGTGAACATACAGTCACGTATGGTGTAATAAAAGGCTTGCGTGATGCTGGTATAGAGGATTTTGGCATTGTGCAGATCGATGCACATGCCGATTTACGTCATGCCTACGAAGGTGACTTTCTGAGCCATGCCTCAGTGATGAAACGTGCTGTGGATATGGGTATTCCACTTTATCAGCTGGGTATTCGCGCTTACTGTGAAGAAGAAATGGCCTTCCGCGAAGAATTTGGCGTGTTATATCAGGATGCCGACGAGTTAGTGCCTAATCGGATTCAGTCCATCGAGCTACCTGACGATTTTCCACAAAAAGTGTTTTTTACACTGGATATTGATGGCATGGATCCTTCCGTTTTTCCATCAACTGGCACACCAGTGCCTGGTGGCCTTGATTGGTATCAGACACTCAACTTATTTGAGTCGGTTGCAAAACAGCGCGAAATCATTGGTTTTGACATTATGGAATTTGCCCCTATTGAGGGTTTCCATGCCTATGATTTTTCTGCTTCTTTGCTGACCTATAAATTGATGGGTATCGTGCAAAGAAATCGTCATTAATTAATAGGGCTTGTGCGCGACTCAAAAACGAATGAATCAGAAAGCCTGGTTATAGGCTAAGGATATGAGGCAATTAACAAATTAAGTCTTTTCCTCATTCCTTGAAACAGATAAAATTCGGCCTTTTTCTAATCTTTGGGATTTTTTCATCATGAATCAAGCTACAGTAAAACTGTTGGAAGACTACTACAATGCATTTAACCGCGGTGACATGGATGCATTTCTTAATATGCTGACAGACGATGTCATTCATGATGTAAACCAAGGTGGTCGTGAAATCGGTAAAGAAGCATTCAAAAAATTCATGGATCGTATGAATGCTCACTATAAAGAAAATATCGTTGATATTTCGATCACAACCAATGATGCTGGTGACCGTGCTGCGGTTGAATTCACTGTATTAGGTGAATACTTGTCAACTGATGAAGGTTTACCAGAAGCAGCAGGTCAAACATATCGTTTACCAGCAGGTGCATTCTTTGTGATTCGTGATGGTAAAGTCGCTCGTATTACTAACTACTACAACTTAGAAGACTGGATCGCCCAAGTCGCAGGCTAAGAGGTGTGCGATGTTAAGACTGGAAAGACTGTCTGGCGATAAACTCAATCAATACATTCCGGAGCTCGCTGAGCTCCGGATTCGTGTTTTTCGTGACTTCCCTTATCTTTATGATGGGGACCTGACTTACGAAGAAAAATATCTTAAGACATATATCGAAGCGCCTGACAGCGTCATTGTATTGGCCTTTGACGGTGAGCATGTTGTTGGTGCGTCTACTGGCATTCCACTCAAATACGAAACAGACGAAGTCAAAGCCCCATTTATCGCTGCTGGTTATGATATCGATAAGATATTTTATTGTGGTGAATCGGTATTACTGTCTCAGTACCGTGGACAAGGTGCCGGTGTTGCGTTTTTCGATGAAAGGGAAGCCCATGCGCATGAAGTCGGTGGATTTGAATACAGCTGTTTTTGTGGTGTTCAACGTCCAGAGGATCATCCACAGCGACCCGCTGACTATCAGCCATTAGATAATTTCTGGTGTAAACGCGGTTATGAAAAACACCCTGAACTCAATACCACATTCAGCTGGAAAGAAGTTGGCGAGACGATTGAATCACCTAAGCCGATGACTTTCTGGATGAAAAAAATTTAAATCTCTTTAGCGTCTGGCTTTTAACACTCAAGCGACGTTATACCTAATTCTCTGGAACATGAATGAGCAAAGTAAAAGCGGCAGTTGCCCAATATGATATTGGCTTTTTCGCGCAATGGTTTGAATTTGAAGATAAATTAACACAATGGGTAAGCCAGGCAGCTAACAATGGGGCTAAGTTACTGGTTTTCCCTGAGTATGGCAGTATGGAACTGGCTTCGCTGTTTGGTGAGTCCGTTTACAAAGATTTGGGAAAACAACTGCATTCGATGCAAGAAGTCTATGCCGATTATGAGGCGCTTTATGCTCAGTTAGCCAAGCAGTTTGATGTGATGATATTGGCCAGTTCTTTCCCTGTACTGCAGTCTGATGGTAGCTTTCGTAACCGCGCTAATCTGTATGGTGTTGATGGTCTTATTGACTATCAGGACAAACTCATCATGACACGGTTTGAAAATGAACAATGGTTAATTCATGCCGGACAAGACATTAAAGTTATCGATACAGATATTGGTCGCCTTGCTATCAATATTTGTTATGACAGTGAATTTCCGTTAATCGCGCATCAGCAAGTTCAGGCTGGCGCTGATGTGGTACTGGTACCGAGCTGTACTGACACTCAAGCAGGTTTTTATCGGGTCAGAATCGGTTGCCAGGCACGTGCGCTTGAAAACCAGTGTTATGTATTACAATCACCGACATTTGGTGAAGCATTGTGGTCAGAAGCCGTCGATGTGAATACAGGACGTGCCAGCATCTACACACCCGTAGATTATGGCTTCCCAGATAATGGTATTCTGGCGGAAGGTTCTGCCGATACTGCACAGTGGGTCTATGCCGATTTGGATGTAAATGAGATTGCCCGTGTACGTCAGCAAGGACAGGTATTTAATTATCGTGATTGGCCCTTGCAAAATGAACTACGTGGCCCCAGATTAGATTGATATTAAACGCCGTCTTAAAGATGGCGTTTTTTTTAGATAGCCGTTTTAGCCAAACCTTCAGATTTAGCGTCTGGCATGCCAATAAAAATAGAATAGATGCGTGTCTTCAGGCGATCGCATGAAATAGACAGGAGTGCTCCATGTTAGATAATGCTCAGATAAAGCAGATTATTAACGACTTTCAGGACCCCTCGACCGAAATAAAACTCGGAGAGACTAACCCAGCGATTATGGTGGCAGAGAATGCAGCTAAACAAACTGTTTCTGTCGTTCTGCGTTATCCAGTCAAAGGCTATATTGAACAACTCAATACAGCATTAACATCTGCTTTACAACAAGCAGGAGCTGACAATGTCAGTGTTGTCGTCTCAAGCGAAATCATCAAGCATAAAGTGCAACAGGGCGTTCAGGCACTGGATAATATTAAAAACATCATTGCTGTTGGTTCTGGTAAAGGTGGCGTCGGTAAATCAACCACGTCAGCCAACCTCGCCCTGGCACTCGCTGCAGAAGGCGCAACCGTCGGTGTGCTGGATGCCGATATTTACGGGCCAAGCCAACCTCGAATGCTGGGTGCCAATCGTCGTCCCGAATCTCCAGATGGCAAGTCGATGAATCCCGTCGAAAGTTACGGTATTCAAACCATGTCGATTGGTTTCCTCATTGATGAAGAAGAACCCATGATCTGGCGTGGGCCGATGGTGACTCAAGCCCTGCAACAATTATTGGGCGAGACAAACTGGAAAGATCTGGATTATCTGATTATCGATCTGCCACCGGGCACAGGTGATATTCAATTAACCTTGTCGCAAAAAGTCCCTGTCAGTGGTGCGGTGATTGTCACCACACCTCAAGATATTTCGTTGCTTGATGCTCGTAAAGCATACAAGATGTTTGAAAAGGTCAAAGTACCGGTACTGGGTATTGTTGAAAATATGAGCACCCATATCTGTAGTCAGTGTGGCCATGAAGAACACATTTTTGGTGACGGTGGCGGTCAGCGTATGGCCGAACAGTACCATCTCAATTTACTCGGCAGTTTACCTTTGGATATTCGAATCCGTGAAGATGCTGACTCGGGTAAACCTAGTGTAGTGACCGAACCTGACGCTGAGATTTCAATGGCGTATCGACAGATTGCCCGTCGCGTTGGTGCCAGACTGGCAATGCAGGGCAAAGATTACTCAGCAGCGTTTCCAAACATTGTGATTAAAAATGACTAATGTTTAGCTAAGACACGATAAAGCCTGTTTAAGATATGTTTTAATAGGCTTATGATTGGACATTTATAAAGGTATAACCAAGCAACTATGATTAAGTCAGATAAATGGATCCGTCGTATGGCGGCGCAGGGAATGATTTCGCCTTTTGAGCCAGGTCAGGTTCGATATCGTGATGATAACCGTATTATCTCTTATGGCACCTCCAGCTATGGTTATGATGTTCGTTGTTCAAACGAGTTTAAAATTTTCACCAATATCAACTCTGCGATTGTTGATCCAAAAAACTTTGATGAAAGCAGTTTTGTGGATGTGACATCTGATGTTTGTATCATCCCACCGAATTCATTTGCACTGGCCAGAACCGTTGAAACCTTCAAAATTCCGCGTAATGTTTTGACCGTATGTTTGGGTAAATCTACTTATGCACGCTGCGGCATCATTGTGAATGTCACCCCGCTGGAACCAGAGTGGGAAGGGCAGGTAACATTAGAGTTTTCTAACACGACCCCATTGCCTGCCAAGATTTATGCTAATGAAGGCGTGGCGCAGATGTTATTTTTCGAATCTGATGAAGTCTGTGAAACATCTTATGCCGACCGCGGTGGTAAATATCAAGGCCAGTCTGGTGTGACCCTTCCTCGTTCCTGATGCCGATGTCTTTTTTTACTCAGAATGTAATACGAACCCTCAGCAGTGCTGCACTGATACTGCTTTCAGTGTCAGCCTGTACAGAAGAAAGAACACCGACAGAATCCTGGAAGCACAGTGAAAATGGCAGTTATGCGTCGAGTTTCTCTCCCGATGGTCGTTATGTTCTGGTGGGAGACATTGATTTACCGGCCAAGCTTTGGGACCTTGAAACGAATAAGGTGAAATACACTTGGCAAAATACGCCAAGTGATAGCGGCACTACCACGGATGTGGCTTTTTCTGATGACAGTAAAGTCGCTGCCACCGTAGAGTCTAAAGTCATTGTGTTATGGAATATGGAAAATGGTGAGCCGATGATTCGGCTTGAGTTTCCTGTCACTATTAAAGACATTGCTTTATCGCCAAGAGGAGATCATCTGCTTTTGGCATTACAAGACAGAACCGCCGTTTATTTTGATGTCATCAGAAATCGCGTGGTGCAAATCTTTAAACACGATGGCAAAGCCGTGAACTCACCGATTGATCAGCTTATTAATACAGTGGATATTTCACCCAATGGTAAGTATGGGTTAACAGGTGGTGATGATCACACAGCAAGAATGTGGAATTTAGAAACTGGTCAGCAATTACGCATCTGGCAACATAAGAATGATGTGAGTTTTGTCTCGTTTGACCCGAGAGGTGGCAATGTCATTAGTTCAGCAGGTAATGCTCAAACTCGTATCTGGAGTGTAAAAAGTGGTAAGCAAGTCGCTGTGTTGACTACATCACCGGTGGATGTAGATGGTATATGGGGTGACTTCCCAGTTTTTAAAACGACGACCACGGCAATAGCTTATTCACCTGATGGTAAATATGTTGCTACGGGTCACCCAAATCGTGAAATTTGTGTCTGGCGAGCACAAAATGGTCAAGCCTTGGGCTGTTGGTTTACACCACGCAAAGACGCTTTAAAACCGGGTGTGGTAATTCAAGCGCTGGCTTTTAGCCCAGATGGCCGCTCAGTATATAGTGAGCTTGGCAATGGTCTCGCACAGAAATGGCGTATTCGATAATTGATGGCGGACACATTATTAAAACTGGTTTTTTTTGTCCCTGAATCTCACAAAGAAGTGGTTAAACAGGCAATTTTTGCTGTGGGAGCCGGACAATATGATGGTTATGATTCCTGTTGCTGGGAATCGCAAGGAATGGGGCAGTTTCGTCCTCTAGCTGGAAGCCAACCTTATATCGGCCAACAAGGTCAGGTGGAATATGTACCTGAGTTCCGGATAGAAACCGTTTGTCCCAGCCAAAAGATAAAGCCTATATTGCAAGCCTTAATTTCTGCACATCCTTATGAAACCCCGGCGTACGAAGTCTGGTCTGTAAAAACACTAGACGACTTTTAATAGAGAAATATGATGGATCTTTCTAACGTGGAACAGTCACCAAAAATGACCTTATTAGCCAACTATCAGGTGCCTCGTTATCTGGTGGATGAGGCATTACTTCATTTTGATTTGGATAAATCAAAAACAAGGGTTATCAGCACGTTAAAAATGCGGCTTAACCCGGAATCATCTGCTGGTGAGTGTGTGCTCGATGGTGAGTCACTGGATTTGATTAGTATAAAATTGGATGGAAAATTACTTTCTGATAGTGAGTATGAGGTCAACAGCAAGTCACTGACTATTGCAGAGGTGCCTGAACAGTTTGAATTAGAAATTATTACCGAGATACATCCCGATCAGAACACTGCGTTGGAAGGCTTATATCATTCTGGACGTTTATTGTGCACTCAGTGTGAGGCGGAAGGGTTTAGACGGATTACCTATTACCCTGATCGTCCGGATGTAATGACGGTATTTACAGTGACGATTGTTGCCGATGCAAAACAGTGGCCGGTGATGTTATCGAACGGTAACCTGGAAGAACAGGGCCAGTTTAATGATGGTCGTCATTGGGTGCGCTGGCATGATCCTCATCCCAAGCCGAGTTATTTATTTGCGCTGGTTGCTGGTGACTTATATTGTCAGCAAGATCACTTCAGAACCATGAACGGTCGCGATGTCACATTACGCATCTACGTTGATCCTGAGAATAAACATAAATGTGACCATGCATTAGTGTCGTTAAAACAATCAATGAAATGGGATGAAGAGGTCTATGGCCGTGAATATGATCTAGATGTATTCATGATTGTGGCCGTTAACGACTTCAATATGGGGGCTATGGAAAACAAAGGCTTGAATATCTTCAATGCCGCTTGTGTATTAGCCACACCAGAAACAGCGACAGATGATGATTTTTATACGATTCAGAGTATCGTTGCCCATGAATATTTCCATAACTGGTCTGGCAATCGTGTTACTTGTCGGGATTGGTTTCAGTTAAGTCTGAAAGAAGGCTTTACTGTCATGCGTGATCAGAGTTTTAGTGCTGATTTGAACTCAGCGGCGGTACAGCGTATTGATGATGTGAATGGCCTACGCAGTATGCAGTTTGCTGAAGATGCTGGCCCAATGGCACACCCTGTAAGACCTGATTCATACATTGAAATCAGTAACTTTTATACGGTGACGATTTATGAGAAAGGCGCTGAAGTCGTCCGTATGATTAAAACATTGGTTGGCGACGAAGGTTTTAGAAAAGGAACAGATCTTTACTTTGATAGACATGATGGTCAAGCCGTCACCACCGATGATTTTGTCAAAGCGATTGAAGACGCCAATAGTGTTGATTTAAGTCAGTTTAAACGCTGGTATGAACAAGCTGGTACGCCTGAGCTATCGGTCAAGACACACTACGATCCTGTGCAACAACGTTTCAGCCTTATCCTCCGCCAATCCTGCCCAGCTACACCAGGGCAAGAGAATAAGTTAAATTTCCATATTCCTGTTGCTGTGGGCTTACTGGATAGTGATGGCAATAATATGCCAATGCAGTTAGCGGAAGAGGTAACCCCCTATGATGGTGATACGCGTGTTTTGTCATTGACAGAAACAGAGCAGACGTTTGAGTTTATCCATGTTTCTGAAGAGCCTGTTGCATCAGTGTTACGCGGATTTTCGGCTCCGGTAAAACTCAAGTATGACTTAACAAATAAGCAATTAGCCTTCTTAATGGGCCGTGACACCGACAGCTTTAATCGTTGGGATGCTGGTCAGCAATTAATGATTAATGTGTTGTTGGAAATTGTTGATGATATCCAAAAGCAGAATACATTAGCCTTATCACCATTATTGCTGTCACAGCTTGAAGCCGTCTTGAATGACGAACAGTTAGATCCAGCACTTGTGGCAAAAATGTTGACTCTGCCAACGGAAAACTATTTGGCTGCACAGATGCCTGTAGCTGATGTAGATGGCATTCATCAGGCTAGAGAATTTGCAAAACGACAGATTGCCATATCACTGAAACCATTATTCAATGCACGTTATGAAAGTCTGAGTAAACAGAAAAAATATCAGTTCAATGCAGAAGATATGGCTGCACGTAGTCTTAAAAATCTATGTTTATCCTATTTGGCCGCCACCGATGATCCGCTACAAATGCAACGCTGTCTGCGTCAGATGAAAGTGACTGACAATATGACAGAATTATTGGCTGGCTTACGTTTGATGGTCGATCAGGCTGGACCAGAACGCGAACACGCATTACGTGCGTTTTATGAGCAATGGAAACATGATCGTCAAGTAGTTGATAAATGGTTATCGGTGCAAGCTGTATCGAAACTACCTGATACCTTGTTACGTGTTAAAGCGTTGATGAAGCATGAAGCATTTAATATTAAAAATCCAAATAATGTTCGTGCGTTAATTGGCCAGTTTTGCCGCAATAACCCTGTCCATTTTCACGCGAAAGATGGTTCTGGCTATCGATTCCTGGCAGAGCAAATATTAGTGTTAGATAAGCTCAATCCTCAAGTTGCAGCAAGAATGCTCGGCGCGTTAAATTCATGGCGTCGTTATGATCTTGAGCGTCAAGAATTAATGAAAGCGTCATTAGAACAGATTGCTACGCAAAAAGACTTATCAGCCGATGTTTATGAAATCGTCACAAAATATCTGGCAGCATAATAATGTATGAGCTTCATCCACAATTAAAACAAGATACTATCCGGATTGGTGAGTTTGAACTGTGCGAAGTGTTGTTAATGAACGATATGCGCTATCCATGGTTGATACTGGTGCCAAAACGTGAAAATAAAGCTGAGATTTATCAGCTTACTGAGCAAGAGCAGCAGCGTTTGTTGATCGAATCCAGTTTTGTGAGCAAGGCGATGTCGGGTTTATTTTCAGCCGCTAAAATGAATATTGCAGCTTTAGGGAACATGGTTGAACAACTGCATATTCATCATATTGCTCGCTTTAAAACGGATGCCACTTGGCCGAAGCCTGTCTGGGGTATAGGCCAGGCAGAGCCCTATTCTGAGATTGCAAAGAAAGCTATGTTGTCACAATTGACGCAGGCTTTAGGTGACTATTTATTCTAGAAGAAAATAGCGATGACCAGATTACGCTTTCGAATGAATCTTACTCCTGAACAAGCGCTTCGTTATTATCAAGGTATGGCCAAAGCGGTGATCGTTACAGCTGAAACGGGACAAAGATTAAGTTTCCCTGCTGAACATATTCGTCAGTTCGTTGATAGCAGAGGCGTGAATGGTTTGTTTTCCATGGAGTTTGACGACAATAATAAACTGATAGGTATAACACGCTTGACTCACTGAATGAATGTTATCGGGCCATCAAGTAACGTTGGCTGGGGCTTACCAATGTAATATCCCTGAGCATAATCGACACCAAGTTCAGCCAAAACTTCAAGAATCTCAGCACTCTCAACAAACTCAGCCACCGTATTTTTGCCCATGCCTTTAGCTACAGAAACCAAGGCTTCGACAAATAGCTTGTCATCATTATTTTCTGTGATATGGGTGATAAACATGCCATCAATTTTCACCATATCAACAGGTAGTTCTCGCAAATAACGGAATGAGGCAAAGCCAGAGCCGAAGTCATCTATAGAGAATCGACAACCTAAATCACGCATTTCGCTCATCAATAGTCTTGCTTGATTAATATCAGCGACGGCTGCCGTTTCTGTCAATTCAAATAATAAATGATCTGGACTGGCATTATATTGTCCTAAAAGGTGTTTTAGCAGCGGTATAAGATCAGCATCAAGCATTGCGTGGGCAGATAAGTTCAATGATAAAGTGATGTTTATGCCTTGATGTTCCAGATCCGCTAGTTTGGCAATGCCTTTTTCTAATACATAGTGATCGATTCGGTGGATTAAGCCTGATTGTTCAGCAATTTCAATAAACATGCCTGGACTGTGTACTTCACCATCCTCATCTAACATGCGTAGCAGCACTTCATAATGGCTCACCGCTTGGGTTTGAATCTGCATGATAGGTTGGAAATAGAGTATAAAACGGTCGTCTGACAATGCATCTTCAATTTTCTGTTTCCAACGCATACGTTCCTGGAGTTGTTTTCCTAGCATGTCGTCATGGGTAAACAGCCGCCATGTATCTTTACCATGTGACTTTGCTTGATACATCGCCAAATCTGCACTGCTTAAGAGACGATCCACATTGAACTCATTGAGTGGAAAAGGCACGATGCCGATACTGGAAGAAATGCTATAGCGAACTTGTTCAAATTCAAAGTGTAGAGTATGTAATCTTGCACTGATTTGTTCACACAGAATAATAGCAGTATTTAAATCAGTTTCAGGCAAAATGATGGCAAATTCATCACCGCCTAATCGCGCTAATACATCTTTATCACGACTGACCTCTGTCAGTGCTCTTGCTACATTCTTGAGTAATTGGTCACCAATATTATGACCACAACTGTCATTGATATCTTTGAAATGATCCAAATCAAGCACCAGCAAAATACCTTGTTGCTCATTGAAAATAGCTTGTTTGAGAATATGTTCAAACTGATTCTTAAGTTTTTTTCGATTATAGAGTTCAGTTAGTGGGTCATGAGTTGCAAGCCAGCGTAACTCAGTCTCATTTTGTTTTTTTTCTGTTATATCGATGCCTACTGAGAGAATCACAGCATTATTTGTGGGCACTCGAAAATTGGAATGTATCCAAGAGATAGTATGGCTCTGTCCATCAGTTGAGAGAATGTCGGATTCCATGTGAACTATCTTTTCACCGTGATCGGACAGTTGCTTAAGTGATTGATCGACCCTCTGCCAATCAGAGGGATGAAAAAATTGTTCAAATGACTGATTTAATACGTCACTTGCTTGATAGCCGGTGATGCGGGTCGCAAGTTCATTGAAGCTCGAGATACAGTGATTTTTATCCAATGTAATAATAATTAACTGGGCTGTGTCTATCAGATTACTGACAAAGTCCCTTTCTTGTATCAGCTCTTGCGTCCGCTTATTGAGTGAATCTGTCTGCTTGTTAACAGAGCTTTCCAGATCTTCCAGTTGTTCTGAAAGTACTACGGCAGACTGTTCAAGGATATTCAGCTCATCAATGTAACGTCTTGGCAATGTATGATTCAGCATATTTCTGACTTCAAGGTATTTCTTCTCGGCGAGAAGAGGCAGGGCTTTGGAGACTGCTGATAATCGCCTCAGTGGCGCTGATAATAGTAAGAATAGACTGCCACCAATGGCGATTAAGCCAATAAGTGACCAGGCAATGGTCCTATAAGTAAGGCTGCTAAGCTCATGTTGCTGATTAGCGATATTATCGATTATCACCAGTACAACATTGCTCACTTGTTTGAGCTTAACAAATTGAAATTCAACCGGTAAATTCGAATCGCGTAAGATCAATTTATCGTGATCAATGTCTTGATAACGATAATGTTTTGCTAGATATCTTAAATAAGCGATATTGCTATTGAAGGAAGTGAGTACATTGAGATGACGCTCCCAGAGCGATGTATCAGCTTGACGTAACTCCTGTGTGTTGGACTGATCAGAAATAATGGCAATATCGGCACCCGTTTGTGCCTGAAAATCTAACAATGATTGCGTCAGATTATAGCCCAGCACTAAGACATGATTAGTCGTGTTATCCGCCAGAATAGGTAATAAAAGGTATTGTTTGCAACTGACTTCGCAGTTGAGTTGATTCTGAGCGAGTTCAGTTTCTGCGGTGAGTGTAATAATCGATTTTATGAATTTTGGTGTGGGCGGACCCCATCCACCTAAGTTTCGGCCAGTACTGTCAAACAATTGTACTTGGGAAACATCCCAGTTCAATTCAAGGTCACTCCGGTAACGCTGAATACGCTCTAAAATATCTTTGTGTTTTCCTGATGCTGCTTGTTGCGTGGTATCAGGTGAAATAAGCAACTCAGCAAGTCGTTGTAGCTGATCTCGTGTGGTCGTGATTTGTCCGAGTAGCTGTTGATGATATTGCTCCTGTAACTGAGAACGAAAAAAAACAAATTTTTGCTGAACATTCCAGTAAATAATGACATGAAAAATCAACAGAAAAATCAATAGAATAGAACTGAAAAATAGACCAGCTTTCCACCGAATACTTAAAAATGTATTACTAGTATTCATCAGTAGCACTAGAACCGATATGACAGAGATACAGCAAACATATCCCAGCTCTTATGGGTATCTGTCACGTCGTTTTCTCGCGGTGATAGTGTCGCTACGCCCTCCACAATGTGATACTCGGTCCGAAGCATTAAGTTTTGTGAAATATGCCAGCGTCCACCTAACACCCAACTTTTTGAATAATATTCATGAGCTGGAACGGGCGCGCGATTGATCCCATTTGCAGCCAGTTGCTGACTATTTATGCGGTTTTGTCTTGCTGCTTTTTTCCCGTTCCAGTCGTGTTTGTTTAGCTGGAATTCTTCATAACGGATGAATGCTTGCCATGCAGGCGTAAAGTTGTAATTTGCCTGTAAGTAATAACCAATGGAATTAATATTCATCTGTGATACTGGACCACCGATATCAATATAATCAACATTTTCAAAGGCAACCTCACTGGTAAACTGCCATTTCTCACCGTTATATTGACCTGAGAGAACGGTATAATCGATTTCAATTTCGCCTGAATTCATTCCCGGACCAGAAGGAAAGGGCACACGGTCACTCGCACCAGCATCAAAATCGAGCGTGACTCTTGTCCCAGTGATTGAATATATCCATTGCCCGCCATTATGCTCATAAAGGAGTTTTCCGAAGATACCCAATTTATCGTTGTGGATAGAGCCTGCCCAGTCATCACCCATATAGGCATATTCAACATTTTTATCTGCCAAGGTATAGCCTGTGCCTACTTCCATAAAAAGTGTACCGCTATCTAGATCAAGGTTGTTATAAAAGTGCACGCCATCGGCTGCCATAATGGTGTTTCTGACTTTATCGAAATAGATCACTTGAGGAAGAAATATAGCGCTTCTTGTATGAGCGACATCTCGCGTTTCGTTATACAAACCAATTTCGTTTTTGATTCTGCCGATGTAGAGTCCAGAAGAGTAGGTAGTATTGGAATACAGGGAAATATCAATTAAGCCATAATCAAGTCGTGGTGAGCCGTTATCAAATCTACCTGCTTGTCTGGATAATAGTTGGGCAGATAGCCTGAGTTTGGGATTGAGACTCAAGCTGCCATTGATGCCGACTTCAGTGAATTCAAAACTACCCTCATCACTCGGACCAAAAAAATGATTGTCGGTAGTATGTATGTACCCTTGCGATGCAAAACCGTGTAACACGATCCGTTCAAACCAAGGTGTATCATCATCAGCAAACGCAGCTGTTGATATGCTGAGAAAGATGGATAGTAGTATTACTCTCATAAGTCCACCTTAATCATTTGAATACCTTCGTGTGTATCAGCGCTGTCCAGACTGATATAGCCAATTGCCCCTTCCGTACTGGCAACAGCATTAAGCATTTCCTGTTCGGAGTTAACGACTACGGGAGCAGCGCCTGTTCCTGAAAAAACCTGCCGATCCCAAATTCGTCTGAGCTGGTATGGAAACATGCCCAATATAGACTTACAAAACTCATTATGCGTGGGGTTTTGATCTTGAAAAACGAAGACTTTGATTGGTGTGCCATCAGGCCATTGATGAACTCGCATGGCAAAGATCGAGCGAGCAGTGGTTTTGCTTAATTGCTTGGTCTCAACCTGAACGTTGGCAATAACATTTTGAGCTGGTAGATCTTGCGATACCAGAAACAATAAAGTGATGAGGATTCTGATGCTTATCCATGTCATCAGCCTTGTTCCTTAAGCTGTGTTGAACCCAATTCTAGGCATGAATACAAAAAAAAGCCATGCTAAAAACAACTTTATGTTGTTCAACTCATTCTTTGATAAAAATAAGAGAGGTTTTCGCTACTTGGTTATACCAGCTTTGTTTATCTTTACTTAGCCATTGCCACCAGAATCCCAAGCCCAGACAGAGCCAGGATAGAACTCCTAAACTAAAACGTATGGCTGCCTGTTTCCAGGAGATTGACGGTGTAGTCAAGCTAATAAGTTTTATTTTCCATGCTCGCATACCGAGGGTTTGTCCTCCATGAGTCCAGAACCAGCCATAGAATAAAAAACACACTGACAGTAAATATATTAAAAAAAACACATTGCCCGGTGTAATAGCCTCACCACCATTTAGCGCAACCGGAATAATAGCAGCGAATAATAAGGCGGATAGTAAAAGTAAGAAGTCGTATACCATCGCCATTAATTGACGAATTGGCCCCGGTCGATTGTGAACAGCTACACTCATTATGATTTCCAGCGGATTTTATTTGGGCGTTAAACCTTACATAAAGTATCATTATCGCTTTAGTTTATCTTGAATTGGGATCCGCATGCTGCAATTGATTGGCCGCCCGGCTTTTTCTGCTTTCCGTCTGGAGAAATTACTAAACAGCATTCAGGCTGAAGTGCCTGTTGTTACGGCTGTTAGAACAGAGTTTCGTTATTTTATTGAAATTGATGATGAATGTATTTTGCCTTCGGCGGAGCATCAGATTCTTGAAACACTGCTTGAAGCAGAAGCGCGCGAAAGCGAAGCAAAAGACAATGAAAGCTTTTTTCTGGTGACGCCGAGACCTGGCACAATTTCACCCTGGTCGAGCAAAGCCACCGATATCACCATCAATAGTGGTGTGAAAAATGTTGAACGAGTGGAGCGGGGTGTTGCCTTTTTTATTGAAGCTTCCGAAACACTCAGTCAACACCAGAAAAATCGCGTTGCTAGTTTCTTACATGACCGTATGATCGAGACGGTGTTTGAAAGTGTGGATGAAACCGATCGTTTATTCATGCATGGTGAGTCACGTTCATTAGTCAGTGTCGATATTCTCAATGGTGGCCGTGAAGCATTGGTGCTGGCTAATCAGCAAATGGGCCTGGCTTTAGCCGAAGATGAAATTGATTATCTTTTTGAAAACTTCACCTTATTAGACCGTAATCCCAACGATATTGAATTAATGATGTTTGCTCAGGCGAACTCAGAGCATTGTCGTCATAAAATTTTCCGTGCTGACTGGATCATTGATGGCGAGACCCAGCCTCATACCTTATTCAATATGATCCGCAACACCCATGATCTTCATCCGGAAGGGGTTGTGAAAGCCTATAGTGACAACTCATCTGTAATTGAAGGCCCAAGAAGTCATCGGTTTCAGGTGGACATGGCGACTGGCCATTATCATTATGAAGGTGAAGTTCAGCACATCCTGATGAAAGTGGAAACGCATAACCATCCTACGGCCATCTCTCCATTCCCTGGTGCATCCACTGGTGCAGGTGGTGAAATCCGTGACGAAGGTGCAACAGGACGTGGATCAAAACCGAAAGCAGGCTTAACCGGGTTTTCTGTTTCCAATCTGGAAATTCCTGGTTTTGAACAACCTTGGGAAACACCTTACGGTAAACCGGCTCGTATGGCCTCTGCTCGTGAAATCATGATTGATGGTCCTTTGGGTGGGGCCGCCTTTAATAATGAATTTGGTCGTCCCAATCTGTGCGGTTACTTCCGTACTTATGAAGTGCAGGTGCCGACGGATAATGGTTTTGAAGTACGTGGGTACCATAAACCGATTATGGTTGCCGGTGGAATGGGCTCTATCCGTCCACAGCATGTTGAAAAAGGCATTATGGATCCTGGTGTACAGTTAATCGTGCTGGGTGGTCCCGCCATGTTAATTGGTCTCGGTGGTAGCGCGGCTTCTTCAGTTAATTCCGGTGCCAGTGATGAAGGCCTCGACTTTGCGTCTGTTCAGCGTGGTAATCCTGAAATGGAACGTCGCTGTCAGGAAGTCATTGATCGCTGTGTGGCATTAGGTGAGCAAAACCCTATTATTGCGATTCATGATGTAGGCGCAGGTGGTCTGTCTAATGCTTTTCCTGAATTAGTCGATGATAGTGGCCGTGGCGGACGTTTTGAGCTGCGAGTCATTCCTAATGACGAACCCAGTATGTCACCCATGGAAATTTGGTGTAATGAATCTCAGGAACGTTATGTGCTTGGCGTTCATCCTGATCGTATAGATGAATTCAAAGCGATCTGTGAACGTGAACGTTGTCCATGGGCCGTGGTAGGGGAAACGACAGAAGAAGAACATTTATTACTGGGTGATGCAGATAATGAAACATCACCGATTGATATGCCGTTATCACTGCTATTGGGTAAACCACCCAAAATGCTGCGTGAAGTGAAACATATTAAACAGAGCTATCCTGAGCTTGATTTTGAAGGTGTCTCTGCCCGTGACGCTTTGGAACGTGTACTTAAACTGCCTACTGTAGCCAGTAAGAATTTCTTGATTACCATTGGTGACAGAAGTGTCACCGGTCTGGTTGCACGTGACCAGATGGTCGGCCCGTGGCAAGTACCTGTCGCTGATTGTGCTGTGACATTGGCTGATCATCATGATGTGTTAGGTGAAGCCATGTCTATGGGCGAGCGTGCCCCAATTGCTCTGATTAATGCGGCGGCATCAGGTCGGATCGCAGTGGGTGAAGCGATTACCAATATTGCAGCGGCAAAAATTGATAAATTAGGCGACATTAAACTGTCTGCTAACTGGATGGCCGCATGTGGTCACCCTGGTGAAGATGCTCTGCTGTATGACACAGTTAAAGCGATTGGGATGGAACTGTGTCCTGAGCTGGGCATAGCGATTCCGGTCGGCAAAGATTCATTGTCGATGAAAACAGTGTGGGATGAAAAAGGTCAAACCAAAGCGGTCACATCACCTTTATCGTTGATTATCAGTGCCTTTGCACCGGTTACTGATGCCAGCTGCACCAGCACACCGCAATTAAGAACAGATCTAGGCGAAACAGATCTGATTTATATCGATTTGGGACAAAATAAAAACCGTTTAGGTGGTTCTGCACTTGCTCAGGTATTCAGTCAGGTCGGCACTACAGCGCCTGATATCGATGATGCGGTACATTTGAAAAACTTCTTTAATGCCATTCAACGCTTGAAGAATGAAGAATTGTTATTGTCTTATCACGATAGAGGTGATGGCGGCCTTGCTGTCACGCTTGCTGAAATGGCTTTTGCTGGCCACTGTGGTCTGGACATTCATCTTAATGGTTTAGGGGATGCGCTGTCAGTCTTGTTCAATGAAGAATTAGGTGCGGTGATTCAAGTGCCTCATGCCGATTTGAACCACGTAATGAATATTCTTAAAGATTACAATTTGACCTCAATGTCATTTGCTATCGGTAAAGTGACAGAACAGCAGCAGATTCGTATTCATGTTGAAAAAGAACTGGTGATTGATGAATCACGTGTGACATTGCAGCGTTTCTGGGCTGAAACCAGCTATCAAATGCAGGCATTACGTGATAACCCAGACTGTGCAAGACAAGAGTTTGATGCCTTATTGGATGAGAATGATCCGGGCTTATTCACCAAGCCATCATTTAACCCAGCAGAAAATATCGCCAGTTCACTTATCGTTAGTGGACATCGTCCAAAAGTCGCCATTCTGCGTGAGCAGGGGGTTAATGGTCAGGTAGAAATGGCTGCCTCATTTGATCATGCTGGTTTTAATGCGATTGATGTACATATGAGCGATGTACTGGAAGGGCGTATTGAACTGACTGACTTTGTTGGTTTAGTGGCCTGTGGTGGTTTCTCTTATGGTGATGTGCTTGGTGCTGGTCGTGGTTGGGCTAGTACGATTTTGCATAACGATCGTGCACGTCAACAGTTCACAGATTTCTTCCATCGTCCTGATACCTTTGCATTGGGCGTATGTAATGGCTGTCAGATGTTATCGCAGTTAAAAGAGCTGATTCCTGGTAGTGATCACTGGCCGCGTTTCTCACGCAATACATCTGAACAATTTGAAGCACGCTTTTCTCTGGTAGAAATTGTTGAGTCACCTTCTATACTGCTGAAAGGTATGGCTGGTTCAGTTATGCCAATCGCCGTTGCTCATGGTGAAGGCCGTGTGGATTACAGTGAGACAGGCTCAGAACAGCAGGCAATCGTTGCCATGCGTTATGTGGATCATTATGGTCAGCCAACGGAGAGTTATCCAATGAATCCGAATGGTTCGGTCGGTGGTGTGACTGCTCTGACAACAGATGATGGTCGGGTAACGATTATGATGCCTCATCCTGAGCGCGTCACCCGTACAGTTCAGCACTCCTGGCATCCAGATGACTGGGGTAAGGACGGTCCATGGGCAAGACTGTTCCAGAATGCCCGGTGTTGGGTTAACTAAATCTACTATTTTAATAAAAAAGGGCCTTCAGGCCCTTTTTTATGACTGCAAGATTCAGACTTTAAATCGCTGCACAATGGTATTGAGTTGTGATGCAAGACTTGCCAGGTTTTGGCTGGCGATAGAAATTTGTTCACTGCCGTGCAAGTTGTCTTCAGATAAATCAGAAACCCGGGTGATATTGCGATTAATTTCTTCTGAGACTAAACCTTGTTCTTCAGCTGCGCTGGCTACATGGGTACTCATGTCAGAAATTTGAGTCATGGAATTAACAATATTCAAAATGGACTGCGTCGCCGACTCAGTGTATTGGACCATGCCTGCAGCATTGGATTTTTCTTTATCCATTACCAGCACTGCTTGTTTGGTTTTTTGCTGTAAATTATCAACCATGACTTGAATCTGCTCAGCAGACTCTTGTGTTCTGTTGGCGAGGGAGCGAACCTCATCGGCAACAACAGCAAAACCTCGACCGTGGTCACCGGCTCTTGCTGCTTCAATTGCAGCATTCAAAGCCAACAAATTGGTTTGTTCTGCAACGCCTTTAATCACGGTTAATACCGAGCCAATCTGCTCACTACTTTGACTCAGTTCAGCAATGGTCATGGCAGCTCTACCAACATCTTCGGTGAGAGAATGAATAGATTTAACTGTTTCAGTGATGACCGCTTGCCCTGACTGTGATTCATTATTTGCTGTACGGACTTCTTCCGCTAATAATTCAGCATTCTGAGCGATTTCTCTAATCGTGCTGGACATTTCATTCATTGCTGTGGCGATTTGTTCAGACTGGTTTTGTTGTTCCTGCGAGTTAGACTTTGACTGAAGGGTATTTGCTGATAACTCTTCAGAAGCGGCAGCTAACTCATTTGCGTTGAGCCTTAATTGATTGACGATATTATTTAAATTATGTGTCATGTCACTGAGCGCTTTAAATATATCCGCAGTTTCATCTTTAGCAGGGCTATCAATTTGTATGGTGAGATCACCCATAGCAATACGCTGAGAGGCCTGAGTAATATGCCTGATCATATTCACTGTCGCCTGATAAAAACCAATAAACAGATAAAGCGCTACTACAAGTGCAATTACGATAATAGTGATGACTAGGTTTTTCTCAAATTGCAGGCTCGATAACCGTTCATCAAGTAATGTGGTTAAAGTATCAGCCAAATAGTCATACATCACATAGTTTGCTGAAATAGCCTGACTACCCAGATTAAAAATAGAGTCGGCATCAGCTTTAATGCTGTTAGTCTCCAGAATATCTTGCTGAATGATATGAATAAACTGTGCAAGAATGTTTTCTCGATCCTGTTCCAGTTTTCCTATCGATTCTTTCAGCTTGGGATTGTGTTCAATGATATGTGTTATCGCTTGCTGAGTGTTGTCAGCTTCATTTTGAACTTTGCTGAGTGCTGCTGTGAGTTTGATACGTTGTTCTGTGGTGATCTCATTATTAGCTACGATACCAGAGGCTAATCCTCGTGTTTGGCCAATATTCTCAGCAAGCAGGGGAATATAACTGACAATGGTTTCAATGATGAATGTGGTTTCAAGCTCAGGATCCACAATCAGCCCGGAATTATGGTTAACAACATTCATCAAGCGTCGTACTTTTGTGATCAGTTGAGTGTGTGCTGTAAAAATAGCATTTGAGTCTGTCCCACTATCTTCATTAGATAGGAGTAACCAGTCCTTCTTGATTTCATTCAATAAGGATGAGGTTTGAAATTCTGAACCGTATTGCTGATCTATAACGTCAATTTTTTCGATGCTTTGTTGGATATCCTGACGTTTGCTGAGGATTTTTTCTTTAAATTCTGCAGCACCATTGAGGTATGCATTAGTCATTCCCCGATGTTGGGGAAGTTGCTGATAAAAAGGCTTCAATGCTTTTAGATATTCCAGCCCTTTTTGCTCATGATGACTTTCATTGACAACCTTATTGAGATGATAAATCAGTAGAAAAAAGCTAACTAGAATAGGAATGAGCAACACACTGGTGATAAGCGTCATTTTTTTTGGGTAGCTAAGTGAGTTCATTAAGTTAATCGCTACGCTCATCATTTTCGCCTCCCCAGAAGGTATCAAGTTTACCTATCTTATTGGCATATCTATTGTTTTCTTTAATATAGTTCACAGATGGCTGGCGCTCAGCTATGGCAAGTTGGAGAAAGCTTGTTGTGCTGTTTCAATTTTTATTGTTTTTATTATTCTTTTATGAGAACTTTTCTTTTCACAAACAATATAAGTGGACCTGAGACGTCCTAAGCAGAGTTAGAAAAACTGATTTAAGTTACTTTGTATACTGCCGTAAAAGGATTAGTACGATTTTTAAACATCAGGTCGAGGATTGACCCTATCTGCATCGAGCTGGAAAGGAAGTCTAGCTGTTTGAGTTTTTTCTTTAGTTAGACAGTGAGTGATTGGAGTGATAAAGGATTTAATTACACATTATCGTAATGTGAGTATGACCCGATATATCTTGCTGTTATTACTGTTAACTCTATTGTCTCCCGCCTTTGCTATGCATGAATATGAAAGTGAAGACGTCTCAGACTGGCAATATCGATGGGGCGATTCCCCCTTTGTTAATGGATTGCCACAATGGATATCCGCGCCGCAAAATGTTAGTGCAGACTGGACAAATATCAATTCTCCTGTCAAACCACCAAACCGGAATGAACATAATACAGTTTGGTTTAAAGCTAAATTGCCAGATTCCGGGCATCAGTACCTGCATCCAGTGTTATATATAACCAGTATTGACTTAATGGCTGAAGTTTATCTGGACAATAAGAAAATCTATCAATTCGGTGATTTTGATCAAAAAGATAAAAAAACATTTTATGGCTGGCCATGGCATTCGATAAGTTTGCCAACAGATTATGCTGGTAAAACCATATATTTCAGGGTGTATTCTAACTATCGTGATATTGGTTTGTGGGGTGAAGTGAAGCTATTTGAACAATCAAGCTTACTGTTTTATGTCTTGAAAAATGCGTATTTTGAAGTTCTGGTGGCGTTATTTTCATTGTTTGTCACTATCATCACCTTTGCCTTTTCGATGATGCAGAAAAATGACCGTCATTTCCTTTATTTGTCTGCATTTTCCCTGACTTCGGCGCTGATGCTGCTTTCCGAAAATCATGCTGTGCAGTTTGTTTTTAATTATCCTTTATTTCGCGTCTATCTTCTGGCGATTTCCTATTATGCACTGCCAGTTTTTATCTGTTTATTATTATCTTCATGGTCATCAGCTTGGCAAAAAAATTGGCTGAAAAAAATTGCTTACTTTCATGCCAGTTATCTAGTCATTGCTATCATATTATCAATGCTAGGTGTAATAGAACTGGCGCCGACCTTTCCTGTTTTTGATGCTTTATTCGCAATTTCAATTATTCTTATTATTGGCTTGGGGCTAAGCCTGCGACCCTCACCAGGATCAGATCAGCAATTTGTGATGTTGTCATTCACGGTGTATGGCATTTTTCTGTTACTGGATATGGGAATTGCCAATAGTGTTCTACCCTGGATTAATCTGGATATTTCAATAGCGGCTTTGATTTTTGCTTTGGTATTAATGCTGATTTCACTTCGGCACTATTCTCATGTACAAAAAGCATTAAAAGAACTCAACGAGCACCTGGAAATAAAGGTGTCTGAACGAACTGCCACTCTTCATGCTTATGCTGAAGCTGAACAGGAAAGAGCAGAGCAACTACACAGACTTAATATGCTTGGTGCTAAGTTAGAAGAATTAAACAGCCGTTTACAAGGATGTCACGATCTCAACGAAGCAAGAAAAATTCTGGTGCGTAAATTACCTGAAGTTTTCTTGCCTGTTGAAATAAAAGTGGCAGCATCGATTGAAAATCAGCCGTTTGATTCAGTACTTGCACAAATCGAGCTGCAGGAAGTCGATGGCTCGTATAGTGTCTTCGTCCACATTTTACTGGCTAATTCCAGCTCAAAATTATTAATACCTCGTGAGAATCTGGATGACTTGATTAGCCGGGTAAAATTAAGGCTGGGTGTCACTCTCAGCAGTATTAAACTTAGAGAGGAACTACAACGATTTTCCTTTGAAGATGCATTAACCGGCTTACGCAATCGTCGTTATTTCGACGATGCTCTTTATCGTGAGACGCAGCTATCGAACCGTCAGCAACAGACTTTGTCACTATTAATTTGTGATATTGATCATTTTAAACGCTTTAATGATGAATACGGTCATGAAGCGGGAGATTATGTGCTCAAAACACTTGCTCATTTGATGCATGAGTTTTTCCGGGAGACAGATATTCCTTGTCGTTATGGTGGTGAAGAATTTGTGGTGATTATGCCAAGTGCGACATTAGCTAATGCGGTAGACAAAGCCGAAGCGTTAAGAAATACCATAGCAAAGAAAAGTATTGAGTTTAATGGCGAATATCTCGGTCACATTACGATCTCCATTGGGGTTGCGAATCTTTCTCTTCACAGCCTCCATTCGGAGCAGTTGCTAAGCGAAGCTGATAAGGCGTTATACAAAGCCAAACAATTAGGAAGAAATCGTGTAGAAAGTGTTCAAATATAATCATCGTTTAAGAATATCGGATGATTTTTTTGTCACTATAAAATTCGCATGATTTTCACGCCCGAATTGTTGAAATAATTTGGTAAACAAAAAGGAGAAGTTATGAAAATGTTGAAAACTGCTGTAATAGGTGTTGCTGCTTCAACTGTGTTGATGACAATGAATGTGTTTGCTGCAGAGCATACTGTCACTACGCAAGGCTTAAAATTCAGTCCTCTGGTCGTTAAGATTGCTCCTGGTGATAGTGTCAGCTGGACTAATATGAGTACCCATAATGTGGAAATGATTGAAGGCCTGGTTCCCGAGGGTGCTGAGCTGTTCAAATCAGAGATGAGCCAGGATGTGACTCATACTTTTGATAAAGAAGGTATTTATATCTATAAATGCACACCTCACATTGGAGCGGGAATGGGCGGTGCAGTAATCGTTGGTAACCCAACAAACTTAGATGCTATCAAAGCACAAGATGCCTCAGGTGGCGTAGGTCGTATCGTTAAAAAAGCGATTCAAGAAGCTGAATCAATGTAATTCTGAGTTGGCTTTATCGTAAAAAAAACCGGCATTGCCGGTTTTTTTTATGTCTATCAAAAAAACAGCTCCAGCTCAGGCATAACAACTAAACCAGGATTTATTATGGTAAGTTACAGATAAAATTTCTTCTCCTGATACTCATTATTACTGGCATAAATCATTACATTGTTTGTATATAGTTATGTCTAGAACAGAGGAATATTTCAGCTTATTTCTATTTATTTTCGCTTTTCAGCGCATTAGGTCATTGCTCTAAGCAAGCGCGTATTATGAATCCAATTCAGGCGATTTCTTATAAACAGGAGCAGTCTAATTCATCAGGTAATAATAAAATACTAGGCTGCTTTATGCTGTTGACCTGTATATTTAAACTAACTTGCATACAATTTAATTACATTTTAGCTTTTTGTTGTTGGACACTCTATGTCGTTAGATCCAAATTATTTACTAGATCAGAAAAAACTCGAATCATTAAGTCACTACATTGATATGTTACTTGATGCGATCTGTATCGTTGATAAAGAAGGCCATTTCCTTTTTCTCAGTGCCGGTGCTGAACGCATATTCGGTTACTCACGGGAGGAATTATTGGGCAAACAAATGCTGGAAATGGTCCATCCTGACGATCGTGAAGCTACACTCAATGCGGTTGATGACATTATGAATGGTCTGGAAAAAACAGACTTTGAGAACCGCTATATACGTAAAGATGGACAGATTGTTTATTTACTCTGGTCGGCTAAGTGGGCGAGCAATGAGGCCTTTCGTATAGCCGTTGCCAGAGATATATCCCGGCATAAACGCGCTGAAGCGATTCAGTCTGCTATGTATGCGATCTCTGAAGCGGCACATCATGAAGAAAGTTTGTCATCATTGTATAAGCGTATTCATCAAATCATGGAGACACTATTACCGATCAGTGATTTTGTTATTGCATTGTATGACCAGCAAACTCAACTTCTGACGTTTGCTTATACTAGTAGTGATGTCGATGGTGAATTGCTGCATGCGCATCTCAGCCAGAACCTGACATCCTGGATTGATTCAAGAAAGGTATGCTTCGATACTGATAATGGTTGGATCAAGGTACCACTGTGCACAGCAGAACGTGTTATAGGTAGTCTGATTGCCAGAGTTGAGGCTCAGCATATCAATACCGAAGATAGCCAACATTTACTTGAATATATTTCAACGCAAGTTGCTGCTGCAATTACGCGGAAACAACTGCATGACCGTTTACGCTTTCTGGCGATGTATGATCATTTAACCGGCCTGGCAAACCGTGAGTTGTTCCATGACCGCATGCAGCTTGCCATCTCAAGGGCGCTAAGACAAAAAACTGAATTGGCTTTGTTTTATCTTGATTTGGACAACTTTAAGCAGGCGAATGATAATTTTGGCCATGATGTCGGGGATGCCTTATTACAACAAGCTGCTGAGCGAATACAGTCGTGTGTTCGAAGTTCTGATACGGTAGCCCGCTTCGGTGGTGATGAATTTGTCGTATTACTCGAAACGATAAGTCATCAGCAAGATGCAAAATCTATTGCAGAAAAAATAAGGCAGACGATGGCAAAGGTATTTATCGTCGGCGGCTGTGAGATTCATTTGTCTAGCAGTATTGGTATTGCTTTATTACCCGTTCATGGTGATGTCGAAAAAACATTATTGCAGCATGCTGATCATGCTATGTATGAAGCAAAACGTTTGGGGGGTAATCAATACATCATCTGATTAATAGATATATTTTGCATCGTGTTTACTCAGGGTAAAACACTTTGCTTACCGATTGGCTGATTTTTGCGATGACCGCATTTTTTTTATTTTTTGAGCGTTCTGAGCCAGAGTAATACACGATCAATAGATAGGGGTGGCCAGCCTCCGGCCAGATAATAGCAACATCATTATTGGCACCATTAGCACCTGATCCGGTTTTATCACCGACAAGCCATGTTGCGGGAACACCAGCACGTATTTTGTCATCTCCTGTTTGGTTGCCAATTAACCAGTGAATAAGACGTTGTTTGGATGCTTCAGATAAAGTGTCACCAAGTAAGAGGGTTTTTAAGGTTAACAGCATCGCCTTGGGGGTGGTGGTATCTCTAGGATCTTCAGCTAAGTTAGTATTCAGATTTGGCTCAATTCTATCTAAGCGAGTGGTGTTATCGCCTAAGCTACGGAGATAATCAGTTAGTCCTTGTGGACCTCCCAATGTATTAAGCAGTAAATTGGCAGCAGTATTATCACTTAATTGCAATGCGGCTTTACTCAAGTCTGCTACCGTCATTGATCCTTTATCAAGATGTTGTGATGTCACTGGCGCATATTCAAGAATCTCAGATTTATCATAACTTATTAATCGTTCAAGCTTTTCTTGCTTTTGGTCAATACGCTGTAACACATTAGCGACGAGTAATAATTTGAAGGTACTGCACATGGCAAACCGTTCATTTTCACGGTAGTGAAGTTGTTGACCATCATTTGCATTCCATGCCGATACACCAATACGTCCACCATAAACCGTTTCTAGCTGTGTTACCTCGTCTTGCCAGCCGGAGGCGGTATCAGCGGCAAAGACAGGAGATTGAATAGTGATAACGATAAATAATAAAGTTAATAATTTTAAGATTGATTTCATAGATAAGGGATTTATATAGCTAAAAAGTGATTACAGCAGTAGCGAGCAGCAATTGAGTGAGGTGTGACGGGCTACGATCGCAAGGAAAGAATTATAGCCTCAAATCACTACTTAATCGAATGTGATAAAGGCAGTGGCTTAATGAAGAGATAGGGGCTTTTTGATGTAATCGCTAAAGTCGTCTAAAGGCATAGGTTTGCCAAATAAATACCCTTGATAATTCAAACAGCCGTTTTCAGCCAGGAAGGCTTCCTGAGCTTCAGTTTCCACACCTTCAGCAATCACTGTCATGCCCATATGATTACTCATATTAATGACTGTGCGAATGATATGAGCATCATTTGCATTTTCCAGCATGTGATCGACAAAACTTTTATCGATCTTGATTTCATCCAGCGGAAAGCTACGTAGTATGGATAGAGAAGAGTAGCCCGTGCCAAAGTCATCTAGCGATAAAGTGATGCCATAAGACCGTAGTTTTTCAATTTTTGTCGCTAGTTCATTGATATTTTTTAACATCAGGCTCTCAGTTATTTCCAGTCGCAAACGCGAGCCAGAACAGTGATATGTCTCAATGCTTGATAAAACAGTTTCAACAAAGTTCTTTTGCATAAACTGTCGTGCACTGATGTTAACGGATAATACTAAATGGGCTGTCTCGGGATTATTCTGCCAAATCGCTAATTGTTTACAGGCACTCTGCAATACTTCCGTACCAATACGGTGAATAATATCAGAGTCTTCAGCAATCGGAATAAACTCTGCCGGTGAAATCATGCCATGTTTAGGATGTTGCCAACGCAGTAAAATTTCTGCTCCGATCAATTCATGACGATGATTCACCTGAGGCTGAAAGTAGGGAATGATATCGCGATTAAAAATAGCATCGCGGAGGTCATTTTCCAGGCTGGCTTTGAATTCAATACTTGGTTGCAGTTTTTCATCAAAAAAGCGAAAACAACTACGACCATCTGACTTAGCCTGAAACATGGCATTATCAGCGCGTTTAAAGATTTCATTAACGGATAGAGTATCGCCGAGAAAGTTGCAAATGCCAATGCTGCACGAAGTTCGATACTGAACATTGCCAATGTTGTATATGTCACTGATTCCATTAATGATTTTATTGGAGATTAATTCTGCTATTTTTTTGCTTTTGCCGAGTGTTTCACCAATATTCTCGACTAAGATCACGAATTCATCGCCACCAAAACGGGCAATGGTATCTTCTTCTCTTAGCAGTGTTTTAAGTCGTGTTGACACCGATTTTAGCAACATGTCGCCAGCAGAATGTCCATGTAAGTCATTAATATTTTTAAAGTTATCCAAGTCAATGAAGAAAACAGCGCAATAAGATTTGTTTCGACTGCTTGAATGCATTGCATGCGTGACACGGTCTGTTAATAAGCGTCGATTAGGCAAGTCAGTTAATGTATCGTAATAAGCAAGGTATTGGATTTCATCCTGATTTTTTTTGAATTCCGTTTTGTTCTGCACCAGCGTGGCTAAAACCACGACTTGATTCTCACTGTCACGTAAAGCGGTATAGGTCCACTCACAGTAAATAATCTCATGCTCTTTGGTCAGGTTTTCATTTTGACAATGTGTCGAATTGCCTTCTGAAATGAGTTTGTGCATTTTTTGAAGCACTTGATGTTGAATATCTAATGGCAAAATAAAACTGGCATGTTGATGAAGTGCTTCATCTTGACTATAGCCAAAAATCTCTTGCGCGGCCGCATTCCATGAAACAACACATAGATTGAGATCCCATTCGATCACGCCCATTGGGGTATGGTCTAAATGGATACGTTGATGTTGAGATAATTTTTCGATTTCTTCCTGTTGTTTGATAGCAGCATGATGTAGCAAGATGTTTTCATGAAGCTTTTTACCCAAATTAGTCGATGCTATTGAAATATAGACAATATAAACGGCTAACAGAACGGCCATTGCCAGTGACAGTTCTGTCTCGTTGGTAAAAAAGCCGGGCAAAGACACCAGGTAGATACTGCCAGAGAATAATTTTGATGTGATGGCATCTACAGCATATACCACCATTGCCCCCCCTGTTACGCCGACAATAACGAGAGTGATGAAAGCTTTATGAGCAACTTCATTGGTTTCTGAAAGAAAGTAATACCCAGCAAATCCCCACGCCATTCCACACGCTAGAGTTGATAACCGGAAGATATTTAACCAATAATCTGTGGGGTAATCAGCTGAGTGTCGTTGAAAATAGAGCGTGGTATAGAAGCGAAGGCCATAAACGAAGCAAAAAATGACGCACCAGCTGAATAATATGATGTTGTTGACTTGATCGTATTCCACATAGGCCAATGTGATAGCAACAAGGCTAGCAACGATAAAAGATTTGAGGTTGCTACCGAACAACATGTTGATGATCTCGGCTTGTAATGCCGTTTTCTCATCTTGTTGAATGGGTCTCTCAGCGGCTGCTTTGGCGTCCAAACGGAAGTATCCTTTTTCTGCTTAAACCACAGATGAAACGTATATTTAAATGGCTTTAGCAAGCTATGCTAAATACCTACGTTTAAAATGGTTTTAGCACAGAAAAAATATGCTGTCTATTTTGTTGTGGCCTAATTACTTTTAGACCTTGTTTGGATTAATCTGGCCGAACCTTTTTGGTCTGTGCTTCCAACCAATCCATAAATAAGCTCAGTCGTTTAGGGATTTGTCTGCGCGATGGATATACGATGGAAATTGGAATAGCAGGTGCTTTTAAGTCTGGCAATACTTCGATCAACTCACCACTATCTATATAGCTTCGGGCACTTAAGTCCGGAATCTGAGCAATTCCCAGACCAGACAGGCAAGAGAATAAATAGGCATCTGTACTGTTAACCTGGAGTTTGCTTGTCATTGGTAAATGATGGACAACTTCATCTTTTACATACTCAAATACGGGTGTTTGTGTTTGCAGATTTTGCGCGTAATCAATTAATACATGGTGAGTTAGATCTTCGATAGACATGGGTACACCATATTTATCTGCATAGATCGTACTGACACAATTAATCGTTGATAAGGTGAGTAATGGCCGTGCAATTAAGCTGCTATCTTCAAGTTGGCCGGCACGGATAACACAATCAATACCGTCTTTAATTAAATCTGTGCGTTGGTCATGGCAGCTGAGTTTGATATTGATATTTGGATAACTGTCATACCAGTCATGCAGGTTTGGAAGAACAATATTGGCGGCAAAGCGACTAGGCATATCGATATGTAATGTGCCAGATAGCTGTGAGGGATGTAAGAAATGCGTGTCAAGCATGTCTACTTGCTCAAGTATGGATAGACATTTTTCAAGATAAATTTTGCCATCATGGGTGAGATTAATCTGGCGGGTACTTCGTTGTAAAAGCCTGGTTTTAATCTGTTGCTCAAGTGACTTAACTGCTTCAGAGACGCTGGATTTAGGTAAACCAAGCACATCTGCAGCTCGGGTAAAACTGCCGGATTGTACGACAGCAACAAACCGTTTCATGTTTTCCAATTTATCCATACTAATCTTATCTACTGTTTGTTATATCCAAACAATGATATCGGTTTTTGTCTGTTTATCATGAATTAATTGGTCTTTATGATTTCAGTTAATTCACCAGAAGAGATAATTAAGATGAAAAAACTAGTATTGATTACAGGTGGTAGTCGAGGGTTGGGACGCGAAACTGCGCTTTATATAGCAGACAAAGGTTGTGACGTGATTATTACCTATAACCAAAACAAGACTGCAGCAGACGAGGTGGTAGACGCCATTCACGAAAAAGGGCAGGCCGCAACAGCGATAGCATTGGATGTCAGTCAAGCGTCTACTTTCAATAGCTTTGCCGATGCAGTTAAAACTCAACTTGGAACGGCGTTTGAATCCAACCAGCTGGATGTCATTATTCATAATGCGGGGATCGGTATACATAAGTCATTTGAAGATACTACCGAGTCTGATTTTGATACCTTAATGAACATTCACTTGAAAGCACCGTTCTTTCTTACCCAATCGTTGTTAGCCATGATCGCGCCTCAAGGTCAGATTATTCATATCTCATCAGGTTTAGCGCGTTTCTCTCTGCCTGGCTATGCCGCTTATGCAATGATGAAAGGTGGTGTTGAAGTATTAACACGTTATTTGGCAAAGGAACTCGGTACAAGGCAGATTCGAGTCAATACTCTGGCACCGGGAGCCATTGAAACTGATTTTGGTGGTGGCGTTGTTCGAGATAATGCAGAGCTGAATCGCAGTCTCGCTAATCAGACTGCTTTAGGCAGAGTCGGCTTGCCAGATGATATTGCTAAGGCGATGGCAATGCTGATTAGTGACGATAGTGCATGGGTTAACGGTCAGCGAATTGAAGCTTCAGGTGGTATGTTTATCTAATAAATAAAGAGTGTGGTTAATGTCCACCTGTTTTGGAAAATAGGTTGATTACCAGCACGCCTGAGATAATTAAGCCCATGCCAAGCAGGGCAGGCAAATCGAGTTTTTGCCCGTAAAGTATCCAGGAGATGATGGCGATAAGCACAATTCCAAGCCCGGCCCAGATGGCATAGGCAATACCAACAGGAATGACTCGCAGGGAAAGAGTAAGAAAGTAAAAGGCGGTCAGATAGCCGGTAACGACAATTATCGTGGGAACAAGTCGGGTAAATTCATGGCTTGCTTTCAGGGCTGAGGTTGCAATGACCTCAGCAACGATAGCGATAGCTAAATATATCCAATGTGGCATCGTGCTAGCGGCTGAATGTACTGATGTAAAGTTGCTCGACTTTTTTTCTGGCCCAGTCTGTTCTGCGCAGAAATTTCAACGAGGATTTAACGGAAGGATCGTTCTTGAAACAGTTCAAGTTGATACGCTGAGCAAAGCCATCCCAGCCGAAATGTTCGACCAGTTCAGTAACAATCGTTTCAAGCGTAATGCCATGTAATGGGTTATTGGGTTGTTGATTCATATGACACGCTTACTGTTTACCTGAAATGATCTTGTTAAGAGTAGGGAATACTTATTAAATAATGATACATGACTGTCGTTTCTTAGCCTAAGATTAATATCCATGCCAGACATCCAGCCAAAATATATTTATCAATGAAGTCTATCCGTTTTCAAACAGGGGGGATACATCGCCGAAGAGTCAATGCGATAGTCTTGCCGCCCGCTGTTTAAAACTGAATATCAGAATTAACATGAGCGTCAGCAATAAGCTGGTTATGCCCAAATGACTCAGTGCCAGACCACCTTCAGCCACGGGTTTATCAAGGAAGTCACCTACTACCGCACCTAATGGTCGGGTGAAAATAAATGCCGCCCAGAACAAAACAGTGTGTGAAACAGCGGTAGTGAAATAGACAATGGCAATGCTGATAAGCACTGCGCTAAATAACAACGCGCTAGTTGCGTAACCCAGTCCTTCAGTATCTGCAACCCAATCACCCAAAGCGGTTCCTAATGTTTGTGAAAATAAAATGGTAATCCAATAAAACATTTCGGCTTTGGGCGAACGTATCTGTTGAATGGAAACTGAGCCTAGACTGTTGCGCCAGATAAATAACGATAACATCAATAATACTAACAACAGTGTAGAACCACCGGCATAACCAATCCCTAGTGAGCGATCAGTAAAGTCAGCAATCGTTGTACCCAGTGTAGTGGTTGCAATAATAGTGGACCAGTAGATGAACACGTTAAATGTTCGGGCATTGATTTGGAACGACACTACAGTAAGAAAAATAACAGCAAAAATGATGCTACTGATGAGATAGCCAATATTCATTGCCATTGAAACTAAATCGCCAGCTGTTTCACCCACGGTGGTAGCAAATATCTTGATTATCCAAAATATTAGGGTGACTTCCGGTACCTTGCTTACAATCTCATGATGTTCTGTTTTCACTGCTGCCTCACTGTTTTAAATCTATTAGAGTTGAAGCCTCTATTTCGATGAGTGACCTATTGTTAATAGGACGACAGCGTTATTGTTCTATGGATTACTTAAACGTAACTTAAGCAGTGATATTGATATTTATACCAATGTTGCTTTTGCATAGGTTGGAGTATCAATCTCAACAGTTTCTGCGGTAATGGTGATATCGGCCAAAGGCAAGGTAGTACAGAGACGTTCTACAATCAGATTCGTTAAGCGTTTTTTCTGTTCTTCTGTTCGTCCCCGATGAAGCCTGACGGTGACATGTATAAAGTGGCTATGATGATCACCCAGTTGAAATGTTGGGTAAGCAATACTGCGTGTTTTGATATGAGCTGGCTCAAACAGTAAAGCGTCGACAGCTGCTTGATGCACAGTCGACACTAAAGCGGCATCATTGGTGATGTCGGCAGTCGATGCGGAATGTTCAATAATACAATGTGGCAAAGCTATTTCTCCCCAATATCAGTAAGAAAAAAGGCCGCTGATAGCGGCCTTTTTATCGTCGTCAAAACGGCTTATTTTATAAATAACATCTCACGATATTTAGGCAATGGCCATAAATCATCGGCAACCTCACCTTCCAGCATATCAACATGACTGCGTACCTTATCCATCAGGCTGCGAATATCGTTCGCACAGAACTTCATATGCGCTTCAATGGAGTCAAAGTCATGTTTTTCTATCGCAGCTTGAAGATCAGCTACGGTGGTTAACATTGCATTAGTTTCTTGAGCGATAGTACTGACAACGGCATTATTCATCTCAATACCTAGATCCGCCATGCTGGTGTGCGTGACAGATAGTTCTGCTAGATATTGTGAGGCAGATGGGTAAATCAACGTTTTTGCCATCTCAATGACAAGCTTGGCTTCCACCTCAATAGAAAGAATATATTGCTCGGCATAGACCTCAAAGCGGCTTTCCAGTTCAACAGGTGTGAACACGCCGGTACGAGCAAATAATTCACGAATGGCGTCATCACGAAGATACGGAAGAGCGTCAGCAGAAGTAGGCAGGTTTTTCAAACCACGTTCTTCCACAGCAGCTTTATGCCATTCTTCTGAATAACCATTGCCGCCAAAAACGACGTTACCGTGTTGTTCCATTAACTGTTTTAATACAGCAAGGACAGCATTAGTTTGGTCTTTGCCACTGTCTAATTCCGTTTTAAGCTTATCAGCAATCCATTCAAGGGAATCAGCCAACATGGTGTTCATTGCAACTAATGGCCCGGAAACGGATTGTGACGAACCTACAGCGCGGAATTCGAAGCGATTACCTGTGAAAGCAAAAGGTGAAGTACGATTACGGTCACCTGGATCACGTTCAAATTTTAGAATTTGTGATAGACCCAGATCCATTTCGCCACCTTTTTTCGAGGTCGCAATATTGCCTGCTTTAATATCTTGAAATACTTTTTCTAATTGGTCGCCAAGATACACAGATAAAATGGCTGGAGGCGCTTCATTAGCTCCCAGGCGGTGATCATTAGATGCAGATGCAATTACGGCACGAAGCAAGGGACCATATTGATGCACACCACGAATAACGGCGCCACAGAATAATAAGAAATTCAGATTATCATGAGGTGTTTTACCTGGGTCCAACAAGTTTCCTTGTGTGGCATTGCCAACAGACCAGTTAACATGTTTTCCAGAACCATTGACACCGGCAAAAGGTTTTTCATGCAGCAAACACATAAAGCCATGTTTTTTTGCCGTAGCTTTCATCAAGGTCATCATTAATTGCTGATGATCAGCAGCGATGTTGGCTGACTCGAAATAAGGTGCAATTTCAAATTGGCCTGGAGCTACTTCATTGTGATGTGTTTTCGCAGGAATACCTAAACGATAAAGCTGATCTTCAAAGTCCTGCATAAAGACCTGAACACGTTCAGGAATAGCACCGAAATAATGATCATCAAACTGCTGACCTTTTGCTGGAGCTGCTCCAAATAATGTACGGCCCGCTAACAATAAATCAGGACGAGCCAGTGCAAAATTACTGTCTACCAAAAAGTATTCTTGCTCAGCACCACAGCTCGAATTAAGTGGGGCAATATCTGTCTCGCCCATTAAGGTCAGGACTTTCTTGGCTGCACGATCCATGGCTGAAATTGATCGCAGTAAAGGGATTTTCTTATCAAGTGCTTCACCAGTCCATGACATGAAAACACTCGGGATCATCAGTGTTGAGCCATTTTCAGTATGCATAATGAAAGCCGGACTAGTAGGGTCCCAAGCGGTATATCCACGCGCGGCATTAGTCATTCGTAAACTGCCGTTAGGGAAAGACGAGCCATCTGGTTCGCCTTTAATCAATAAGCTGCCTGAGAATTCTGTGATGGCATTGCCTTCAGCATTGGTCACAATAAAACCATCGTGTTTTTCCGCGGTGATATTGGTCATGGGGTAGAAAATATGTGAGAAGAACTTCACGCCTTTTGATAAGGCCCAGTTTTTCATCGCTGCAGCCACAACATCTGCAACGGCGGGATCTAATGGCGCACCTGTTTGAACAGTTTGCTTAACCGCCTTGAAGGCTGACTTGTTTAATGCTTCTTCCATTTTGGCCAGATTGAAAACATCCGTCGCCCAGATTTTATCTAGAGGTTCAGGTTTGTGAACGACTGTTTTCTGGCGGTTTATGATGTTTGAAATCGCTTGCAGACGTGATTCATTTCCACTCATTTTTCTATCCCTTAATCGCTGATGATTAATTGTTAATTTGATAAACGTATTCGTCTCTGTGGCAAACAATATGATTGCTTGCGCATACGCAGGTAGGGTTAGCAACTATGCTAAATAACGATACGCACATCTAATCGTCTTAATTGATGTAACACTAAAATAGAGAATAACCATATCAACATATTGATTATCAATATGAAATCATCGGTGATTCGATAAGGCACGACATTCAGCGGAAAAGGTATTCTTGCGTGGTCGATATGCGTCTTTATTAAACTATTTAAGGTGTGACAGCTATCAATATAGAGTAAAAAAATTAAGTTATGAAGTCCTGATTTTGTAATAAAAATAGTGTAGTAGAAAAAACCGACGCTAATAACCATTAAAGAAAAGCGGCTCTATGACGATGTGTATAGAAAAGGACTTTCTTACTTACTTGTTTGGATATCTATTATGAATGTCGATCTCTCATCAGTTCGCAGCAGCGGTACAACAAAACAACAAGCGCCTAGTGGCACATCGCTTGATTCACGTATTGCTGCATTAAAGAAAAAAATGGTCGATTTATTTAATAAGCTCAAAGAACTAGGGCAGGAGCCCAGCGAAGATTCGCTAAAACAAGCTGAAGCCATTCAAAAACAGATCGAATTACTGCAGGCACAGATACAGCAATTGGAAGCGTTAAAACGGCAGCAAGAGAAAGCAGAACAGAAAACCCAGGTGGCAGAGGTTGTGCCAGCAGAGCCTATATCGATTGCCGACGAAGATACTCGCAGCAAACTGGGTAATCATATTGATAGCTATGGTTGAATAAATAATAGTCGGCTGGCCAGAAGTATAAATATGACGGCGGTGAAGGTATGGAGAATATTTTGTGCATAGGCTGACCGTAATAACCATTTCCCCAACTTAGCTGCGCTCATTGCTATTACAAAAAATACTAACAGCGCACTTGCCATAAAAATAAGTCCTAAACATAAAATCTGTACTGACACATAGCCTTTATCGGCTTCAACAAATTGCGGTAAAAAAGCCAGAAAAAATATCGCTACTTTGGGGTTGCTGACATTCATCAAAAAGCCGGTTCTTAATAAGGCTATTGAATTATGCAACGACACTCCATCTTTTAAAGTTGATATAGGAGCGGCTTTAAATGCGCGCCAAGCTAAATAGAGTAAATAACTGGCGCCGATGACTTTTAGCAATAAAAAGGCAGCGGGGCTGGTCGTTAATAATGTTGCTATGCCTATGACCACTGCCAAGATATGGACAATCAGACCGCTACATAATCCCAAGGTAATAATCACCCCCGTTTTGCTGCCATAAAGTGCAGATTGTGTGAGTACGTATAGATTGTCCGGGCCTGGTGTCATTGCGAGCAGGACGGAGGTCAGCAAAAAAATAGCTAAAGCACCGCTAAAAAACATCTTGCTCACTCTGTACGGCGTGGCAGTTTTACCCAGCTAAATGCCTTTTCTAAAAAGGACACGGCCTGGTCATCAATAATTAAACCATGTGCCATTACAATTTTTTCAGGTTGCCAACCAATAATGTGTTGTATGTGTTCTCTGGCAGTATCTTTGTTAAAACTGAGGCGCCAGTCGATAGGCATTTTGCCGTTTGGGGCAAGTATGCCACTTATTTTTGCCAGAAAACGTTTGAAGGGTGGGAAGGCATCTGCCGGGAAGTTTTCAATCAAATCAGTGACGATCAGTGTTCTACTCTCACGATGAAAAAACACACATTCCTGCATCGCTTTTGAGCCAGTAAATAGGCGCTGTTGTATGTTGTCTTGCCAGGGCGGTATGAAATCAGAACTGAGGATACCGTTAAATTCGATATCTGATCGTTTTTCAGCGACTTGTTCTGTACCAAAAATGGCTGCTGAAGGGTAATGTTGTTGCCAGTCTTTCAGAAACAGATGGTGTAACTTATTGGGTGCAATTAAAAAATGTACTTCACCGAGAGCGTCGATTTGCGTCGCTAACTCCGGTGTGAGTTTGATTGGGCTGTGAATCCATAAGGTATTATCACTTAAGCGAACGATCACCATACGTGTGCTGTATGGAAGGCTATAAAAAGGCACACTATCTCCATCAACATACCAGATATTGTTCCCTAAGCTTTTCATTCCGACTCCTTCGTTTACGATAAAAGCATTCACACTGTTATTGGTAATTTCTTATCAGCATAGACAGATGGGATGTGACAGAATATCAGCGTTGCCAATCAATTATAGCTGAGGATAAACAGGCTAATGACACTGCGATCAATTCTACGCAAATGGACAGAACGTTATTTCTCTGATGAAGAAGCCGTCATACTGCTGATTGTATTAGTACTCGGTTTTGCCGTTGTAATCTGGCTGGGCGGAATGCTGGCGCCGTTTTTTACTGCACTGGTCATCGCGTTTTTATTACAAGGTGTAGTGAATATGCTGACCCGACGCCGCGTGCCCAATATGGTAGCGGTGGCCATTGTCTTTCTTGGATTTGTCAGCTTGATGTTAGCCATGGGCTTTTTATTAATGCCATTATTATGGAATCAGCTGGTTAATTTGGTCCAGGAAACACCAAAAATGCTGTCAAATGGTGAAGACTGGTTGATGAACCTGCATACCCATTACCCGAACTTAATCAAACCTGATGAGATACAAAGCTGGATTTCCAGCACCGCAAAACAATTCACAGTCTATGGTCAACGGGCTGTTTCTTTGTCTATTGCCTCACTGGGAAATGTGATTGGCTTAATTATTTATCTAGTGTTAGTGCCCATTCTTGTCTTTTTTATGCTGAAAGATCGGGAAAAACTAGTGAGTTTTGTGCTGTCGTTCATGCCGGAAAAACGAGGTTTGATGAACCGTATCTGGAATGAGATGGACGATCAGATTGCCAATTATGTGCGTGGCAAAGTGGTTGAAATTATCATCGTTGGTGGTGTCAGCTACGCTACTTTCACATTCTTTGGCTTGCAATACACTGCACTGTTAGCCGTTTTAGTTGGCTTCTCAGTGTTAATTCCATTTATTGGCGCCGCTGTGGCCACACTACCTGTTGCCGCGGTAGCAGGTTTTCAGTTTGGCCTCACAGAACAGTTTGCCTATATCCTGATTGCTTATGGCATTATCCAGGCGCTTGATGGCAATGTGTTGGTGCCGATTTTATTTTCTGAAGCCGTCAATTTGCATCCTGTTTCTATCATTCTTGCCGTACTGTTTTTTGGTGGAATATGGGGAGTATGGGGCGTGTTCTTTGCCATTCCGCTGGCGACTTTATTAAAAGCGCTGATAACCGCCTGGCCAAGAAGTTTGCATGATACATCCGTACAAGAACAACCTTAGTTTTTGGCGTGTTGTAATAAATTTATGGGGAACGTGGAGTGAGTGTGTTATTTTCGCCGATCGACATCGGACCATTGAAATTGAAGAATCGATTGATCATCGCACCGATGTGTCAGTATTCAGCCGAGGATGGACAAGCCCAGGATTGGCATACTATCCACTTAGGGCAATTGGCTTTATCTGGTGCCGGATTGCTTATCCTTGAAGCCGCAGCCGTTTGCGCTGAGGGTCGAATAACCTACGGTGATTTAGGTTTATGGGATGACACTACAGCGTCTGCCTTAGCGAAGACGCTTACTGCCATTAGAAAATATTCAAATATTCCTATGGGTATCCAACTGGCCCATGCTGGCAGGAAAGCTTCCACACAAAAACCATGGCATGGCGGGGCACCGATATCGCCTGAGGATAAGAACGGTTGGCAAGTCATTGCTCCGTCGGCATTGCCTTTTCATGAAGATGGAACTGTTCCTCTCGCTGCCAGTCAGGATGATATTGCCGCCATTGTGCAACAGTTTGTTGAGGCTGCAAAACGTGCTGCAGATTTGGGATTTGAGGTCATTGAAGTTCATGCTGCTCATGGTTATTTATTACATGAGTTTTTATCGCCATTGAGCAATCAACGGCAGGATGAGTTTGGTGGCAGTCTGGAAAACAGAATGCGTCTGACTCTGGATGTCTTTAGCGCTGTACGCGCCTGTGTTCCCGAGAACATAGTTGTCGGTGTTAGAATCTCAGCGACCGACTGGGTTCCTGGTGGTTGGGATGTTGAGCAGAGCACGACACTGGCTATTGAACTGGACAAGCTCAATTGTCATTACTTGCATGTGAGTAGTGGAGGTTTATCACCACAGCAAGAAATACCCGTCGAAGCAGGTTATCAGGTGCCACTGGCTGAAGCGATTAAGCCATATATATCGATGCCAGTGATTGCTGTGGGCTTGATTACTGAACCACATCAAGCTGAACAAATATTGGCTGATGAACGAGCGGATGCCATCGCTATGGCGAGAGGCATTTTATATAACCCTCACTGGGCCTGGCAGGCTGCAGTTGAGCTGGACGGTATGGTTGAAGCTCCTGCTCAGTATTTGCGTTCTGAACCGCATGGTCAAAAAGGGCATCTAACGGAGATGGATTTGTCCAAAAATACTTAAAATGCCCATGTTAATCGTTCAAACCATTGTGAAGCAGTGGGATAAAAGTCAGCAAAGTGAGCAGCATCAACAGTTGCGTATGAATTTACCTGACCGATATCGGGTCGATATTCCCCCTGCGGAGTGGGTGCTAGATAATCAAGTTCTGCTTGATCAGCACGGTGATGATATTGAAGGGAAACGGATTCAGTACCTTGTCCATGAACAAGTGGATTTTATGATTGACCGCTTCCGTATTTCCTTGCCTAACAAAACACTGGAATATAAAACAGCTCAATCAGAGCCCAGGCTGATTTCTCAATTAGCTGATGGCTGGGTGCAATGCCGTTATAACTGGCGTCGGCGCGTTGAACAGGGTGGGTTTATCTATTGGCTTTATGAAGATGTCACCTTAAATGCTTGTTTTGTCCAGCAATATGATGCCCAGGTCTTTATGACAACGAAAGCTGAAACCGTTTTTACGGATCTAACGTTGCCAGAGCTTTAAGGCCAAAGGTTCAGAAAGTATCAATAGCGGCTTCGCCCCAAAGAGTCTCAACTTGCTGCTCGAATCTGCTTCGTTCACTGTTAGTTAACAATAAGGTCGAGCCAGGTGTCTGCTGAGCAGAGAGTAAATTCTCTTGCTGAAGTCGTCTGTTGACTTCTCGGGCGACGGCTTCTTCCGTACTGATGACATTGACGGTTTCTCCAACCACTTTTTGGATCACCGTTTTGAGGTGAGTGAAATGTGTACAACCGAGAATAATGGTATCGGCGCCTTTATCCAGTAACGGCTGTACATACGCATGTACTGTAGCGGAAGCTTCTTCATAACTTAGCTTTAAGGCCTCTACTAATAACACTAAGTCTGGGCAAGGCTGAATTTCGACGGTTGCGCCCATGGCAACGCGTTGAGCAAGATCATGAAACGATTGACTGGTCAGGGTTTTTGCTGTGGCTAGTACACCGATCACGCCAGTTTTTGTATTTAAAGCCGCCGGTCTTAAGCCTGGTTCTACGCCAATAAAAGGAATAGGGTAGCGTTCACGTAAGGCTTTGATACTGACAAGAGTGGCAGTATTACAGGCGACAACAATGGCTTTTACCTTACGTTGTAATAGATAGTCAGTAATTTTGAGCGAACGCTCCAGAATATATGCTTCTGTTTTCTCGCCATAGGGGGCATGTAAGGTATCCGCAAGGTAGATAAGGTTCTCATTTGGCATAAAAGAGCGGACTTGTTTAGCGATCGGTAAGCCACCAATACCAGAGTCGAATATGCCAATAGATCTTGCGTCAGCCATGATAATTTCTGTTTTATACGTCGCTGGATGAATAAAAAGACGACGATTGTACTGTATCTATCTGCTGATGGTTGAAAATGGATTATTTGGTCAAGGCAACAAATTCACCGCGAAAGAATCCTGCGCGTTGCTGTTCGTAATGCAAAATGGAGATAACCGTTGTCCGTGCTTTACCCATACGTGAAAAATGGCGTAGAAATTTAGCCCAGTCTTGTGTTGATTCAAGTTGCGCTGTGGCGGTAAATTCACCGCTAATTGGTTTTTCATACTCCATCGTATTACGTTGTATGACGAGCGTAGACTCGATAGCAGCCTGATGTAACCGAGTATTTAATAATGACCAGGCAGACAGAATCGCCAATGTTGATGCGCTGCCGCCAAACACGGTTTCATGATAATTAATATTCGGTGTTAGAGGGGCTCTTAGCACGACTTTATCATGGCTGACATGATCAACAGAGACCTCCATGGCCGCCGATAAAGGAATGTGTTGATAAAGATATTGCTGAAGCTGTTCAGGTGTCATAAGTTTTTATATCAAAAAGTGTTTTTAAAATGATAACGTCTTCTCTGTTTGTGAAAAAGTATTTACGCTATCGATGATCATCAGCGCGTTGAAAAGGTTCGCACAATAATGAAAATATCTCTGCATATACAATGGCTGTCGATTCTCGCTTTACTGTTTTTCTTTACTCTGTTCACTGTAGATGTGTTTGCCGATGACGTTCAGGATGGCATTGCTGCCTACAAACAAGGTGATTTTCAGACCGCCTATCAGGCATGGCATCAAGCTGCAGAAAACAATGTCGCTGAAGCACAGTGGATGTTAGCTATTTTGTTATTAAACGGTCAGGGCGTAAAACAAGATAAAGTCGCTGCCTATTCATGGTTAACGTTAGCTAGCGAAAAACAGCACAAACAAGCCATGATTGACCGCATGGCCATAAGAGACAGATTAAGTGCAGAAGAATTGATGAATGCTGATACCTTAACTAAGGCATTCAGAGACAAACAAATGGCAAAAACAGCCATTAATCATCAAAAAGAAAAGGCTTTTCATTGGTTTGAAAAGGCAGCCAAACAAGGGGACCCTCAGGCTCAATATCAACTGGGTGAAATGTTACTGAATGGTGAAGGCGTTAAACAGGATAAAGTCGCTGCCTATTCCTGGTTTAGTCTGGCCAGTGAACAAAATCAGCCTCAGGCGATTGTGAAGCAGGCACAACTGAAAACCGAGTTAAGCCGCAGTCAGATTGAAAAAGCCAATGCCTTAATGCTGACTAATCGCGACAACCATTTGATAACGGATAAACCACCTGGTTTGCCGGATTTAGTGAATGAGGTGAATGTAAAAAATAAAGAAAATCAGCTTCTTGCAGAACAATCTTCAGTCGACACTTCGTTGTTAGAAACAAGAGAAAAACCGCTATCAGAAAAGCTTGATGAACCTGCCAAGCCTACACAAACAAAACCAGAGACAAAACCAAAGTCAGTGATGACTACTGTCTACCGTGTACAAGTCGGGGCGTTTAGGTCAAGACAGCAGGTAGATATCGCATTAACGCAGCTAACAAAAAAATCAGCCGCTATCGTTCAGAAATATGAGACAACGATTACTGAACCTGTCGAAAATACAGAAAAACCGGATTTTTATCGCCTCCAGCTGGGTAATTTCGCAGCAAAATCTGAAGCGACAACCTTGTGTCGGCATCTTGCTGAAAACAAACAAGCATGCTTTGTGGTCACCGCAGATAAAATGCAAAAAACCACCGTTGCTAAGCAACCGTGACGTGCACGATGCACTAAAGCTGCCAGACAGATTTAGACTGAGTGCTTGATATGTTTTAACCGTTTTTTGCCACGGTAACTTAGGTAAGTTTACTTCGAAACACAAAATAAACCGCACCAACTAAACACAGGCCAGCCCATAGATAGTCGAGTTTAAGGGGGTCTTTCAGGTAGAACACGGAAAAGGGAATAAACACCATTAAGGTGATGACTTCCTGAAGAATTTTTAACTGGCCCACATTGAGTATGGTAAAGCCAATGCGGTTGGCGGGTACTTGTAATAAGTATTCGAATAATGCGATTCCCCAGCTTATCAATGCGGCAATAATCCAGGGTTTATTGTTGAGTTCTTTTAGGTGAGCGTACCAGGCAAACGTCATAAAAATATTGCTGCAAACCAGCAAGGACACACTAACCAGTATTGGATTCATTAACTCTAACCTAAACGATAAAAACAGCCATTATTCATGAAATAATCTTTTAAGGAGCACGTATAACGCACCTGTGCCGCCATCATCTACCGTCGCACTGCAAAATGCGAGCACGCTCTGACTTTGTCTTAACCAGTGATTGAGTTTGCTCTTTAGTACAGGCTTGTTATCACGCGAGCCCCAGCCTTTACCATGGATGATACGCACGCAACGAATTTGTTGCTGCTGGCAGAACTCTAAAAACTCGGACAGTGTCGGTTCGGCTTTGGCAATGGTCATACCGTGTAAGTCTAATTCTGCTTCAATATGCACCTTGCCATTACGCAGCTTGCCGAATAGTTTGTGCTGAATACCGGGGCCACGGTATTCGAGGTATTCCTCATTGCCTACGGTTTCTGGAGAAAACATATCAGAGAATGGTTCACCCTGATATTCATCATCAATAATTTTTTGCCGGATAGCTTTTGCAACAGGTTTGGGTTTGTTATGAATCAGACGGTTTTGGCGGATACGGGTAGCATCGCGCATTTCTTGGCGAAATAATGCAAATTCGTCCTCATCGGTATCGTCATTTTTATTTGCCATGAGCGTGCGGCTGCCTAAGGATTTAAGTCAAAGTTGGCGACTATTGTGCCAGATGAGGCTTGTGCAAAAAATCCTTTTTGATTTACCATGCGAATCACTTGTCGGGGTGCCCGCCCGGAATAATCCGGAAAGGCTGAGATGAAACCCGTTGAACCTGAAGAGGCTAGAACCTCCGTAGGAAACAAGCAGGACACCTGTTTTACACTCGAGATCCATTTTCGTTTGGTGTCTGTCTTCTTGTTCGCTTTCGCGCAACGATCTCATCTTCCCCGTCGTGGTTTTCATTTAGGGGAAGAGACGTGTCTACACAATCCAATAAAGTTATTAACATTAAAGACCGTAGCGGCATTACGACTGAGCCTTTGGCGGGGAGTGAGAAGTTCTACATCAAAGGCAGCCGCGACGATTTACTGGTGCCATTCCGTCAGATTCATTTAACCGATACACCCAACGCCAATCCTGATTTGCCTGCTATTCCTAACGAACCTGTTGTTGTGTATGACACTTCGGGTCTATACACCGATCCAAAAGCGACCATTGATATTGAAAAAGGGCTGCCATTAATACGTCAAAACTGGATCGATGAGCGGGATGACACTGAACAGTTAGCACAGTTCAGTTCAGAATATACCCGTGAGCAAGATGCTCAGGATTTTGATATTCCACTGTTTAATCACCGTCGTTTACCTCGTAAAGCAAAAGCGGGCAAGAATGTCAGCCAAATGCATTACGCACGTCAGGGCATCATTACCCCAGAAATGGAATACATTGCTATTCGTGAAAGTATGGGGCGCGAAGCCTTAGCACAGCGTGGTGAGCTGCCTGAGAATATGGATCACTACATTACAGCCGAGTTTGTACGAAAAGAAGTGGCTGAAGGTCGTGCCATTATTCCTGCCAATATCAATCATCCAGAAACCGAGCCGATGATCATTGGCCGTAATTTTCTGGTAAAAATTAATGCCAATATTGGTAACTCTGCGACCACTTCGTCGATTGAAGAAGAAGTCGAAAAAATGGTATGGAGTACCCGCTGGGGCGGTGACACCATTATGGATTTATCTACCGGTAAACATATTCATCAGACCCGAGAATGGATCATCCGTAACTCACCTGTACCAGTAGGCACGGTGCCGATTTATCAGGCACTGGAAAAGGTGAATGGTGTTGCTGAAGATCTGACTTGGGAAGTGTTCAGAGATACCTTGATTGAACAAGCTGAGCAGGGAGTGGATTATTTCACGATTCATGCCGGTGTACGATTGGCGCATATTCCACTGACGGTAAACCGTACAACGGGTATTGTTTCGCGTGGTGGTTCGATTATGGCGGCATGGTGTTTGGCGCATCATGAAGAAAGTTTCCTGTATACGCATTTCGAAGATATCTGCGAAATCATGAAAGCTTATGACGTGTCATTCTCACTGGGTGATGGTTTACGTCCAGGCTCGCAGGCGGATGCCAATGATGAAGCCCAACTTGCTGAATTAAAAACCTTAGGTGAGTTGACGACCATTGCCTGGAAACATGATGTGCAAGTCATGATCGAAGGTCCGGGTCATGTGCCGATGCACAAGATCAAAGAAAATATGGATCTGCAGTTGGAATGGTGTCATGAAGCGCCGTTCTACACCTTAGGTCCATTGGTGACGGATATCGCGCCTGGTTATGACCACATTACTTCCGGTATTGGTGCGGCGATGATTGGTTGGTTTGGCACCGCAATGCTCTGTTATGTCACACCCAAAGAACATTTGGGTTTGCCGAATAAAGATGATGTGAAAACCGGCATCATTACCTACAAAATTGCTGCTCATGCAGCGGACTTAGGTAAAGGTCATCCGGGTGCACAAATTCGAGATGATGCGATTTCTAAAGCCCGTTTTGAATTCCGCTGGGAAGATCAGTTTAATCTTGGTTTGGACCCTGACACCGCCCGTGAATACCACGATGAAACGTTGCCGCAACCAAAAGCGAAAGTAGCGCATTTCTGTTCAATGTGTGGACCTAAGTTCTGCTCAATGAAGATTTCGCATGATGTGAAAGCCGCCTTTGCTGAGAAATCTCAGGAATTCAAGGAAGGTGGTAGCAAAATTTATCGCCAAGTTTGATGAGCCATTATCTCATCATCGGTAGTGGCCTGATCGGACGCCTGACAGCTTGGCGTCTGATTCAGGCAGGCTATCGAGTAAGCTTGTTATCTAAAGACGATAAAACCGGCACAGACAGTGCTGGTTTCATTGCAGCATCTATGGTCGCACCGGCAACCGAAGCGGTGACATCAGAGCCTTTGGTGAAAACAATCGGGCTTCGTTCGTATGCGCTTTGGCCGCAGTGGTTGAGTGAATTAGACGAGCCGGTTTTTTATCAGAATCATGGCACGTTGGTGGTCGCTCATCAGGGCGATAAAGCTGAAATGGGGCGTTTTGAGCAGCGAGCGAATCATGTGCTGGAAGCAGGAGATTTTCAGCGTCTTGATAAAACCTCGCTGGCCGAACGTGAGCCAGAGCTTGCTGAGCGTTTTGAGCAAGCCCTGTTGTTTGAGCAAGAGTCCTGTATTGATAATCGTCAGCTATATAAACAGCTGACAACGTTTATTGAAACGCATGCTGAGTGGGTGAAAACCGCTGATATTGGTGAATTAAATCACATTGAAATCGAACGTTTGACACAAGCTTATTTAAAGCGCTCAGCAGATGAGTTTGATGCGGTACTGGATTGCCGTGGTAATGGCGGGAGAGCGAACTTAGCTGAATTACGCAGTGTGCGTGGTGAAGTGATAAGAGTACAGGCACCTGAGGTCGATTTTAAACATGCCATTCGGCTGATGCATCCACGTTACCCTTTTTATCTGGCGCCACGACCAAATAATGAATATGTACTGGGTGCGACGGTGATCGAAAGTGATGATCGTTCTCAGCTTACTGTCCGAAGTGGCCTGGAGTTAATGTCGGCCTTGTATAGCCTGCATAAAGGCTTTGCCGAAGCACGTATTCTGGAAATGGCGGCACATTGTCGACCCGGTCTTCCCGATAATCTGCCAACCATAAAACGTACTGACTGGGGCTACATCATTAATGGTTTTTATCGGCATGGTTATTTGTTTGCACCTGCTGTCGTTGATGATTTATGTCAGGTGCTGGCTGGGAATAAAGAACAGATAAAGTTTGGAGCGTTATATGACATCTAACCTTATGTTACAGGTTCAGTTGAATGGGGAACCGCTAGATATTAATCACGAGCAGACCGTATCAGAATTTGTAGCTAAGCAGGGTTTTAGTGGCCGCTTTGTCATTGTCATTAATGATGAAATGGTAGCGAAATCACGCTGGCAAGATGTGGTCATTCAAGCGGGAGATCGCATCGATATCGTGTCTCCGATTAGTGGAGGTTGAGATGAAAGCATCCAATTGGCAAGTGTATGGGCAAACGCTGAGTAGTCGACTCTTTATTGGGACTGCACTCTATCCTTCGCCGAAAGTGATGGTGGACGCCATCAGAGCGTCAAAGGCGGAAGTGATTACCGTGTCATTGCGACGACAAACATCCGCAGATAAACAAAGCGGTGGCCAGTTCTGGCAAATGATAGAGTCGCTAAACTGCCACCTATTACCGAATACTGCAGGTTGCTACAGTGTAAAAGAAGCCGTTAACACCGCATATATGGCCAGAGAGTTATTTGATACCGACTGGGTCAAACTAGAAGTATTGGGAGACAGTTACAACTTACAACCCGATCCGTTTGCCTTGGTTGAAGCCACTAAAATATTGATTGAAGATGGCTTTAAAGTGTTTCCTTATTGCACAGATGATCTGGTGTTATGTCAGAAGCTGGTGGATCTAGGCTGTGAAGTTTTGATGCCGTGGGGAGCACCTATTGGTAGCGGGCAGGGATTGCTCAACCCTTATGCCTTAAAGACACTTCGTGAACGTTTGCCAGACATCACATTATTGGTTGATGCGGGGATAGGCAAACCCTCTGATGCTGTTCAGGCACTGGAGTTAGGTTATGACGGAATTTTACTCAATACCGCAATTGCCGAAGCACTGGAGCCAGAGAAAATGGCTTATGCTTTTGCGGATGCCATTAATGCGGGGCGTTTGGCCTATGAAGCAGGGGTGATGCCTAAACGTGATAACGCCAAACCCAGTACACCGACCTTAGATCAGCCAATCTGGCAACAACATGGATAATCCTGTTCAAAAGCCTGCCGTGCTTTTAATCGGAGGGTTGGATCCGCAAGGTTGTGCTGGCATTAGCGCTGATATCATGACGGTGCAGAATCACGGTTGTCACCCTTTGCCATTAATCACTGCGTTAACGGAGCAGAGTTCACAAGGGCTGACAGAGTTGGGTCTGGTGAGTCCATCAAAGATGATGGCGCAGTATGAAAACTGTATTAACGATTTTGATATCAAAGCGATAAAGATCGGGCTGATTCCACATATCATCACAGCACAATACATCAAAGAAATGCTGTTGGATTTTAGCGGGCCAGTCATTTTAGATCCGGTGCTTGCGAGTACCAGTGGTGGTGTGACCGTACCTGATGAGGTGAAAGCGTTCATCCGTGATGAGATTATTCCCTTAGTGACCATAGTCACACCTAACCTGCCTGAGTTGGCGGCGTTGACACGAACGAATCTCAGTGTGGAAGACGGGGCGAAATCATTACGTCAAAAAGGTGTGTCAGCGTGTTTGATTAAAGGAGGACATGCTGAGAGCGCCTTAGCAATAGATTATTTTTCATCTGAGTTAGCGGATTTTTATCTTTATAACGATAAAACAGTAAGCCAGGTTCGTGGCACAGGTTGTGTATTAGCCTCTGCATTGGCCTCACAGCTTGCCTGTGGACAAGACATACGTGATGCCGTTGTGCTTGCCAAGGCTTATGTGAGTCGTGGCATACGGCTTTCAGCAAAGGCTGGGCCGTATCAGGTCATCAGTCATAGTCAGCAAGATATTGCCTTAGTGGATTTTCCTAAGCTTTGTTATCAGCCTGAACTGATTGGGCAGACCTTTAATTTCCCCAATTGCCCGGAATTAGGTATTTATCCGGTGGTAGATAAAGCAGATTGGGTGGAAAAGCTTATTGATGAGGGGATTAATACCATACAACTGCGGGTAAAAGATTTGGATGATGAGTCGACAAAACAACAAATCGTATCTGCTCTAGCTTATTTAAACGATAAATCGGTACGGTTTTTTGTCAATGACCATTGGCAAACAGCGATCGAATTGGGTGCCTATGGTGTGCACCTGGGGCAGGAAGATCTGCATGATGCCAATTTAAAAACATTGGCTGAGGCAGGACTGAGATTGGGTATTTCTACGCACTCTTATTGGGAGCTTGCTCGAGCTCTTGCCGTGAATCCAAGCTATATTGCTTTGGGGCCCATTTATGAAACTACCAGTAAGCAGATGCCGTTTTCTCCTCAGGGCATAGAGCGCTTACAACAATGGGTCGATTTATTAAAAAGTCACTATCCAGTTGTGGCTATCGGCGGCATTACCCTTGAACGAGCAGAGCAACTCAAGGCCACTGGCGTCGGCTCGGTCGCGATGATTACAGCTATTACGCAAGCGAATGATTACAAAAAAGTCACGCGACAATTATTGGATTTGTGGCAAGAGATCAGTTCTTACCCAGATCAGGTTTAACCTCTCCCCACTGTGGTCCGATATCCAGTTTATGCTGCTGACTGTAGCGGTATTCCTGATACTGAATAAGTTTATCGCCGCTGGACTCGGCTTGCTTATCATCAGTAAATGAGGGTGTCTCAGGAGCAACATAGTCACTGGCTGTCAGATCTTCATTTTTGAGATGTTTATTTTCATTCGACAATTGTTGGATTTGTTTAATCAGCTCCTGGTTTGTCGATTGTTGTTTATTCAATTGCTGCTGTAATGCCATGACTTCTTTTAGCAATTTGTCCGGCGAAGTTGTATCTGTACTTGCTGTATTTGTTCCTGAGCTGTTAGTGGGCGAGGCATCGGTTCCCGTTGATGTATCATTGACTGTCGGAGCTGACTCGGGCGCTGTATCTGTGGCCGCCATTGAATTATCGACATCTGGCAGAGGATCGATCAGGTTATCCGATGGGATAATATTGCCATTTTCATCGGTTTGTTTTTTTACCACGGTGGGAAGTGTGACACTTTCTTCTTCGTCACTTTCCATATCGATATCAACGGGAGGTAAGGCTGTTTCTTCCTCGTTATCTGCAGAGACAGGATCTGTAACATCTGACTCCGAAACGGCATCACCGTCTTCAATGAGCATAGGATCGGCTTCCTCAGCAGTATCATTTGAACCCATCAGAAAAAAAGCCGCTAAACCACCGATGAGCGATAAAGCTGCCAGACCAATCCCGATTTTTATCAGTAGCGATGTCGATAGGCCAAGTAATTTTGGCTTCTGTTTGCTATCGCCTTTGTCTTTACTATCGTTATCGCGCTCTGACCTTTGCTCCGGTTCGGGACTAGGGCTTTCATCAGTCGCCTCTTCGATAATGTCGTTATTGTCTTCAGCCATGGTGTTGCATCTACCTCAACCATTTATTCCTAGTTGATATATCGGCTTTGATCATGAAATCTTTTGTTATGAAGGCAAACGATTTTCATCAAGACTGCCATCGACTTCAGGTCCACTCATTTCAGCTGGGGTCAGATCGCCTTCATCTTGCACCAGAGCGACAATGGTCCAGCCCATTTCTGGTTGCAATGATTCTGCAGCGGTAAAAAAGCGCAGACGTTTGCGGGGGTTAAATGCAAACAATGGTGTGACGCGGCGACCATGTTCACGCAAGTAATCGGCAAAACTAAAGTTTTCAGTCAACTTGGTTTGTTTTATTTTGGCGCCTTTTGAAATCAGGCTGGCCATTTTGGCATAGGTAATTTCATTGCCGAAGAGCACATGCGAGTCATGACTGATAGCTTTTCGCGATTTGACGATGCTGCGTTCTTTATCTTTTTCTTTATCAGTTGATAAAAAGTAAACGCGGTTACTGCCAAATTCCGATTTATAGCGCATACACGCCAGTGCATTGAGTTCGCTCTGTGGCGTTAGTGCCAGTATTTGGCCCAGTCCAATAAGATCCAGGTGACGGTCAGCATGTTCAGACACCGCATTACCATAGTAAGTATCCATGCCTTTCATACGGGCTTCTTTGACATTGCTCCAGCTACCATCGGTGAGACGGGTTCTAAAGCCATTATCGTTTAATGCCTGAGCCACCACACGGGCAACTGAATTAGCACCAACAATAAGAAAACCACTGTCATCAGGTTCGGCAACACCCAGACGTTTTGCAATAAATTTAGCGGTAGCACCTTGTACAAGAACGGTACCGATAATAATGGCAAACGATAACGGTACTAGCAGGTCGGCCTTATCGTAACCAATGTCCTGTAAACGAAGAGCAAATAATGCAGTCACCGCTGCGGCAACAATACCGCGTGGCCCAATCCAACTGATCATCGCTTTTTCTTGCCATGTTAAGTCTGAACCAATCGAGCAGAGAAACACTTTCACTGGACGTACGACAAACTGAATAAATAAGAACAGGATGACCGCACCCAGACCAAGCTGGGTAAATGAGTCAAGGTTAAGGCGTGCAGCAAGTAAGATAAATAAGCCGGAAATCAGAAAGATACTCAGATCTTCTTTAAAGTCGAGGATGTTTTCAACTTGCACGTTTTTCATATTGGCCAACCAGATACCGAGCACGGTAACGGTAAGCAAACCCGATTCTTCCGAAATTTCGTTCGATACGGCAAAGGTGCCAAAGACTAGTGCCAGAGCCGCCACATTGTGCAAGTATTCAGGTAATAAATGTCGGCGCAGTAACAGACCAAAACCATAACCTGCCGTCGCACCAATTACCAAACCCACAGCAATGGTTTTAGCGAACATATAAAGGGTATGACCAACTTCTGCATGTCCTTGAAGTTGTATGGATAAAAGCACTTCGAACACCAAAACGGCAAGAATGGCACCGAGTGGATCAATAACAATACCTTCCCAACGCAACACATTCGAAATTTTGGCATTTGGCCGAACGGTTCTCAGCATGGGGACGATAACGGTAGGACCGGTTACCACCATAATGGCACCAAATAAAATGGCCAGAGCCCAGGGGAAATCCAACAGAATATGTGTGGCAACCGCGATGGCGGACCAGGTGATGAGCACACCAAGAGTTAAAATATTACGAACAACTTTTTGTAAACCGCGTATTTCTTCAAATTTAAGTGTCAAACTTCCTTCAAACAGAATGACAGCAACGGCCAGAGACACTGTAGGGAATAGTAAGTCACCAAATAAGCCTTCAGGGTCTAACCAGCCGGTTACCGGACCAAGAATAATACCTGCGATTAATAGCAGAACGATGGCGGGTAATTTAATCCACCAGGCCAGCCACTGACATACGATGGCGATAATTCCAATAACTGACAGTGCCATGACTGCTTCTTGATTCATTCTCTTCCTTTAGCTCAATGGAGCAGTAATAAACGGTATGTAATGGTGACACTAATTAGCTTTGTCGAAAAGACTTTTACCTGACTAATTCAATTTCAGCCCGGCGATTATAGGCTCGTCCTTTTGGGGTTTTATTCGTTGCAGCGGGATCATGATCAACAAAGGAACGCAGTACGATTTTCTCTGCTGGAACTTCATATTTGCTAACAAAAAAGTCACGAATGGTTTTAGCCCGTGCTTCTGATAACGGCACATTTAAGCGTTTACGACCAAAGCTGTCGGTATGACTGGTGATGATGATTTGATTCACACTGTCATCCACTTTTACATACTCAGCTACCCGTGTGAGCGCATTTATAGAGGCTTTGTCCAGATTAGCTTTTTCTGATTCAAAATAAACGGTGAGTTTTCTGATTTCATCAAAGCTATCTGGATATAGATTGCTTAAACACTGTTGAAATGCGGGTAAGGAATCATTGAACTTCACCGTGGATAACTTCACCGTGGTATCGCCATTATAAGATTGAGATTGATAACGGATGATCGGGAAACGGCCATCCTGCATTTTTGCCAGTGCTTGTTGTGCTAATACTCCGTCAAAAATAAATTCGCGTTGACCGGATATGGTCGGCAAGGTGGCTAATGTGTCGTATTGCTCTGTGTTTTGCCAGGGCGCTGCAGACATTTCTAACAGTACGGTGTCTTGTTCGGCTGAAAGGCTGTCAGTGATAAATTTTAGTTGTAATGCCTGACCATTACGACGATAAAAACCTGCCTGACCAAAGCTGGGTATGGTTTGCATGAGCGAACACTCAAGTGGTGACTCAATAACGTTCCAATTGGTATCTGTGACCGGAGCCTGAAACTCTTCGGCATAAACAGAACTGGTAAACAACAGCGAGGCAATAATCAATTTCAACATGATTTTAGTAACTTATTAGCGTGTGTATAGGGTAAGACGTTAAATTGTTACGGCCTTGTAAAAAACCAAGTTCCATAACAAAGGCACAGGCGACTACTTCGCCACCCAGATGTTCGATTAATTCGCAGCTTGCCCGAGCCGTTCCACCAGTAGCCAGCACATCGTCAATCACTAAAATTCTGTCACCGGCACTAATCGCGTCGATGTGGGCTTCTAATGATGCTGTGCCATACTCAAGTGCATAGTCGATACGCTGAACATCATAAGGTAATTTACCTGGCTTACGCAGAGGAATAAAGCCAACACCTAGCTCCCAGGCCGCCAGAGAACCAAAAATAAATCCTCTTGCTTCCATTCCCGCCACCGCGGTAATGGATTCTTGCTTAAACGGACGGATTAATTCTTCAATACATTCCTTGAGCAGCAGCGGGTCTTGTACCAATGGCGTAATATCCTTGAATACAATGCCTGGTGAAGGGAAGTCTGGGATGTCTCTGATTTTAGCTTTCAGCTTTTGCATAATAATCTCATTGAGCGAATTGGCGATCAGCGTCTATTATATCGGCAGTAATCGTCCGCTTTTTAATGACAAACGAATTAACTACAAAAGGAACCATTTTGACTTTATATTCCCGACTGTTTTTTTCTGTTTTTATTTTATCGACATCTCTGCTGCTTAGTTCTTGTTTTAGCTGGGGCGGCGGTGAGAAAGAAGTGGATATGACACCACGTTATTATGTGTTGGACGTTGAACGGCCTGATGTGGCTGCTGACTTTCCTAGCAATCGTGTATTGCGACTTAATCCGGTACGTGTTGTCCCACATTTTAAAAGTAAAACTCTGATCTTCCGTGTTGGAGAAAATGAATATAAGGCCGTTGATCCCCATCAGTTTCTGGTGGATCCGGAAGTGATGTTTACCAATATTCTTAAACGCTGGTTACAGAAGAGCGGTCAATTCAGCAAAGTGGTCACTGATGACTCTGTGCCTGCTGATTTCACTATGGACGCTGCAGTAACGGCTTTTTATGGTGAAAAACGGCCGGCTTATTCACCTCAATCTGTTATTGAGATGCAATTTTTCATGACAGCAGCGGATAACCCTGAGAAATTACTGTTTCAAACAGGCTTACGTGTTGATGTGGATATCGAACAAGCGACACCGAGTAATGTTGTTACAGGCTGGAAACAGGGAACTGAAGAACTTCTAACGACTTTAGAGCAGGATTTAAGCGCATATTTTTCAAAAGTAGATGCTAGGTAGCATCTTGAGTTTAGCGTGCAGGATATGGGCTTTAGTGGTAGGATAACAGGTTTGGTGGTTTAGACGCAGTGGCCCTGCATTTGGGGTAAATGTCTGTTTCCGGTAGTGCCTGTGCAAGTTGCTGAAATTTGTGAAGTTATATCTGGAATTCTTTCGGCTGGTTTCGTCTTTTGAGACTGGTTGATAAACCATGTATGTAGAACTGACTACGCTACACCTCTGTTTAATGAAATTTCGTGAGCAGGCTGGTATGTAGTCTTATGCTTTATTTGGACGGTCAATAAATGAGTGAAATTGCCTTAGAACTGGATTCGATAGGTATCGAAACCGAGATGAAGCAGTCGTACCTCGATTACGCTATGAGCGTTATCGTGGGACGGGCGCTACCTGATGTTCGTGATGGTTTAAAACCTGTACATCGTCGTGTTCTGTATGCGATGAGAGAACTGGGTAATAGCTGGAACAGCCCATATAAAAAGTCTGCTCGTATCGTCGGTGATGTTATTGGTAAATATCACCCTCATGGTGATACTGCCGTATATGACACGATGGTACGTATGGCTCAGCCGTTCTCTATGCGTTATATGCTGGTTGACGGTCAGGGTAACTTTGGTTCGGTTGATGGTGATCCGCCTGCTGCGATGCGTTACACCGAAGTACGCATGGCTAAAATCGCTCATGAAATGTTGGCCGATCTTGAAAAAGAAACGGTAGATTTTGTCCCTAACTATGATGAGTCAGAATCTGAACCTGCGGTATTACCTACAAAAATCCCTGCTTTATTAGTTAATGGATCATCAGGTATTGCGGTGGGTATGGCAACCAATATTCCGCCACATAACCTTACTGAAATCCTTAATGCCTGTATCGCGATTATTGATAATCCTGATGTCACTACACATGAATTAATGGAATATGTGCCAGGACCTGACTTCCCAACATCTGGCATTATCAATGGTGCACGTGGTATTGCAGAAGCCTACCAAACAGGCCGTGGCCGTGTTCACATCCGCGCCCGCGCCGACATCGAAACGAATGAAGCCACTGGTCAGCAGAGTATTGTTGTTAAAGAACTGCCGTATCAGGTCAATAAAGCACGCTTGTTAGAAAAAATTGCTGAGCTTGTTAAAGATAAAAAAATAGAGGGTATTTCTGCCTTACGTGATGAGTCTGATAAAGACGGTATGCGTATGGTGATTGTACTGAAACGCGGCGAAGTGCCTGAAGTTGTACTGAATAATTTGTATCAGCAAACGCAGATGCAAACGGTATTTGGTATCAACATGGTGGCGATTGTTGATGGTCAGCCGCGTACGTTAAATCTGAAAGAAATTTTAGATGCCTTTATTCGCCATCGTAGAGAGGTCGTAACACGTCGTTCGATTTATGATCTAAGAAAAGCACGTGAACGTGCTCATGTATTAGAAGGTTTAGCGACAGCCTTAGCCAATATTGATGAAGTTATCGAACTGATTAAAGCTTCTCCAAACCCGGCTGAGGCGAAAGAAGCTTTAGTGTCTAAGGGCTGGGCATCAGGCATGATTCTGGAAATGCTGGGTGCGGCAGGCGCAGCGGCATCTCGTCCGGAAGACTTAGCAGATGAATTTGGCTTAGTTGATAATCTTTATTATCTGTCTCCGGTGCAGGCACAAGCTATTCTTGATATGCGTTTGCATCGTCTGACAGGTCTGGAACAAGACAAAATTCTGCAAGAGTACCGTGAAGTTCTGGATGTGATTGCTGAATTATTAGCGATTTTGAGCGACCCAGATAATTTGATGGCGGTGATTCGTGAAGAGTTAGTGGCGATCAATGCAGAATACGGTGATGAACGTCGTACAGAAATTCTGGCAAATCATCTTGATTTAACACTGGAAGATTTGATTACCGAAGAAGAAATGGTGGTAACGTTGTCACATGCTGGCTATGCCAAAACACAGCAGCTTGATACCTATCAGGCACAAAAACGCGGTGGTAAAGGCAAAGCAGCAACAGCAATGAAAGATGAAGACTTTATCGAACATCTGTTTATTGCTAACACACACGATACACTTTTATGTTTCTCTAGCGCCGGTAAGGTCTACTGGAAAAAAGTGTATGAACTACCTCAGGGTAGCCGTGCCTCGCGAGGCAAACCTATCATTAATCTATTGCCATTAGAAGAAGGTGAAAAAATTAATGCGGTATTGCCGATTCGTGAATTTGAAGCCGATAAGTTCATCTTTATGGCAACGGCCTCTGGTACGGTCAAGAAAACGCCATTAGTCGATTACTCCCGTCCTCGGGCTAACGGTATTATTGCGGTTGACCTGAAAGAAGGCGACCAGCTAATTGATGTGGCGGTTACCGATGGTCATTCTGATGTCATGTTATTCAGCAATACCGGTAAAGTTATCCGTTTTGCTGAAACAGATGTTCGCTCCATGGGGCGTGTTTCGCGTGGTGTCCGCGGTATGCGCATAGCGGAAGATGAGAAAATTATTTCTCTGATTATTGCTGAAGAAGAGGGCGCTATCTTAACAGCGACAGAGTTTGGTTACGGTAAACGTACTAATCTTGCTGAATACCGTGTTCAGGGTCGTGGTGGACAAGGCATTATCTCAATTCAAACGTCGGCGCGTAACGGTAACGTTGTGGGCGCGGTGCAAGTATGTGATGAGAATCAGATTATGCTGATTACCAACGGTGGCACGCTAGTGAGAACTCCGGTTAAGGATGTTTCTTTGGTTGGCCGTAACACACAGGGTGTCAGATTAATTAATCTCAGTAATGGTGAGAAACTAGTTGGTCTTGAACGTGTTATCGAAGATGAAGACGAAGATGTCGATTTAGCGATCGACAATGCTGATGATACTGACGAAACGATAGAAGAATAAATTTGAGAGCGTATAACTTTAGTGCTGGTCCTGCGATGTTGCCTGATGCTGTCATGCAAAAAGCACAGCAGGAAATGCTTGATTGGAATGGGACCGGTATGTCGGTGATGGAAATGAGCCATCGCGGACCGGAATATACAAAAATCGCTGAAAAAGCAGAAGCCGATCTGCGTGAATTAATGGGTATTTCTGATGATTATGCCGTGCTGTTTTTACAAGGCGGTGCATCACTTCAATTCCCTATGATTCCGATGAATTTGCTCCGCGGCAAAAAAACGGCTGATTATCTCAATACCGGCGCTTGGTCTACAAAAGCCATAGCGGAAGCTAAACAATTTTGTCAGGTGAATATTGTTACAGACTCTACGGCAAACCATTTCACTACGATTGCTGACCCTGAACAATGGTCATTATCAAACGATGCTGCTTATGTGCATTACACGCCCAATGAAACCATTCATGGCCTTGAGTTTGCTGACATCCCGGATGTAGGTGATATTCCACTTGTAGCCGATTTATCCTCGACGATTTTGTCTCGTCCGATTGATGTATCTAAATTCGGCATGATTTACGCCGGTGCTCAGAAAAATATCGGTCCTGCAGGCTTATGTATCGTCATTATCCGTAAGGACTTACTAGGTGATGTATTGCCGGGTACACCGACCATGCTGAACTATAAAACCCATGCCGATAATGGATCGATGTTTAATACACCTGCCACCTATAGTTGGTATCTGGCTGGCTTGGTCTTTGACTGGCTAAAACAACAAGGTGGGTTAGAGGCCATGGCAGAGTTAAATCAACGCAAAGCAGCCAAGCTTTATGCCGCCATTGATGGCAGTGATTTTTATAGTAATCCGGTTGATATTCGTTATCGTTCTTGGATGAATGTACCGTTTACGCTGGCTGATGATAAGCTTGATAAACAATTCCTTCAGCAAGCTGCTGAACAGAATTTATTAACACTCAAAGGCCATCGTGATTTAGGTGGCATGCGAGCCAGCATTTATAATGCGATGCCAGAAGATGGTGTTGATGCACTTATCAATTTTATGAATGAGTTTGAGCGTAAAAACGGGTAACTGCTGCCAATGAATGAAAAAGAAGCCTTAGCCAATATTCGTCAAAAAATTGATGATATCGATTTAAAAATTCAACAACTGTTGAATGACAGAGCCGCGATGGCGCAAGAAGTGGCTCGAATAAAAATGGATAGTGGTGAGCAGGCTGACTTTTATCGTCCTGAGCGTGAAGCGATGGTGCTCAGAACAGTGATGGAGCGAAATCAAGGGCCTCTGGCATCTGCAGAAGTGGCACGATTATTTCGTGAAATTATGTCCGCCTGTCTGGCTGCAGAAAAACCTTTGCAGGTTGCGTATCTCGGTCCGGAAGGCTCTTTTACTCAAGCGGCAGCACAAAAGCAGTTTGGTGGTAGTGTTGAGCTACATCCGATGACTACGATTGCTGATGTTTTCCATGCCGTTGAGACATCACATGCTTGTTACGGTGTTGTTCCTGTAGAAAACTCAACGGAAGGTATGGTTTCGCATACCTTAGATCGGTTTATCTCGTCGCCTTTGAAAATTAATGGTGAGGTGACCCTTCGTATTCATCATTATTTGTTAAGTAAAGAGAAAAACCTGGAAGATATCAGCAAAGTCTATGCACATCCACAAGCCATAGCGCAGTGCCGACAATGGTTGATGGAACAGCTTCCGCAAGCGGAATTGGTTCCGCTTAACAGTAATTCCGAAGCCGCTAAACGTGTCGCAGCAGAACCTCAAAACAGTGCAGCCATTGCGGCCAATCGGGCAGCTGATATTTATGGCTTATCCATCTTAGCCAGGAATATTGAAGATGAAGTGGATAACACTACGCGCTTTTTAGTGATTGGCACACAAAATGTTGGCCCATCTGGTGTGGACAAAACCGCGTTATTGGTTGCAACAAAAAACAAACCTGGTGCTTTACAAACCTTGTTAAAACCGCTGGCTGATAACAGTATCAGTATGACCAGAATTGAGTCCAGACCATCCAGAAAGGGGATTTGGGAATATGTGTTTTTTATCGATATTGAAGGGCACATTCACGAACCGGCTGTCGCATCTGCACTCTCTCTATTAGAAAACGAGTCTTCTATGTTTCGTATATTAGGTTCTTATCCAAAGGCAGTTTTATGAGTAAAGAACTCATTTTGGCGAATCCACGAGGTTTTTGTGCGGGTGTTGATCGTGCTATCGATATTGTTGAACGTGCACTGGAATTGTTTGGTGCGCCCGTTTATGTACGCCATGAGGTAGTTCACAATCGCTTTGTTGTTGACGGACTACGAGATAAAGGCGCTATTTTCGTTGAAGAAGTTGACGAAGTACCTGATGGAAATACGCTGATTTTCAGTGCACATGGTGTATCTAAAAAAGTTCAGAGCGAAGGCCGCAAAAGAGACTTAAAAGTATTCGATGCCACTTGTCCATTAGTGACTAAAGTACATATGGAAGTCTCTCGCTATGAGAAACAGAATATGGAATGTATTCTGATTGGGCATGCCGGACATCCAGAAGTGGAAGGCACAATGGGGCAATATACTTCGACAGAAGGTGGAATGTATTTAGTCGAATCTCCAGAAGATGTCGCTAAACTCAAAGTGAAAAATCCACAGCGATTGGCCTTTGTTACCCAAACAACCCTTTCTGTTGATGACACATCCGTGGTAATTGATGCATTACGTGAGCATTTTCCCGACATTATTGGCCCAAGCAAAGATGATATTTGTTATGCCACCCAAAACAGACAGGATGCTGTAAAAAAACTGGCGAATGAATGTGACCTGGTATTAGTAGTAGGCTCCGTGAATAGTTCTAACTCCAATCGCTTGCGTGAATTATCAGAGAAATTGGGGACGCCAGCATATTTAATAGACAATGCAGAGCAAATAGATCCACAATGGCTTGAAAACAAAAATCGAATTGGTCTGACTGCTGGTGCTTCAGCACCAGAGATATTAGTCAATCAAGTCGTTGAAAAACTACGTGACTTAGGTGTTGATTCGTCATACGAAGATGACGGTTTAAAAGAGAACATTGAGTTCTCATTACCCAGAGAACTAAAGATTGATACATCAAGTCTGAAAAAATAAAACAAGGCTGACCATGTCGTTTTTGCCCGTATTTCTTTGGACAGACATTTTAATCTTCTTGCTCCTCACAATAATTGTGGCAGCAGTCATCTATATAAGAAGACGTCCTCATCTGTCTGCGCCTTGGAAATCAGTAATAATGCGAAAACGGGCTATGATCTCCGTGATGATTCTGTCCTGCTACGTGGTTATCGGACTACTGGATTCTTTGCATTATCGCCCCGCCATGGAATCTACAGAACCTTCACAACAAACATACTATTCCTCAGAAGTGTTGAGTGTATTTGATTGGTTGGTTTTACCACTTAAACAGCAAATGGAAAAAACCTATTCCGCGCCGTTTTCAGATCGACTGTTTGTTAAAGAAATACAGACAATGAATGACGGCTCGCTTAAATATGATTACCCAAAACTGAAATACGGCGCAGCACATCTTGCTCAAGCAGGGGATAAAAAAGCAGATATTTACCAAACGGTTTTAAAAGCCAGTCTGCTGAGCTTGTTGTTACTGTTTCTGATGTATATTTGTCATGTGGCTGTTGCCTCGCGAGCTAAGCCGAATCAGTTCCCTCGCCAGTTTAAACGTATCTTTCTTAATCAATCTCACTATCCACTCTATACTTTCTATTTCACTGCTTTTTGTCTTCTTTTTGTTGTCCTCAATCTCGCTTTCCTCAGTCAAAATTATCACGTATTCGGCACCGATAAGGTGGGGCAGGATGTGTTATATCAATCCCTGAAAAGTGTTCGTACAGGTTTAGTGATTGGTACCTTAACCACCCTGGTTATGCTGCCGATGGCGATTATGTTGGGTATTGCGGCAGGTTATTTTAGAGGCTGGATAGACGATGTTATTCAGTATATCTATACAACCTTAAATTCGATCCCCGGTGTTTTGTTGATTGCTGCAGCCGTTTTGATTCTGCAGGTTTACATGAATAATCATCCTGAGAATTTTAAAACGATTGCTGAGCGTGCAGATATCAGGCTTTTGTTTTTATGTATTATTTTGGGGATGACCAGTTGGACGGGGTTATGTCGAATTCTGAGGGCTGAAACCCTGAAGTTACGGGAAGCGGAATATGTGATGGCTTCACGTGCGTTGGGTGCAGGCAGTTTTAGTATTTTACATAAACATATTCTGCCTAATCTGATGCATTTGGTACTTATTGCGGTTGTACTCGACTTTAGTGGTTTGGTTCTGGCCGAAGCGGTGTTGTCCTATGTCGGTGTTGGTGTGGATCCTTCGATGATTAGCTGGGGCAATATGATCAATAGTGCACGGCTTGAAATGGCTCGGGAACCCGTGGTTTGGTGGTCTTTAACTGCAGCGTTCATTTCTATGTTTGTGCTGGTTCTGGCAGCTAATTTATTCGCTGATGTTGTTCGTGATGCCTTCGATCCCAGAATGCAGGAGGCAAGATGAGCACGCTATTGGAAGTGAGAGGTTTAAGAACCTGGTTTGGTGATAATAGCGAGCCCTACCGAGCGGTAGATGGCATCGACTTCTGTATTGAAAAAGGCCAGACCTTTGCCTTACTAGGTGAGTCTGGTTGTGGAAAATCGATGACAGCCTTATCACTTTTAAGGCTGAACCCATACCCAGCAAGTCATATTGTTTCAGGCGAAGTCAGCTTAGCCGGAGAGGAAATTCTGTCTTTATCTGAAGCAGAAATGGAAAAAATTCGTGGCCGTCGGGTTGCTATGATATTTCAGGAACCACAGAGTTCATTGAATCCGGTGCTGACAGTGGGACAACAGATTGCTGAGGTGTTTGAATGGCACTTCAAGCTGGATAAAAAAGCGATCTATACGCGAACACTCGAATTACTTCACGCAGTCGGTATTCCTGATCCTACTGAACGAATAAATGCTTATCCCCATCAACTATCAGGCGGTATGAAACAACGCGTGATGATTGCCATGGCCTTGGCAGGCGAACCTGAATTACTGATTGCTGATGAGCCGACTACCGCCTTGGATGTCACCATTCAGGCGCAAATTCTCGACTTGTTAAAAGAGATTCAACAAAAGACGGGAATGGCTATTTTATTAATCACCCATGATCTGGGGGTTGTTGCACAAATGGCGGATCATGTCGCAGTAATGTATGCCGGACAGATTGTTGAGTCGGCCAGCCGAGAGCAATTTTTTAATAATACCCAACATCCGTATACACAGAAACTGTTTGAGGCCTTACCTTCTGAACAGAAACGTCAAGAAAAGCTGACAGTTATCAAAGGCAGTGTGCCAGCATTGAACCGACAGTTTAAAGCTTGTCGCTTTGCTGAGCGTTGTGACTTAGCCTGGCAGCATTGTGAAGACGCTGAACCTCGCTGGATTAACAATAACGATCACGGTGTACGTTGTCATTTGTATGATCCAGGTATTGATGCTGAGCATATTCAATCTCAAAAGCAGGTATTTAGCTCGCGATTATCTGAAGTTGTTCCAGCGAAAAACGCTATTTTACAGGTCAGTCAATTAAAAGTGCACTTTCCTATCAAAAAAGGGCTTTTTCAACGCACGATAGGATCGGTTAAGGCTGTTGATGATATTACTTTAGAGCTGCGTTCAGCTGAGACACTTGCTCTGGTGGGCGAATCAGGCTGCGGTAAAACAACGGTGGGTAAAGGGATTTTACAGCTTGTCCCGGTGACTTCAGGCAATGTTATTTTCCAGGGACAAAAACTGAATCGCTTATCGAATCGCGCTTTACGTTCAGTTCGTGCATCCATGCAAATTATTTTTCAGGATCCCTTTGCTTCGATGAATCCGCGAATGACTATTAGTCATGTCATTAGAGAAGGGATGCTGACATCGAAGATGAAAGACTCAGCCAGCCAAGAGGCAAAAGTGGATGAATTATTAACGCGGGTAGGTTTACGCGCAGATATAAAACACCGCTATCCACACGAATTTTCCGGTGGACAACGCCAGCGTATTTGTATTGCCCGGGCATTGGCTGCTGAGCCTGATTTAATTATTTGTGATGAGCCCACCAGTGCATTAGATGTATCCGTACAGGCACAGATTTTAAATTTACTGCGTGATATTCAACATGAGTTCGGCCTATCTTTCTTATTTATTACGCATAATATTAGTGTGGTCGACTATTTAGCTCATCGTGTTGCGGTTATGTACTTGGGGAGAATTGTTGAGCAGGGTACTCGTGAGGAAGTGTTAAATAGCCCAAAACATCCCTACACCCAAGCATTGCTTGCCGCAGTACCTAAAATTGCGGCAGACACTCATCTGAGTAAACAAAAACTGGAAGGTGAACTTCCTTCACCAGCCAATCCACCAAAAGGCTGCCACTTTCATCAACGCTGTCCACATGTGATGCCCGTGTGTTTAGAGCAATACCCTGACACGACATTACTGAGTCCAACACATAATGTGAAATGTTTTTTATTTGAGGAAAATTATGGATCAACAAACACAAACTGAACTGGAAGCAGCCGCATTCAGACGTTTACTTGAACATTTACGAGAAAATACTGATGTTCAGAATATTGATTTAATGAATTTGGCAGGCTTCTGTCGTAACTGTTTATCAAAATGGTATTTAGCTGCAGCCGAAGAAAAACAAATCGAAATGGATTACGAGCAAGCACGTGAGTATGTCTATGGAATGCCTTACAGTGAATGGAAGGACAAGTATCAGACAGGACCAAAACAGTAAGTATTTAAACCCTGTGAGCTCATCTCGATTCTGAATCAGACAGAGCTCGCAGCTTTTCTGCTAATGCTTTTGTATCCGTTTGATGTTCTTCTGTCGGATGAATAGTGGCAATGGTATTAATCGTCTGACGAATCTGCTGTAAATAATTACGGCAGCAGCTACAGATAACCAAATGTAAAAACAAACCGATACGTTTTCTCAAAGGCAGATCTCCTTCAAGATAGTTGCTGGCTTCTTCTGCTACATCTTTACATTGAAACATCTGCTTATAGTCCTCGGTACTCTTCAATTTTGTGATGCAATGTAGTCCGTGCCCGGTGTAAAAGCACTCTAGCATTAGACGAACTAATATCAAGAATGTTACAAATTTCTGACATGTCTAGTCCTTCCATATCATACATAGTTAACATAGCGCGCTGATTGGCGGGTAACTGGCGGAAGCTTGTTTCTATAATAATTCGTAGTTGTTCATTTTCTAACAAAGCGTCTGGCGTGTCTTCATCCCAGGGTAGGACGTCATCTAAGCGATGTCCACGTTCATCAAATTTGTCGTGTGAAACAGACTCCCAGCCGTCATCAAGCGAAACTTGACGTTGCTCGCGTTTAAAGCGGGTTTTAGCGCCGTTGCTGGTGATTTGTAATAACCAGGTTTTCAGGCTTGAGCGACCCTCAAAGTTAGGTAATGCTTTGATAGCAGATAACCAGGCATCCTGAACAATTTCATCAGCAAATGCCTCTCCAACAATAGCTCTTGCTACGGTTAACATCAGCCCGTGGTATTGAGATACGACATAGTCAAACGCTTTCGCATCGCCATTGATAAGTTGTTTAATTAAGCTTTGCTCATCGGCGGGACTCAGCTTCACTTTTTTTTTCATTTTGTTTGTAACAATCCTTTGTGAGGCTCGTCTACTATGCAAGACGGGATGAAAGCCCGTTGGAATTTTAACAACAATAGAAGGAAGTAATCATCATGGCAACATTAAATAAATCATCAATCGCTATTGCATCATTTGCAGCAGGTTTAGCGATGGCACCATCAATGGCCAGTGCAGGTAATAACCCATTTGCGTCGACCGAATTGTCGAGTGGCTATATGCAGCTTGCTGAACACCATGCTGAAGAAGGTAAATGTGGTGAAGCGAAATGTGGTGCTGAGAAAAAAGCTGAAGAAGCTAAATGCGGCGCTGAGAAAAAAGCTGAAGAAGGTAAATGCGGTGCAGAGAAAAAAGCCGAAGAAGCAAAATGTGGCGCTGAGAAAAAAGCCCATGAAGCAAGCTGTGGTGGTAATAAATAAAGTACGCTGAAAGGTCAAATAAGGGCTCATTGAGCCCTTATTTTCTTTAGGAGAACCTCATGTTTTGTCGTCTTTATCAAACAGTCTTTTATCAGTTGAATAAAACCCGTGCTTTGGATTTTATTGCACCCGTTTTGTTGCGACTATATCTAGCGCCTGTTTTTTGGGTAGCTGCCAACAACAAATGGAATCCGTTTGATGCTGATAGCTCTCTGAATAATACGATTGCCTGGTTTGCTAACCCGGACTGGGGGTTGGGTTTACCTTTTCCAGAGCTCATGGCGTATCTAGCCTGGGGGGCTGAATATTTTGGTGCCATTTTTCTGGTTCTAGGTCTGGGAGTCCGCTTAGTGTCTATTCCGCTAATGATTACGATGATCGTCGCTATGGTCACTGTCCACTGGAAAAATGGCTGGCAAGCAATTCACGACACAATGAGTCCTTTTGCTTCTGCTGATGTCAATGAAGCTATAGAGCGCTTACATAAGGCAAAAGAAATTTTGCAGGAATATGGTCATTATGACTGGTTAACGCAACATGGCAATTTCGTTGTACTGAATAATGGCATTGAGTTTGCGGCAACCTATTTTCTCATGTTGCTCGTTCTATTTTTTATCGGGGCAGGAAACTATTTGAGTGTCGATTACTGGCTGAACAGACGTTGTCAGCAAAGTGGGGAGGGTAAGTAAATGTTTTATAAAAAACAAAAATCTTGGGAAATAGCTGAATCTGAAGTCACCGATTATGAGGTCTATCAAAACCGTCGACAGTTTCTTGGTACAAGTCTGGCGGTGGGGTTGGCTGGTGCACTGCCGACAATGGCATTAGCCGATGTGACTGAACAACCGAAGCCCTTCGTTGACGTGAGTAAAAGTCCATTTTCCACCGATGAAGAAAAAACCGATTTTGAGTCCATCACCACCTATAATAATTTTTATGAATTTGGTACATCAAAGCAGGACCCTGCAATCAACGCCACTGCTTTTCCAGATAGATCTCAACCCTGGAAAGTAGTCATTGATGGTGAATGTGATAAACCCGGCACATACGATTATGAGGACCTGATAAAACCGTTCACGTTAGAAGAACGTATCTACCGAATGCGCTGTGTTGAAGGCTGGTCAATGGTCATTCCGTGGATTGGTTTCCCTCTTGCAGACTTATTAAAAAAAGCCCAGCCAAACTCCAAGGCGAAGTTTGTTGAATTCACTACCTTGTATGACCCTAAACAAATGCCTGGGCAACGGCGTGCTGTGCTTGACTGGCCTTATGTTGAAGGTTTGCGTATTGATGAAGCGATGAATCCTTTGACTTTACTTTCCGTTGGTCTCTATGGCAAAGAGTTATTGGGTCAAAATGGGGCGCCAATACGACTCGTTGTGCCATGGAAATATGGCTTTAAAGGCATAAAGTCAATTGTGCGTATTCGCTTTGTTGAAGAGATGCCTCAGACCGCATGGATGAAAGCTAACGCCAGAGAGTATGGTTTTTATTCGAATGTTAATCCTGATGTCGATCACCCTCGCTGGAGTCAGGCAAAAGAGCGTCGCATAGGGGAGTTTCTGAAACGTAAAACTTTAATGTTTAACGGCTATGGTGAACAGGTGGCAGACTTATATGCAGGCATGGATCTTAAACGTTATTTCTGAACAACGATTGTCAGCGAATACCAAAGCAAATGTCGTAAAGACGTTGTTGTTTATTGTTTGTCTGCTGCCTCTCATTTATCTTGTCTGGGGACTTTTGACGGATAACCTCGGAGCAAATCCTGTGGAAACCTTAACCAGAAGTTCTGGTTTATGGGCCTTACGTTTTTTATTAATTACTCTGTTGGTGTCGCCTATTCGTTGGTATACCGGATTAACTGCGATTGTAAAATATCGGCGTATGCTGGGCTTATATGCATTTTTTTATGCCAGCGTGCATATGCTGTTATATCTCGGCTTGGATCAGCTATTTGATATTCAGGATATCTGGAAGGATATCCTTAAAAGGCCTTTCATTACCGTAGGGTTTATCAGCTTTATACTTTTGTTGCCTCTGGTGATGACATCAACCAACAAAATGATGAAACGACTTGGTGGCAAGCGTTGGAAACGGTTACATCGCTTGACCTATGTAATAGCGACTTTATCCTGCGTGCATTTTCTTATGTTGGTGAAAGCGGATATCCGTGAACCGATCATTTATATGATTCTTCTATCATTTCTCTTCTCCATCAGATTATTTCATTCATTGAATAAAAAAAAGCTGGTCAGCCGCTGAATTTTTTCGCAAACTGATAAGCAACACCGTGAAGTCGTGGTGTGAACTAACCATAAGTCAGTAAACAAGTTTCTGTTTAAATTCTGTGTCAAGTGGCATTGTATATAGTGGTTTGAGTCATGAATTCAAACAAAAACTGTTACAATGTTCCGCTGTTATTCATCGCGTTATGATTTGAGAAGGTATTTATGACTGATTTTGTCGATCACGATCCACAGGAAACTCAAGAATGGCTTGATGCCCTTGAGTCTGTAATTGAGGCCGGTGGTGAGGAAAAAGCGCACTTTATCATTGAGAAGCTCATTGATATGGCTCGTCGCACCGGGATCAATCTCCCGTATAGCGCTAACACTGCATACGTCAACACCATCCCTGTTGATCAGCAAGAACGCATCCCTGGTGACCAGGCGATGGAACACAAGCTGAGATCTTATATTCGCTGGAATGCTATGGCGATGGTAGTGAAAGCTAATATGAAACCCGGCTCTGTCGGTGGTCATATTGCTAGCTTTTCATCAGCAGCCACCCTTTACGATGTGGGCTTTAACCACTTCTTTAAAGGTGATGAATATGGCAACGGTGCAGATATGGTTTTTGTTCAAGGCCACTCATCACCTGGTATCTATGCTCGTTCATTCCTTGAAGGCAGACTGACCGAAGAACAATTAGAAAATTTCCGTTTCGAAGTAAACGGTAAAGGTCTGTCCTCTTACCCACACCCTTGGTTGATGCCTGATTATTGGCAGTTCCCAACCGTGTCAATGGGCTTAGGTCCGATCCTCGCGATCTATCAAGCACGCTTCATGAAATACATGCAGCATCGCGATATCGTTAAAACAGAAGGCCGTCATGTCTGGGCTTATCTGGGCGATGGTGAAATGGATGAGCCGGAATCACTAGGTGCGATCACTCTTGCGGGTCGTGAGAAGCTGGATAACCTTATCTATGTAGTTAACTGTAACTTACAGCGTCTGGATGGTCCTGTTCGCGGTAACGGTAAAATCATACAAGAATTAGAAGCCTTATTCCGTGGCGCTGGCTGGAATGTCATTAAAGTCTTATGGGGTAGTGGCTGGGATCAGTTACTAGCTCGTGACACCAATGGCCTGCTACTGAAACGTATGGAAGAAGTGGTTGATGGTGAATACCAGAACTATAAAGCGAAAGATGGTGCTTACGTTCGTAAACACTTCTTTGGCAAATATCCTGAGTTGTTAGAAATGGTTTCTGACATGACGGATGAGGATATCTGGCATTTGAGTCGTGGTGGTCATGATCCAAGAAAGATCTACGCTGCTTATAAGCGAGCTGTAGACCATGTAGGCCAACCGACAGTTATCCTTGCTAAAACCGTAAAAGGTTACGGTATGGGTGAAGCCGGTGAAGGCCAAAACACCACACACCAACAGAAGAAACTGGAAATCGAACAAATGAAACGATTCCGTGATCGTTTCAATATTCCTTTAACCGATGAAGAAGTGGATAAAGTCCCATTCATCAAGCTTAAAGATGACAGCCCAGAGAAGAAATATTTACTGGAACGTCGTAAAGAGTTGGGTGGTTTCTTACCAAAACGTAATAACAGTGCACCTGCACTGAAAATTCCTGAATTAAAGCTGTTTGATGCCGTACTGAAATCAAGCGGTGATCGTGAACTTTCTACCACAATGGCGTTTGTTCGCGTCTTAACTGCACTGATTCGTGATAAACAGATCGGTAAGAATATTGTGCCAATCGTGCCAGACGAAGCCCGTACCTTCGGTATGGAAGGTCTGTTCCGTAGTGTCGGTATTTATTCCTCTTCTGGTCAACGTTATGAGCCTGAAGATTCAGGTAAAGTCATGTGGTACCGTGAAGATACCAAAGGTCAGATTCTGGAAGAAGGCATTAACGAAGCGGGTTCAATGGCTGAATGGGTTTCTGCTGCAACGGCTTACAGTAACTACAACGTTAATATGGTGCCGTTCTATATCTACTACTCGATGTTTGGTTATCAGCGTGTAGGTGATTTATGGTGGTTAGCGGGTGATATTCAAGCTAAAGGTTTCCTCATCGGGGGGACTGCAGGTCGTACGACCCTCAATGGTGAAGGTTTACAACACCAGGATGGTCACAACCTGTTGATGGCAAATGCCATTCCAAACTGCATCAGTTATGACCCAACCTATGCCTACGAAATGGCGGTTATCGTTCATGATGGTATGAAACGTATGTATGAGAAGCAGGAAAATGTCTTCTATTACATCACTGCGATGAATGAAAATTACAAACATCCTGATATGCCTGAAGGTGTCGAAGAGGGCATTATCAAAGGTCTGTATAAATTAAAAACGGGCGGTAAACACAAACTTAAAGCACAGCTTATGGGCAGTGGTACGATTCTACGTGAAGTGGAAGCGGCTGCGGAGTTGCTGGAAAAAGACTGGAAAGTCTCTGCTGATGTGTGGAGCGCGACCAGCATGAATGAATTGGTTCGTGATGGACAAGAGGTTGAACGTCACAATCGCCTCAACCCAACTGCACCGAAGAAACGCAGCTATATTTCTGAATGCTTAGATGATGCAGCTGGTGTTGTGGTTGCAGCAACAGACTATGTACGTTTATATGCAGAACAAATTCGTCCATGGGTTAAAGCGAGCTATACCGTATTAGGTACAGATGGTTTTGGCCGTAGTGATACACGTGAAGCATTGCGTAGCTTCTTCGAAGTTGACCGCTATCATGTAGTGGTTGCAACTCTGCATGCATTAGCCGATGAAGGTCAGATCAAATACGATGTGGTTGCTGATGCAATCAAGAAGTATGAGATTAATGCTGATGCAATCAACCCAGTTAAGGCATAAATAATGGCAGAATTAATTGAGTTAAAAGTTCCTGATATTGGTGACTTTGAGGCAGTCGAAATCATTGAAGTGCTTGTTGCTGTTGGCGATAGCATCGATGAAAACCAAGAAGTCATTACTGTTGAGTCTGATAAAGCGATGATGGAAATTCCAGCATCGCAAGCAGGCGTCATCAAAGAAATGAAAGTAGCCGTTGGTGATAAGGTGAGCGAAGGCACAGTTATCGCTATGCTTGAAGTGGCCGAAGGTGCTGGTGCTTCATCTGCAGAAGAAGCTAAACCCGAAGAAAAAACAGAAAAGCCAGCTGCTGCACCTACTGAAAATCCGCAGCCGAAACCGGAAGCGAAGGTTGAAGCAAGTCCTGCAGCCAATACGCCTCCAGCGGAAGCTATTCCTTATGCACCTGATAATAAATCGGGCATTCGCCGTGCACATGCTTCACCATCAGTACGTCGTTTTGCTCGTGATTTAGGGGTCGTTTTAACCTCTGTAACCGGTAGTGGTCCTAAAGGTCGTATCACCAAGGAAGATGTTCAAAACTATGTGAAACAGGTCATGACTGCACCAGCAGCTGCACCTGCTCAGACAGGTAGCGGTATCCCATCAGTACCTGTGGTGAATTTCGAACAGTTTGGTGATGTTGAAACACAAGAGTTATCTCGAATTAAGAGAATTTCTGGCAAACATTTACATGCATGCTGGCTGAATATTCCTCATGTGACTCAGTTTGATGAAGCCGACATTACGGAGTTAGATGCTTTCCGTAAAGAAAATAAAGAAATGGCTGCGAAAAAAGGCGTTAACCTCACACCTTTAGTTTTCATCATGAAAGCGGTTGTTGCCTGTCTGAAACAATTCCCTGAGTTCAACGCGTCACTTAGTGAAGACAAAGAAAGTCTGATCCTGAAAAATTATTACAACCTGGGTGTGGCTGTCGATACACCTAATGGCCTTATGGTGCCAGTAATCAAGGATGTCGATAAAAAAGGTTTCCTTGAATTAGCCGGTGAGCTCGGTGATATCAGTGCCCGTGCACGTGAAGGTTCATTAACAGCCAAAGATTTACAGGGCGGCACATTCTCTATTTCAAGTCTTGGTGGTATTGGTGGACAATTCTTTACACCTATTGTCAATGCACCTGAGGTTGCTATCTTGGGTGTCAGCCGTCATCAAATGAAACCGGTTTGGAATGGAAAAGAGTTTGTTCCACGACTGATGTTGCCATTATCTGTATCGTATGACCATCGTGTTATTGATGGTGCAGCAGGTGCACGCTTTACCGTGATGCTCAGCCAAATGTTGTCCGATATTCGTAAGGTGCTGCTATGAGTGAAATAGAAGTAAAAGTCCCGGATATTGGTGATTTTGATGCTGTTGAAATCATTGAAGTGCTGGTTAGTGAGGGTGATGTTGTTGAAGAAAATCAGGACATTATCACGCTAGAGTCAGACAAGGCTGCGATGGAGATTCCAAGCACGGCCAAAGGTAAAATTGTCAGCTTAAAAGTGGCTGTGGGTGACAAAGTATCGAAAGGTGATGTCATTCTGACGCTTGAAGCTGAACAGCCAGCTGGTGAAAACACGGATTCAAAAGCTCCAGCAACGGAAACTAAAGCTACTGCACCTGCAGCTGAAAAAACGGCACCGACACCCGCAGCGGCGCCGCAAGGTGATGCTGATGTACATGCCGAGGTATTAGTGCTGGGTTCCGGTCCTGGTGGCTACACTGCTGCGTTCAGAGCTGCTGACCTTGGTAAACAGGTTGTGATGGTAGAGCGCCATGAACGTATTGGTGGTGTTTGTCTTAACGTCGGTTGTATTCCATCTAAAGCACTGTTACACACTGCACAGATTATTAATGAAGCTGAAGAAATGTCGCATCACGGGGTTAAATTCAATAAACCTCAGATTGATATTCGTGAATTAGAATCATGGAAAAGCAGTGTTGTTAATCAGCTGACTGGGGGATTAAAAGCCTTAGCCAAAACACGCAAAGTCACGATCATTCAGGGTGAGGGGAGCTTTACCAGTCCAAACACCTTGAAAGTAGAAGGTCCTGATGGCGAGAAAACGATTTCGTTTGATAACTGCATTATTGCTGCCGGTTCTCGTGTCACTAAAATCCCGGTGTTTCCAAATGATGATCCAAGAATGATGGATTCGACCGATGCACTGGAACTGGAAGATGTACCAGAGAAATTATTGGTCATCGGCGGTGGCATTATCGGACTGGAAATGGCGACTGTCTATGATGCCTTAGGATCAAAGATCACCGTCGTTGAATTGCAGGATAGTCTGATTCCGGGTGCAGATAAAGATATCGTAAAACCATTGCTCAAACGTGTGCAGGAAAAATACGACAATATTTACCTGAACACAAAAGTCAGTAATATTGAGCCGAAAGATGACGGTTTATTGGTGACCTTTGAAGGTAAAGAGGCACCTGAACAAGCTATGTTTGACAAAATACTGGTTGCTGTCGGACGCTCACCGAACGGTAAGCTGATTAATGCTGAAGCAGCGGGTGTTATAGTGACTGATCATGGCTTTATTGAAACAGATGGCCAGATGCGTACTAACGTTCCTCATATTTTTGCCATAGGGGATATTGTTGGTCAGCCTATGTTGGCACACAAAGCCACTCATGAAGGTAAAGTTGCTGCTGAAGTTATTGCTGGACAGAAATCGGTGTTTGAACCAATGACGATTCCTTCTGTTGCTTACACCGATCCGGAAGTCGCATGGATGGGTATGAGTGAAGATGAAGCGAAAAAACAAGGTATCGACTACGTCAAAGGAGCTTTCCCATGGGCAGCCAGCGGTCGAAGCTTGAGTCTTGGCCGTGATGAAGGTCTGACAAAAGCCTTGTTTGAAAAAGAAACGGGCCGCTTGATTGGTGCTGGTATTGTCGGTCCCAATGCCGGTGAATTAATTGCTGAAGCAGTTTTAGCTTTAGAGATGGGCGCTGATGCAGAAGATATTGGTCTGACTATTCACCCGCATCCAACATTATCTGAAACACTAGGTTTTGCTGCTGAAATGGCGGAAGGTTCGATTACCGATCTGATGCCTCCACGCAAGACATTGCACTCTAAGTAAGCCTGTGTAAACTGGCTATAGCCAGTAATTAATGGGGGTATATCTGTGTTTTACACAGGTATACCCGTTTTTTTGTCTATTATTTTTATTTGAGTTAATGACGAGCAAGGGCCATTTTGATGCCACGTTAAAACCGCCACTCAAATGGGCAGGGGGGAAACGCTGGTTATTACCCGTTCTTAAACGCTACTGGAGTAAACATCAGCAATCCAGACTGGTGGAACCCTTCTGTGGTGGGCTTTCTGTCGCGCTCGGCCTGGCACCTGACCGTGCGTTACTCAATGATGTTAATCCGGCATTAATCAATTTTTACCAGCATTTAAGTGAAGGACTAGAGGTTGATATATCATTCATTAATGATGAATCAGCTTACTATCATTGTCGTGATGAATTTAATCAACTGAATGCTAAACAAAATAATCCGGCACGTGCAGCACAATTGTTCTATTACTTAAACCGAACGGGTTATAACGGTTTATGTCGTTTTAACAGTAGTGGTGGTTACAATGTGCCTTTCGGTCGCTATAAAACCATTAATTATTTAGAGAGTTTTATTGACTATCAGCCGATTTTGTCCCGTTGGCAATTCAGTTGTCAGGATTTCGAAACAATACCACTCGAATCTATGGATTTTGTGTATGCGGATCCGCCATATGACACGCCTTTTCATCAATATTCACAAAAAGGCTTTAAGTGGGAAGATCAAGAGCGGCTCGCACTTTGGTTAAGTCAGCATGATGGCCCTGTTTTATTATCAAACCAAGCCACAGATAGAATTATTGATTTATATCGACAACTTGGATTTAGACTTCGATATCTTGATGCTCCACGCTTAATAAGTTGTAAAGGAAATGGTCGTAAAGCCGTGAAAGAAGTGCTTGCAATCCATGGTTTTTGATACAATATGCGTTCTTTTTTATTCAAGTTAATTTCTATCTTGCCGATGTTATTACTATGGTGATTTAGGGATTAAGTCAGCTAATTTTTTACAGGAATAAATATCACCCATGTCTAAGATCAACAAAGTCGTTTTAGCCTATTCAGGTGGACTGGATACTTCCGTTATTTTGAAGTGGTTGCAGGATAAATATGAGTGTGAAGTAGTTACTTTCACAGCTGACCTTGGGCAGGGTGAAGAAGTTGAACCAGCCAGAGCAAAAGCAAAATCGCTGGGCATCAAAGAAATTTACATTGAAGATTTACGTGAAGAGTTTGCACGTGATTACGTTTTCCCAATGTTTCGTGCGAATGCCATCTATGAAGGCGAATACTTATTAGGCACTTCCATCGCACGTCCATTGATCGCAAAACGTTTGGTTGAGATTGCTAATCAAACCGGTGCTGAAGCGGTTTCACATGGTGCTACAGGTAAAGGTAACGACCAAGTCCGTTTTGAACTTGGTGCCTATGCCTTGAACCCTAACATTAAAGTTATCGCACCTTGGAGAGAATGGGACTTATTGTCTCGTCAAAAGCTACTTGATTACGCTGAACAGCACGGTATTCCAGTAGAAATGAAACAAGGTAAAAAGTCGCCTTATTCGATGGATGCGAACTTGTTACATATCTCCTATGAAGGCGGTATTTTGGAAGATCCATGGGCTGAACCTGAAGAGTCTATGTGGCGTTGGTCTGTGTCACCAGAAAATGCACCAGACAAAGCAACTTATCTTGAATTAACCTACGAAAAAGGTGATATCACTGCAATTAATGGTGAAGCAATGTCGCCTGCGACTGTGATGACGTATTTGAATAAAGTTGCTGGCGAAAACGGTATCGGTCGCCTGGATATTGTTGAAAATCGTTACGTCGGGATGAAGTCTCGAGGTTGTTATGAAACACCTGCGGGCACAGTAATGTTGAAAGCTCACCGTGCTATTGAATCTTTAACGCTGGACCGAGAAGTTGCACATCTTAAAGACGAATTGATGCCACGTTATGCCTCGCTGATCTACAACGGATACTGGTGGGCACCAGAGCGTGTGATGCTTCAGAAAATGATTGATGAATCACAGCAAACAGTTAACGGTAAAGTACGTATCAAATTATATAAGGGTAATGTTTCTGTGGTTGGTCGTGCGTCAGATACGGATAGCTTGTTTGATGAGTCAATTGCAACGTTTGAAGATGACGCCGGTGCTTATAATCAAAAGGATGCAGAAGGCTTCATTAAATTGAACGCCTTGCGTCTGAAAATTGCTGGGAAGGCAAAGCGTAAGGTCTAATAAACCTCACGCAGGCTTTAAGCATGGACTACAATGAATTATCTGATAAAGCCGCAGAATATATGCGGCTTGCATTGCCTCTGATGCGCAAACATGGAGTGCCAATGACACCAGATAATTATACGGTCTGGTATGAGCATGTATCTGGTGGTAACCAAGAGCTTTCGCTGTCTATCCAAGATATGGTGAAAGAAACGCCGCTATTGAGTGAAAGCCAATGCAAGACGCTGTTCAAGCGATTTTTCAATATAGAAAAAGAGCGTGAAGAAGTTTATCAAATGCGTCTTGAATTGGCGCGCTTGCTGAAAGAAGTCATTAATTTTATCTATAGCAGTGTCATGCATACGGATAAAACGAATCAGCGATTAAATGATCTAATGAGTCGGATCAATCGTGATATGTCTGCTGCAGAAATTCATCAGATTGTCGACGATATTCTCGCTGAAACACGGCAGGCGATGAATAGTGGTGAGTTGCTGACTGAGCGTTTAAATACCGCGATGACTGAGGTAGAAAAACTCAAGAAAGAGTTTGACGTTTCTAAGCAAGAAGCAAAAACAGACACATTGACAGGCTTAGCTAACCGTAAAGCCTTTGATGATGTGGTAAGCAAAGTCACCAATGATGCAGATGATTCCGGACTGGATGTCTGCATTATCTTCGCCGACCTTGATATGTTTAAAAATATTAATGATAAACATGGGCACTTGGTGGGTGATCAGGTGCTGCGTGTGGTGGCGAATGCATTAAAAGATAGTGTTAAAGGACGTGATCTTGTTGCAAGATATGGTGGTGAGGAATTTGCCATTGTCTTATTGAATACCAGCCTGCAGAATGCAAAAAATGTTGCTGAAAATATTCGTCAGGAAATTGCTTCTAAACGTATACAGCGCAAAGATACCAGGGAGTCACTGGGTGTTATCACCATGTCATTTGGTGTGGCACGTTATGTTAGCTCTGAAGGTAGTGAGAGCTTCATGCAGCGAGCTGACAGAGCTTTATATATGTCTAAGAGGAAAGGGCGCAACTGTGTGTCAGAAGCGCCACCCCCAATCATTTAGTTTCGTCTGGAAACTTGTCTGTAAACAGGACTTCATCTAGCTCTAACTGTCCCGAGCGTGGACGTGCTTCCTGTAGTTTTTTACCGATTGTAATCATCATTACAATGACGTGATCATGAGGCAAATTGATAATTCTTGCCACTTTATCAAAGTCAAAACCATCCATTGGGCATGAATCATAACCCATGCCTTTTGCCATTAACATAATAGTGCTGGCAGCAATGCCGACAGATCGAAAACATTCATCGCGCTGCCCCTGATGATGGTTGGTGTAATAACCTTCAATGGCTGGCAGCATGAAGTCTTGCACTTCTTTTGGAGCATGACGCCAGTAGCGTTGAGGATCTTTCTCCCAGGCATTTAAATCGGCACACAGCACTAATAACATCGACGAATCTGTGACTTGAGCTTGACCGTAACTGGCTTCGCGGATTTCTTGACGAAGCTGTTTATCTTCAACATTAATAAAACGCCAGTGCTGAAGATTAAATGCTGTTGGAGATAATATCGCATGCTCCATTAATGTTCTGACTTCTTCTTTTGTCATTGTGTGGTCAGGGTCATAATGTTTAACAGAACGACGGGTAAGAATCGCTTCTTTGATATCCATAAATACTCTTGTGATTAATTTGAAGATGTTTCGACTTTCAGATAGATAATTTGTTGCTGGCCTTGATGTGTTTGATACTGTTTCAGCCCCTCTTTTTGTTCATGCTGATCTTCTGAAACATAGGCTATTTCTATCCATTGGCCTAATTTGCCATGTACGGTGCTGATAAGGTTACTACTGTTAATTTGCCCATCGTGGCTACGGTCAGAGAAAAAAGGGTGTATTTCTACCTTCACATTATTATCTGACAGCAAAAAGGGGACAGCCATAAATCCTCTTGAGGTCGATATATATTGTGTATTCGAGGCGAAACCGATATTGCCATTGGCGTTAACGAAGTATAGATAGTCTTTTTCTGGTCTAGCATTACCGATATTGATAGCAATCGGCTGTCCAGCAATACCTTGCGCGCTATAACGATTATTTTTATCGTCTTTGCCTTTTGTTGACCATTGTTTTATTGATACTGATGCATTGGGTTCTTCCGTGGACAGTTCGATATTGGCCTGATGACCAGACTGATGATTGAGCTGTTCAGATGTCTGCCAGACAGTGACCAGAACAGACTTCAGAGGAACATCCAGCTTTTTAATCAGCTGTTCAACATTTGCTACAGTAGCGCGATCAGACTTCAAAATAAGCATATTGTCGTACGCTTTTATCGTGGCTGACTCGGGGAGAAAAGGGCGGACTTGATCGACAACCTCACTTGCCAAGCGATGCTTCAGGCTGATGGTATGAATGTCGGAATCTGCAAATAAGCTCTTGCAGAACATTAGTATCGCAACGGTCAGAATGAGTTTTTTCATAATTGCAAACGCCTCGTATTCACATCAAACTGGCTTCTTGACCACATGTCCTCGAAGTCCTTTTTTCTATTACTGACCTGACGTACAGCATCAAAGTCAACTATACCCTCGTAACGGGCAGAATTGGGACAATATAAAAATGCCTTATTATCTATCAATAGATACATATAACGAGATTTCTGATCTTGCTTATCTGCAATATGAATTTGAATTTTACTGGACAACCTCTGCGCTAAAGGAATAAGTAAATGCCTTTGGGCAGTTGTTTGCTGAGTACTGTGCACTAAAAAGCGAATACCGCAGCGCTGGCTTTGGTTAATAAAGGCGATTAATTTATCGACGACAATTTGATTATTGAATAAAACACTATCCAACTCAGGTCCACAAAAACAAATTTCCTGTCTGGCGGACTCGATGAGTTCGATAGTGTAGCGGCTTGCATATTCCCGACTGTCGAACGGTATAGATTGATCGTCAGTCGGGATACTCTCACTCATGCTTAACCGTTTTTGGCTTGTTCTGCTGCGTTGCCAAGATAATTAGCGGGTGTCATCGCCTTTAATTTATCTTTGGCTTCTTGAGGCATATCAAGTCCATCAATGAACGCTTGCATGATGTCTTTATTAACGCGTTGGCCACGCGTTAAATCTTTCAGCTTTTCATATGGATTTTCAATACCGTAACGACGCATCACCGTTTGGATTGGTTCAGCTAATAATTCCCAGTTAGCATCCAAATCAGCGGCCATAACCTCAGGTGCAGGGTCAAGTTTGCTGATGCCTTTTAATGCTGAGCTGTATGACAATAGTGAATGTGCAAAACCTACGCCTAAGTTGCGTAATACAGTAGAGTCAGTCAGATCTCGCTGCCATCTGGAAATAGGCAATTTGAGCGCTAAATGATCAAATACAGCATTGGCTATGCCCAGATTGCCCTCAGCATTTTCAAAGTCGATGGGATTCACTTTATGGGGCATGGTCGAAGAACCAATTTCGCCTTTCACAGTTTTTTGTTTGAAGTAACCGATAGAGATATAACTCCAGACGTCACGACAGAAATCAATCAGCACAGTATTGAATCGAATCATGGCCTGAAATAATTCAGCCATATAGTCATGGGGTTCAATTTGTGTTGTGTATTTATTCCAACGCAGTCCGAGTCCTGTCACAAAGGCATTTGCCATCATTGGCCAGTCAACATCAGGGTAGGCTGCATAATGAGCATTATAATTACCTACAGCGCCGTTCATTTTACCGTATAGTAAAACAGCTGCTACATGGGTGCGTTGCAGCTCCAGACGCTGTACCACATTGGCCAACTCTTTACCTAATGTGGTTGGTGAAGCAGGTTGACCATGGGTACGCGACATCATTGGTGTATCAGTATGTTGTTGTGCCACCTTACGGATAGCAGCAATAACGGTATCCATTTCTGGCAAAATCACTTTCTCACGAGCATTTTTCAGCATGATGCCGTAAGCCGTATTATTGATATCTTCTGAAGTGCAGGCAAAGTGAACGAATTCACTGACGGCGTTCAGTTCTGCATTGTCTTTAAATTTTCTTTTGATGAAATATTCAACGGCTTTAACATCGTGATTCGTTTCACGCTCAATATTTTTTATTTCCTGAGCATCTTCAACCGAGAAGTTATTAATAATGTTATCTAAAAAAGCTTCTGCTTCTTGACTAAGTTTCGGTACTTCCTGAATACTGGCATTATTACCGAGTAAATGTAGCCAGCGAAGTTCTACTTCTACACGGGCGCGCAGTAGTCCATACTCACTAAAGAATGGGCGCAGCGCTTCAGTTTTTCCGGCATAGCGGCCATCAACCGGTGAAATCGCGGTCAAAGCGGTTAAATCCATGAATACTCCGATGAAAGATTTAGTTAATAAATTTGTGCAAAATTATAGCAGAGTTCGCTCGTACTAAACGCTTTCAGGTAAAATGTCACCGTTTCATTCTCAAACTTTGGGGTACACATACGTGCTGAAAGAATATCAATCGCAAGTTGAAGAACGTGCCAAACTTGGCTTACCACCGTTACCACTTGATGCTGAACAAGTTTCTACCTTAGTCGAACAACTCAAAAATGGCAGTGATGACAGTGAAGCATTACTCGAACTCCTGATTCACAGAGTTCCGCCAGGCGTCGACCAAGCGGCCTATGTGAAAGCAGGCTTTCTCACCGATATTGGAAAAGGTGAAGTTAAATGTGCTTTGATTTCACCCGTAAAGGCGACTGAATTACTCGGTACGATGATGGGTGGTTACAATGTGCAATCATTGATTCAGCTACTTGATATTGAAGAAACAGCGGCGACGGCTGAGAAAGCATTATGCAAAACACTGATGGTTTACGATGCGTATCATGACGTGGTTGAAAAAGCTGAAACCAATGACTATGCAAAGCGCGTATTACAATCTTGGGCTGACGCTGAGTGGTTTACCTCACGACCTAAATTAGCAGAACAGATCACGCTAACGGTATTTAAAGTCCCGGGCGAGACGAATACTGATGATTTATCACCAGCAACTGAAGCCTGGAGCCGCCCAGATATTCCATTACATGCAAAAGCCATGCTTGTCAGCAAAATGGATGATCCCATTGATGATATCGAGAAATTGAAAGAAAAGGGCCATCCACTAGCCTTTGTTGGCGACGTGGTAGGAACCGGATCTTCAAGAAAATCAGCGATCAACTCAGTGTTGTGGCACATGGGCCACGATATCCCTTATGTACCTAATAAACGTCAGGGTGGCGTCATTCTCGGTAACAATATTGCTCCTATCTTCTTTAATACAGCCGAAGATTCTGGCGCGATGCCGATTGAATGTGATGTCCAGAACATGGAAACAGGTGACGTTATTACGATTCTGCCTTATGAAGGCAAGATATTAAACGAAGCGGGCAATGTCATCAGTGAATTCAGTATGCGTCCAACCACACTGGCTGATGAGGTGCGTGCCGGAGGTCGTATTCCACTGATCATTGGTCGTGGCCTGACCGATAAAGCCCGTGAAACACTTGGCTTACCTCCCTCTGATATTTTTGTACGCCCAGTTGAACCTGTTGATACCGGTAAAGGTTTCACACTGGCGCAGAAAATGGTTGGCCGTGCTTGTGGTGTGGATGGAGTTCGTCCTAACAGTTACTGCGAACCTAAGGTCACTACTGTTGGTTCACAGGATACAACGGGCGCAATGACGCGTGATGAGTTAAAAGAATTAGCCTGTTTAGGTTTTTCTGCTGACCTGGTTATGCAGTCTTTCTGTCATACCGCTGCTTATCCAAAACCGGTTGATATTAAGTTACAGCATGAACTACCTGACTTTATCAGTACACGTGGTGGTGTTTCATTACGTCCAGGCGACGGTATTATTCACTCGTGGTTAAACCGCATGATTTTGCCTGATACCGTGGGTACGGGTGGTGACTCGCATACTCGTTTCCCCATTGGTATTAGTTTCCCGGCTGGCTCAGGCCTGGTGGCATTTGGTGCTGCTCTTGGGGTCATGCCACTGGATATGCCGGAGTCAGTGCTGGTTAAATTTAAAGGGGAAATGCAGCCCGGCATCACCTTGCGTGACCTGGTAAATGCGATTCCATACGCCGCTATTCAACAAGGTTTATTAACGGTTGAGAAAAAAGGTAAGAAAAATATTTTCAATGGCCGCGTGCTGGAAATTGAAGGTTTGCCTGATCTCAAAGTAGAGCAGGCATTTGAATTATCTGATGCTTCTGCTGAACGTAGTGCAAATGGTTGTACCGTGCGTTTGAATAAAGAACCTATTATTGAGTTCTTAAATTCAAATATGGCGCTGATGGAATGGATGATTGCGGAAGGTTATCAGGACGAGCGTACTTTACGTCGTCGCATTGATAGCATGAAAGCCTGGTTGGATGATCCACAGTTATTAGAACCTGATGCTGATGCAGAATATGCCGCAGTCATCGAAATTGACTTGAATGAAATTAAAGAACCTCTGTTGGCTTGCCCGAACGATCCTGATGACATTAAACCATTGTCAGAGCTTCAAGGTAATAAAATCGATGAGGTGTTTATTGGTTCATGTATGACCAATATCGGTCATTATCGTGCGGCAAGCAAAGTGTTGGAAAATATGCGTAATTTACCTGTTAAGTTATGGATTGCCCCACCAACCAAAATGGATAAATTCCAGCTGACTGAAGAAGGGGTTTACAGTACCTTTGGACGTGTAGGTGCCCGTACAGAAACACCCGGATGTTCTTTATGTATGGGCAATCAGGCTCGGGTAGCTGATGGAGCGACTGTGGTTTCTACATCAACACGTAACTTCCCGAACCGTTTGGGCAATAACGCCGATGTGTATCTGTCTTCAGCTGAGCTTGCTGCAGTAGTGGCCAGTATTGGACGTCTACCCACCGTTGCCGAATACCTTGAAGCGGTAGCAGGGATTAAACCGATGGCGGCAGAAATTTATCGTTATCTCAACTTCCATGAGATGGATGAATATCGACGTGCTGCCAGCTAATTACTAGTCGTATCGTATGAAACTAAAAAGGCTGTTTTTGTGATAAAAGCAGCCTTTTTTATATCTGAGAAAATATAAGCATGAATACAACGGTGCAAGTCATTTCGAATTTCCAACTGACTCTAGCTTTCATTCCAGTAGTGCTTGTCTTGCTGATGATGCTGCATTGGTCGCTCAAAGCGGGTTTTGCCGTTTATGCACTGATTCGCATGTTGATTCAGTTGTTACTGGTCGGATATGTGTTAACAACCGTATTTGCTGCTGAACAATCCTGGGTAGTGATGCTGGTGATGTTTATCATGGTGAGTGCAGCCAGCTGGATTGCATTAGGCACCGTTCAGGCTCAACGTCGACAGTTGTATCCGCTTGCTTTTCTTAGCATTTTGTTGGGCGGCGGGCTGACGCTGATGTTAGTAACACAGAGTGTGATCGGGCTAACGCCTTGGTTTGAGCCGCGATATATGATTCCATTAGCGGGGATGATCTTCGCTAATGCGATGAATAGTATCAGCTTGGCCGCAGAGCGTTTATCAGCTGAACTAGCTAGAAATATCGATTACCTGAGTGCAAGAAATGAAGCCTTTCAGGCGGCATTCATTCCTACGATTAATTCGATGTTGGCTGTGGGACTGGTGTCTTTACCAGGCATGATGACCGGACAAATTTTATCGGGCGTATCGCCAATTACTGCTGCCCATTATCAGATCGTAGTGATGTGTATGATTTTTGGTGGTTCAGGTTTGTCGATTGTGTTTTTCTTATGGCTTTTTAAAACACGCGTTAATTAAATTTCACTCGACAAGGCTTCCGTCGCACTTAACAGTTTTCCACTTTGAAATAGAAACTGCCAGCGCCGTCCGCCTTTTTGTTGCCACAACACGGCAGCACGAATACCTGTCAGAAGCAGAGCTCTTACCCGATTAATATTGTCTGGCTGTTGTAAAAATCCGGCATCACCATAGACTTGAATTCTTGGTTTTAACTCACTCAATGTCCGTTGATAGATATCGGCAAAACGAGCAATGACTTGTGGCGACATAATATCGCCGAAATAATCAATTTGTGCAGGCACTTGCTGAATTTCACGATCAATCAACGCCAGCATTTCCGGCTGCTTGGCTAATTGCCGTTCAAGGTGAAGAAGACTGATGACATAACGTAATAAGGTCACATCTTTTTTGTCTTTTTTCTTTGATAGCTGGGTATTAAGTGCGTCAATTCCTGTTCTTAATTGACTGACTGAACCATATACAGACTCTGTATCAGGTGCATTTTCTACCAGTAAGCTTTCCAGCATTACTTTCATATCAGCACTGTTTACCTGACCGGTTTCAGCGACTTGTTGAACTAATGAGGCGGCTTGAACAACAGCGGAAATGGCAATTGTCCGGTCACGTAAACGCGGGTTAAAACTCATGGATGAATACCGGGTGCATCAGTGGAGACGATGATACCGCCACCCAGGCAGTCATCATCCAGATAAAACACAACAGATTGACCAGGCGTTACTGCACGCTGTTTTTCGTCAAATTCAACATGGATATTACCGTTCTCATCCTGAGTAATGGTGCACGCTTGATCAGGTTGGCGATAGCGAGTTTTCGCTGCTGCTCGACATGGAAACTCAGGCGCATGACCGGCCACCCAAGACAGTTCTTCAGCGACCAGGTTTTGACTCCATAACCAGGGGTGATCACCCTGAACTACGTAAAGAATCTGATTATCCATATCTTTACCGGCGACGAACCAGGGCTCACCTGTACTGTCTTTACGCCCTCCAATGCCAAGCCCTTGACGTTGGCCTAATGTGTAATACATAAGACCAGCATGTTGACCCATTTTTTCACCTTCAGGTGTGCGCATTTCTCCGGGTTGTGCCGGTATGTAGCGGCTCAAAAATTCGCGAAAGTGGCGTTCACCAATAAAACAAATGCCTGTACTGTCTTTTTTATCGTGATTGATAAAACCGGCTTGTTCAGCGATACGTCTTACTTCTGTTTTGGGTAAATCACCCAATGGGAAGCGTGTCCGTGATAGCTGTTCCTGTCCCAAAGTATACAAAAAGTAGCTTTGATCCTTTTTATGATCCTGACCTTTTAGGAGATGGAATTGGCCATTTCGTTCTTCAACTCGTGCATAGTGGCCAGTGGCAATAATGTCACCGCCCAATTCAATCGCATGATCGAGAAAGGTTTTAAATTTGATTTCACGGTTACAAAGAATATCCGGGTTTGGGGTACGACCAGCGCGGTACTCATCGAGAAAATGTTTAAAAACATAATCCCAGTATTCCATGGCAAAGTTGGCTTCATGGAAGGGGATACCAACTGTTTCAGCTACAGAGCTGGCGTCTTTACGGTCTTCTTCAACGGTACATTCGCTTTCATCTGCAAAGTCAACCCAATTCTTCATGAACAGCCCTTCAACATGATCAAATTGCTGTTTTAGCAATAATGCAGCTACAGAAGAATCGACGCCGCCGGAAAGTCCGACGACTACTTTATTATCATTACTCATATTTAATTACGTAAAATATCCAGAGGATAGCGGTGGCCATCAATATAGTCTTGGAAACAATCGGTTACAAGTGTACTACGCAGATCCGCTTGTCTGCGACGTATCTCATCAAAAGATAACCAGAGTGCTTGATAAATATCATCATCCAGTGCTTGGTTTGGATCGTGATCGGTCACTGTTCCTGAAAAGCAGTAACGAATATACGTTTCCCCTTTACGTGGGTGAATCCAGCGATAAATCCCGACCAGTGATTGCGGATGAAACGTCCAGGCCGTTTCTTCCTTTGTCTCACGAATCACTGCGTCGATAAGACTTTCGTCTGGTTCGAGATGGCCGGCTGGCTGGTTTAAGGTCATTTTGCCGTTGATCTCCTCTTCGACCAGAAGGAATCGATCGTTCTGTTCGACTACGGCGGCAACTGTTGTTCGAGGCTTCCAAATCATCCCGCCATTTTATCACGTCATTGTCATTAACGGAGCACCATTGCCCCGGTTCTAGATCATTTAATTGCCATGGACCTATAGCCGCGCGGATAAGCCGAAGTGTCGGGTGGCCGATGGCAGCTGTCATCCGCCTTACCTGTCGGTTTCTGCCCTCAGTAATTTTGAGCTCCAGCCACTGCGTAGGAATGGCTTTTCGTTCACGGATAGGTGGTATTCTTTCCCATATATTGGGTGGTTCAATCAAGCGTATTTTTGCAGGTTTGGTCATCCCATCTTTCAGTTTTATGCCTGAAACCAACTGTTGCAGTGAAGTTGAATCAGGAATATTCTCCACCTGGACCCAATAGGTTTTTTCTAGTTTGAATTTAGGATTGGCTATCTGATGCTGTAGTTGACCATCGTTGGTCAATAAAACCAGTCCTTCACTATCCCGATCCAGCCGACCAGCAGGGTAAACATCGTCAATGTCGATATAGTCTTTTAACGTCTTTCGACCTGACTCGTCAGTAAATTGGGTGAGAACATCATAGGGTTTATTAAATAGGATCAGCTTCGTCATAATTAGTGTGTGAATGAGTTTAATGATAAAATACTCAACTTTTTTTATCGTAGAATGTATTGTTTAATGCACTTAGCGATGTAATGACAACGTCACGACATGTTTGTCTAACATCAATTGAACCTATTCTTGATGATAAAAAAATTAAGCTGATAATAGCTTTTATTAGTTAGCTAGGTATTGATACTATACCAGCGCAGACTAGTAAAAGCGGGTGGATTCTCATCTGAAATTATTAGCGAACAGCTATTTGTAGCGTCATACTTGAGTTGTATTGATGACAATAATGGCTGTTGATGTTTAAAACCAAGACAAACTGAACGTCAGATTGATTCGGTTGTATGGCGAGAACATCAATAAGTTGTAGTGATTATGCTGCAGCTGTAATCCAAAACATGTAAGTGAGGAATCTAAATGAAAGTTGCAGATAATACTGTTGTAGTAATCGACTATACCCTGACTGATAACGATGGCAGTGTCATCGATAGCTCGGAAGCAGCAGGTCCATTAGCTTACCTTCATGGTGCAGGTAATATTATTCCTGGTCTGGAAGATGCGCTGAATGGTAAAGAAGCGGGCGATGCAGTCAAAGCAAGCATTGAACCAGCAAAAGCGTATGGCGAAAGACATGAAGAGTTAAAGCAAGACGTACCTCGTGAATTATTCAGTGGTGTTGATGATGTTCAGGTTGGCATGCAGTTTCAATCTGAAACAGAGCAGGGACCAGTGCTTGTAACCGTTGTTGACATTAAAGATGACACAGTAACAGTTGACGGTAATCATCCGTTAGCAGGTGTTCACCTGAATTTTGATGTGACTGTTCGTGAAGTTCGTGAAGCCAGTGCTGAAGAACTTGAGCATGGCCATGTTCATGGTGAAGGTGGTCATCATCACTAAGAAGGATTTTTCCTTTTAGTGAATGACTATACTGTCTATGGAGAGACGGGCGTAAGCCCGTTTTTTCGTTTGGAATAGTGAATATGCAGGATTTAGAAACACTTAACCGTCTGTTTGGTAAAGAAGCTGAAGTCTGCTTTGTTGAAGGGCAATCAGGGATGCCCATCATTGAAGTAGCCACAAAAAAAGCTTCTGCGACGATAGCCCTATATGGCGGGCAAATATTGTCGTATAAATCAAATGGAATGGAACACGATCTTTTTTACTTAAGTGAAAAAGCCATTTATCAGCAAGGTAAAGCAATACGTGGTGGCGTACCCGTTTGTTGGCCATGGTTTGGTGAAGATCCCGGTAATTTAGGCCGCCAGGCACATGGTTTTGCCCGTAATTTATTATGGAATGTGCTGGACTGTCAGTTACATGATGACATAGTTGAAATTACCCTGGGTCTGGAATCGACAGCGACCAGTAAACAATGGTGGCCGAATGAATTTCGCCTACGTAAGAAAATTGTTATCGGTGAGCAGCTGGATATTTCTCTGACAACTGAAAACAGAGGCGAAATACCGTTTAGTATTTCAAAAGCCCTGCACACGTATTTTCAGGTCGGAGATATTTCGCAAACCAAGGTGGTGGGGTTAGATGGCCTGGATTATCTGGACAAAACATTAGACTTCTCTAAGCGTACTCAAGTGGGAGACATTACCCCATTTGCTGAAACAGATCGTGTTTATCTGGCATCTCCTGCACGTGTTCAGATCATTGACGAAGTTTTGAATCGACAAATTAATATTGAACAGCATGGGGCAGAAAATATCGTCGTATGGAATCCCTGGACGCGAGCCTCCTTACTGAATGATATGGATGCCACTGACTACCAGCAATTTATCTGTGTTGAAACGGCAAATGCCATAGCGAACAGCGTGATTATTGCGCCAGGAGCATCGCATCAAATGCAGGTGAAGTACAACGTGAGTTCGATTGCTTAGATGAACGAATAATCTAATGGAAGAGCTGATTAAAACAATATGGAGCAATGAAACGTGGTTATGGGCATTGGGCATCATCTCCGTACTCAGTTTTGTTGCTTCCTTAGTTTTTATTCCCTATCTGATTGTTAGGATGCCTGCAGATTATTTCTCAGCAGAAAAGAGACATAAAACGCCTTGGGCTGATCAACATATCATCATCAGAACAGTGCTGATCACCCTGAAAAATTGCCTGGGAATTGTTTTAGTCATTTTGGGCTTAGCCATGCTGGTATTACCCGGTCAGGGATTATTGACGTTATTTATCGGTCTTATATGCCTTAATTTTCCAGGAAAATATCGACTGGAAAAATGGTTAATCCAACAAAAAAATATTCGACGTTCTATTGACTGGCTACGTCAGAGAGCGGGCAGTGAACCTTTAAATTATGAGTGATTTATTGCCATTGCTGGCGAAGTTTATCGCGGTTTAATTGTAACCACTGAATAGCAATAAGTGGGATCGCGGATTTAATACGCCCACTTTCAACTAGCTTGCAAGCATCCTCAAAAGTAACAACGCTGACAGCGATATCCTCATCTTCTTCAGCAAGGCCATGAACACCACCCACTTCACTGGTATCTACTTTGCCACAGAATAAAGTAAGGCATTCCGAGGTGCCGCCGGGAGAGGTATAAAACTCGTTGACCTTCATCAGTTCTGTGACAACACAACCGGCTTCTTCCTGAGCTTCTCTGATGGCAACTTCTTCTGGAGTTTCATTTTCTTCAACCGCTCCAGCCACAATCTCAAGTAACCAGGCATCTTGTTGTTGTTCCGACAAGACTGCCCCAGCACGAAATTGTTCAATAATAACCACTTCATCACGGTGCGGATCATAAAGCAAAACGGCAACGCAGTCGCCGCGATGAAAGACCTCTCTTTCAACTACCTGACTCCAGCCACCATGATAAAGCGTATGTTGCAGTGTATATTTTTTTACGCTGAAGAAACCTTTATATACGGTCTTCTGGTTAAGCACTTTAAAAGACTTTTTAGTCATGGGTATTTACTGTGTCTGTTACGTCGTTAATGAATGCATGCTGATAATCCATGCCGGTGAGTCGGCGAAGGACCGCAGTAAACGTGGTGCCATCTTCGATATGTTCCAATTTTACTGGTAAATAGGAAAGGGAAGGAGCACACCATAGTGTTGTCTCACGATCATTATCTTTGTCACGGTGGCGGGTTAATTTAATCGCATCAATTTCGCCCAGCGGTGTTTTGATACGTTCCTGCCCTAATATACGGATTTGATAAGTTTTTAATTTGCCGCCATCCGCAATACGATAGTTGATGTGATCACCTTTATGCTTGGCTAAATCCCGCATCAGACTGATTTGATAAACGAGTTTATCCAAGGTATTGGGTTCAAGGTGAAGCTGCCAGGGATGTTCCTGATCATCAATCTGAACCATCATATCTGGCCAGTTAAACTTCATTTCCAGACGCTTTTCTTTTTTTCCGCCAGTTCGAAGGTAGCGATAGAACTGGGGTTGTACGGTATTATCGTGTATTTTCCATAAACTGGTTTCTTCAATGACATCCGGTTTAAAAAACGAAAATACGCCCTTGGCTTGCGAAACAGAACTGAAGTGTCTGATCCCAGTTTCATCTGTCTCAAGTGTACGTTTCAGCTCGCCTGCCTGAATACCATTTAACTTGACTGAATAATTGGCTGAAAAGTCCGGTATATCTGCCGCAATAGATACTTTTATAAGAATAAACAGCAAAAAAACACTGAACAATAGTCGCATTATTAGCCCTGTTTAACGTTCACCAGTTTTTGTATGGCAGCAGGATACAACTGATGTTCCTGTTCTAATACTCTTGCAGCAAGTGTTTGTGCTGAATCATCAGGCATAACCTTAACTTTAGCCTGCATAATGACCGGACCATCATCCAGTTCTGCAGTGACGAAATGCACACTGGCTCCATGTTCTTTTTCACCGGCATCAATAGCGCGTTGATGTGTATCAAGGCCTTTGAATTTCGGTAATAGAGAAGGGTGAATATTAATCAGTTTATTTTGATAATGCTCGACAAATTCAGCAGTAAGAATACGCATAAAGCCAGCTAAAATGACGTAATCTGGCTTAAATTCATCGATTTGCTGAGCTAATGCTCTGTCAAAACTGTCTCTGTCTGCAAAAGCCTTGTGATCAATAATTTTGGTAGGAATGGATTGGCTGCTGGCATATTCCAATCCCGCTGCATCTGGACGATTACTGATAACCGCAGCTACCGTAGCATCAAGTTGCTGATGATTAATCGCTTCGATAATAGAGCGCATATTGCTACCGCGGCCGGAGATTAAAATCACCAGCCGGGTTCTCGATTCATTCACACTCATGATTATTGAATTTCGACTAGTTCGTCAGACGCATTTGCTGTTTCAATTTGACCAATTAAACTGGCTTGTTCACCAGCACTGTTCAACACCGCTAAAGCTTCAGACACATCATTCTCTGCAACCACGATAACCATACCTATCCCATTATTGAATGTGCGATACATTTCTTTATCTGTAACGTTGCCATTTTCTTGCAGCCAGTCAAACACAGCAGGACGCTGCCAACTACTGGCATCAATGACTGCTTTCACACCTTCTGGCAGAACGCGTGGAATATTTTCAAGCAGGCCGCCACCAGTAATGTGTGATAACGCATGAATACTGACTTTTTCATTCAGTTGTAATAGTGATTTCACATAAATTTTTGTTGGCGCTAATAATTTTTCGCCCAATGTCGCCCCATCGAATTCAGAGCTTAATGATTGGCCACTACGTTCAAGAATTTTACGAATGAGAGAGTACCCATTTGAGTGTGGCCCAGAGGCTGCAAGACCGATTAATTTATCACCAGCAGCGACTTTTGAACCATCAATAACCGCTTCTTTTTCAACCACACCAACACAAAAACCAGCTAGATCATAATCGCCATCTTCATACATGCTTGGCATTTCAGCTGTTTCACCACCGACTAATGCGGCTCCTGCCTGCAAACAACCTTCAGCTATGCCAGATACCACAGACTCTGCAATATCGACATCCAGTTTTCCCGTTGCATAATAATCAAGGAAGAATAAAGGCTCTGCGCCCAATACAGCAATATCGTTGACACACATCGCCACAAGGTCAATGCCGATGGTATTGTGGATACCGGATTCGATCGCCAAGCGTAATTTAGTGCCCACGCCATCGGTGCCGGACACTAGAACAGGCTGTTTGTATTTGTCGACCGGAAGTTCGAAAAGACTACCAAAACCACCTAAACCAGCCATGACACCTGGTCGACGGGTTCTTGCTGCGTGAGGTTTAATGCGATCGACTAAGGCGTTGCCAGCTTCAATATCAACGCCGGCATCACGATAACTAAGAGAGGTGCGAGAAGAGTCCACGCTATCGGTCATAATGTATTCCTGAAAATGTTGTGCATCACATGCTTAAAACAGCGTGTTAGAATACCACAATGCACCGATTATTTTATGCCCTTATTTTGCTGTTTCTGAGTTTTAGTAGCTATGCTGCTGAGGTCAATAATCTTTATCAGGCGACAGCTCCTGTCACGACTCAACAGCAGAAAGAGCGCGATGCTCTGGCACCTGACTTGCTCAAGCAAGTGATTATCAAATTAGTCGGTAATGAAAATCAGGTTAACAACGCTGATATTGCTCCGGTACTTGCTAATGCCACGCAACTTGTTGAGCGTTATGAATACATTCGTAACAATATTGAAGCTGCAGATTTAACACAGCCTGATCAACTTTCATTGCGTTTGAGTTTTGATAAAAATGCCGTCAATGCGGTTATACGTCAGCTTGGTCTGCCTCGATGGGGGAAAGTCAGACCGGACGTGCTGGTCTGGTTAGCTACTGATATAGATGGCCAGCAAAGTTTGCAAGGTTTAGAAAATATTCCCCAAGACGTTTTTAAACCGTTACAACAAGCGGCTGATGAACGAGGCTTGCCCATTCTTATGCCGTTGATGGACCTGCAAGATCAGTCTGCTTTGAGTTTTGAGGACGTGTGGTCAGGTAACGATGATGCCATCAAGACCGCTTCTCAGCGTTATGGGGCGGATATCATTCTTGTTATCAAAATGACAATCCATAATGACACCACTCAGATTATCTGGCAGTCAGGCACGGGTGAAACGCGTCAACGCTGGACCTCAGAAGGCTTTATCAGCGCTTCGATAAATAAAGGCTTAGGTGTGTTAGTCGATAGTCTGGCTAGCGAGTATGCTCAGCATAACCAGGTATCTGATACGAATAAGACACTCTCTGTGCAGATTGATGAGGTTAATGACTACGCTGATTTTTCCAGAGTCATGGCCTATCTCAACCAAATCGACAGTATTGACAATATCCGGGTGAATAATTTGGGTATGAATATTCTCGATTTAGATATTAGCTATAGTGGTGACATGCAAGTTCTGCAACGTCTTTTGTCTGTTGGTGGCCTTTTATCAGAATTAACCGAACCTGAGGGCACGATAACGGATAAAAAATATTATCGGTTAACACATTGAGTTTACGTGATATTCCCAATCTGATTTCATTGTTACGTATTTTGCTGGTGATTCCAGTGGTATGGGCACTGGTTCACGAACGCTATGTATTAGCACTAATCGTATCAGCCATCGCAGGCATTTCAGACGGGATTGATGGTTTTCTCGCCAAACATTTTCACTGGCAATCACGTCTCGGCTCAATTCTTGACCCGATAGCTGACAAACTCTTGTTAGTGGCGAGTTTTGCTACTCTGGCCTGGATTGGTCTGCTTCCGATGTGGTTGCTTTGGTTAGTGCTTGCCCGGGATGTCATCATTGTGTGTGGTGGATTGGTCTATCATTACACCATTGGCGAATTTGAACTGCTACCGTTGTGGAGCAGTAAACTTAATACAGCATTACAAATTCTATTAGTGTTACTGGTGATCATTGAACAACAATGGCTGCCTGCTCTGCATTCTGTGGTGACCATGGGTATATGGGCCGTTGTGGCCAGTGTTTTATACAGTGGTTTTGAATATGTGATTATTTGGGGAAATAAAGCATGGAAGCAGAGAAAACAACCATAATGACGGATACCAATAAGTTTTTGCTTGTGGCCATCGTTGTTATAGCAGGTTGGTTATTATTTGAGCTGTCACCAGTATTGATGCCATTTTTTATTGCGACGCTTTTTGCCTACCTGGGGGATCCCCTGGTAGATAGACTGGAAAGCTGGAATTTATCCAGAACCATGTCAGTAAGTGTGGTATTTGCCGTTATTTTTATTGTGGTTGCTTTAATGTTATTAGTCATGCTGCCTTTACTCAGTGCTCAGGTAGCCAAATTGTTTAGTAATTTGCCTGATTATTTAACACAGACACAGAAACTGATAGAGCCGTGGTTGAACTCAGTGGGGTTACCAACCGATGTGTTTAACCTGCAGACAGTAAAACAGGCGTTGAGTAAATACTGGTCGGAGTTTGGGCAGGTTGCCGGAGGTGTTTTCAGCTATATGACACGCTCTGGCATGGTGTTAGTACAGTGGCTGGGGAATTTGCTTTTAATTCCGGTGCTTACTTTTTATTTATTGAGAGACTGGGATAGTTTAGTTGCCCGTTTCAGAGAGTTACTGCCAAGACGATATGCGAAAAAATTCATTGAAATGTCATTGGAATGTGATGACATGTTAGCTGGCTTTATGCGTGGTCAGTTGATGGTGATGTTCGCACTTGCGGTGATATATACCTTAGGGCTCAGTTTGATTGGCCTGGAATTAGCCTTATTACTGGGCGTAATTGCCGGGCTTGTCAGTTTTGTTCCATATCTTGGCTTAATCGTAGGCATTTTACTGGCTGGATTGGCCGCATTCTTTCAATTTGGTGACTGGCTACCGGTGCTGCAAGTGGCCATTGTATTTGCTGTCGCCCAAGCTATAGAAGGGATGGTGCTGACGCCTCGTTTTGTTGGTGAGCGTATTGGTTTGCATCCAGTGGCCGTTATTTTTGCTGTATTAGCCGGTGGGCAATTATTTGGCTTTACCGGTGTGTTACTTGCTTTGCCTGCCGCTTCGGTTGTCATGGTGTTGTTACGCCATGCGCATCAGCGTTATCTCGATAGTCATTTGTATTCTTAAATTAGTCACGCACACATGTCATTAGCTGAAACACAACTAACGCTTAGACTATCTCCTCAGGAGATATACAGGCTCGATAATTTCTTGTTTGCCAAACAAGAAACCAAACAAGCTCTACAAGCGTTTTGTCAGTTAGCTGAATTGGATTTCCTATACCTTGCGGGGGATAGTGGCACAGGTAAAACACATTTGCTGATAGCTTGTGCCGAAACGGTTCAGCAAATGGGTTACAGGGTCATTTATTTGTCGTTATCAGAACTTGTGAAAACGGCAGCGCCTGCAGCACTTCAGGCAATTGAACAAGCCGATTTACTCTGCCTGGATGATATCGATGCGATTGCTGGCTTACCCGAGTGGGAAGAAGCTGTTTTTCACTGTTTTAATCGCTTGCATGATGCAAAGGGGCGCCTGTTGGTGGCAGCACAACAGACCCCAGCGAATAGTTCAATTCAATTACCGGATTTGCGGTCAAGGCTGGCGACAGGGCTGGTTTATCAATTAGTGATGATGACAGATGAACAGAAACAGCAAGCCCTGGTATTACAGGCACAGTCACGTGGCTTAACGATAACAACTGAGGTGGCACAATATTTACTGCGTCATTATGGACGCGATATGCCTGCTCTGATGACCGTTTTACAGCAGTTAGATAAAGCTTCTTTACAGGCTAAACGAAAGTTAACCATACCGTTTATCCGGCAAGTTTTGGCGAATGGCTAGCCAACAACTGACGCTGATTCTGCCTGCTTTTTCGGTCGTCGTTGCCAATCCAATAAACCAGAGCTTTTTACCTCAATCATTAAAAATACTGATGAAAAGAGGGACGTTGATTGATTCTGAAGATCGTTTTTTTCAGCAACTATTATCATTATTTTCTGAAGAAACAAGATATTGGGACGACTTCCCCATGGCGAGGTTAAGAGGTGGAACGGAGTTCAGTCTGTGTGTAGATCCCTGTTATTTACAAGCTGACCGGGACCAACTGCTGCTATTTCATCATGGCCTGGATATCAGTATGGACGAAGCTGAACAACTTATCGCTTCGATTCAATATCTGTTTGATGATTTGGGCGCTTCATTAAGCATTAATACGGCGAATCAATGGCTGCTGAGCATGCCAATCGAACCTGATATTGAATTGACTTGTGTGGATAAGGTCGATCGTCGTGCAGTGACTGAATTTCTACCCAAAGGCGCTGATGCCCGCTTATGGATTCGTTTATGGAATGAGATTCAGATGGTGTTATTCGACTGTCCGGTGAATCAGGCAAGAGAAGCACAGGGTAAGGTACCGATTAATAGTGTCTGGTTCTGGGGGAAGGAAAAAATGCCTGATGAATGGCAGACCTGGTCACATGTTTCTGGTCAAGATGAAACATTGAAGCAATTGAGTCACTACAGTGGTTCTGAATGGCTGGAGAATATTGACCATTTTACTGATATTCAAGCAAAACACGCCCTGCATTTAGCCCATTTTGATCCGGATAAAGACTGGTCAGCACAAATCGAAGCGCTTGATAGCAACTGGTTAACGCCTATCTATAGGGCATTGAAAGGTCTTCAGTTGGATTCCGTGCATATCGTTATTCCTGAGTGGGGACGTTACCATTTAACCCCTGCATCTGCCTGGAAAATCTGGTTATGAGTATATTGCCCGACATTGTTGAACGCCCTCATGATGGCTGGGATAAGCTACCCGAGTCATGGCCGGAAAGTTTACGAAAAATTATGGCTGCACGCGGTATTACCGAAGTGGAGCAGTTGTATTTTGAACTGGCCGACTTACCAAGACCAGATCAGCTGCTTGGTATGCAGGCGGCGGTTGAATTATTAGCCACTGCTTTGAAAGAACAATGGAAAGTCACGATTGTTGCTGACTTTGATAGTGACGGTGCCACCAGTTGTGCGCTGGCTATACGTGGTTTGCAGTCAATGGGATTGAAGCAGGTTCATTATATTGTTCCTAATCGCTTTATCCATGGTTACGGCCTAACACCATCTTTACTCGATGATATTCCAGAGCTGGAACAGCCTGATTTACTGGTGACCGTAGATAATGGTATTGCCTCAATATCAGGGGTAAAAGCGGCACATCAACGAGGAATGAAAGTATTGGTGACTGATCATCACCTGGCTGGTGAGGAATTGCCGGAAGCGGATGCCATCGTGAATCCCAATCAAGCCGACGATCCCTTTCCCTATAAAAATCTGGCTGGTGTCGGTGTCTGTTTCTATGTGTTATTAGGCTTAAGGCAGCATTTAAGAACAACCGGCTGGTTTGAAAGCAGCTCTTTGCCTGAACCGAAAGTAGGGGATTGGCTCGATCTCGTCGCTTTAGGGACGGTAGCGGATGTGGTGCCACTGGATAAATTAAATCGTACATTGGTCAATCACGGATTGCAGCGTATTCGTCGCGGTAAAGGCTGTATCGGCATACAAGCACTGATTCGAATTGCGGGCAGAGAAAAAGAAAAACTAGTTTCTTCTGACTTAGGCTTTAGTATTGCCCCCAGATTGAATGCAGCTGGGCGTATGGAAGATATGGGGCTCGGCATTAACTTACTGCTGACAGATAATGCTGATCAGGCCCTTAGTATAGCGACACAGCTGGATAGCATTAATTTGGAACGACGCGCGGTAGAGCAAACAATGCAAGTGGATGCATTGAAGATGCTGGAACAGATTGATATTGATGACAATACCTTAAGAACCGGGTATTGCTTATTTAACGAAGATTGGCATCAGGGTGTGATTGGGCTGTTGGCCTCACGTATTAAAGAGAAAACATACCGTCCGGTTATTGCTTTTGCTCCCGGTAATGACGATGAAGTCAAAGGATCGGCGCGTTCTATTCCAGGCATACATATTCGTGATGTATTGGCCCGAGTAGCAGCTAAACATCCTAAATTGTTAGAACGTTTTGGTGGTCATGCTATGGCGGCTGGTTTAACAATAAAAAAAGCCGATTTAAGCGAATTTAATCGTGCATTTGAGTCGGCCTTGAATGAGATGGTGTCAGCCGAAACCTACTTACAACAACTACCTTCAGATGGTGAGTTAGCAGCAAGCGATTGCCAGTTGTCATTTGCAGAAATACTGTCTGAGGCAGCGCCTTGGGGCCAGGGTTTTGAGGAGCCCAGGTTTCATGGGGTGTTTAAAGTAAATCATTTTCGTTTAGTTGGACAGGAACAGAATCACCTGCGTTTACAGCTTGAGATGAATGGTAACAGGCAGGTGAATGCGATGGCTTTCGGTCAGGATAAACCGAGCTGGTTAGATGAAAACAGTCTAGTATTAGTGCGTTATAAATTATCTGTAAATGAGTTTCGCGGTCAGAAAACCTTACAGTTCCTGGTAGATGAATTAATGCCAGCCAATACAGATACGCATAACTGACCATCATTAGTTATATCAGGTAGATAAGTCATGCCCACTCATCAAATTGCTGTGTTTAGTGCTAAGTCATACGATGAACGCTTTTTATTGCAAGCGTCAGTGCCAGCGATTGAATTCATTTGTCATGAGGTCACACTGAATCCATCCACCGCGGTGATGGCAGAGGGCTTTGAAATTGTCAGTGCCTTTGTTAATGATGATTTGAGTCGGGAAACATTAGGCACACTAGCAGAAGGTGGCACACGACTGATTGCCTTACGCTGTGCGGGTTATAATCAGGTCGATCTGATTGCCGCGCATGAGTTGGGCATCAGCGTGGTTAACGTTCCGGCCTATTCGCCTTATGCTGTAGCTGAGCACACCATCGCTTTGATGCTGGCATTAAGTCGTAAAATTCCTCGTGCCTATAATCGTGTCCGTGATGGCAATTTCTCTCTGGATGGCTTACTCGGCTTTGATTTCTACCAAAAAAACGTAGGGATAGTCGGTGGTGGGAAAATTGGTTTATTAGTGGCGGAAAGAATGCGGGCGTTTGGGTGTGAGGTGCTTGTTTATGAGCCTGTTAACTCGCAACACTGCGTAAAGCAAGGATTTCAAGCTATTGATTTAACAACGCTTATTCAACAATCCGATATTATCAGTCTGCATTGCCCGTTAAATAGTGACACGCGTTACCTGGTTAATCATGACAGCATTGCCAGCATGAAACCGGGAGTGATGTTAATTAACACCAGTCGCGGTGCGTTAATGGATACCCGAGCGCTATTAGACGGACTGAAATCCAAACAAATC
>NZ_BSND01000002.1 GCF_030159795.1 Methylophaga thalassica | reverse complement strand
GCTACAGCCCCAGGATGTGATGAGCCGACATCGAGGTGCCAAACACCGCCGTCGATGTGAACTCTTGGGCGGTATCAGCCTGTTATCCCCGGAGTACCTTTTATCCGTTGAGCGATGGCCCTTCCATTCAGAACCACCGGATCACTATGACCTACTTTCGTACCTGCTCGACGTGTCTGTCTCGCAGTCAAGCACACTTTTGCCATTGCACTAACCGCATGATGTCCGACCATGCTTAGTGTACCTTCGTGCTCCTCCGTTACAATTTGGGAGGAGACCGCCCCAGTCAAACTACCCACCATACACTGTCCCTCGCCCAGATAATGGGCGTAGGTTAGAACTCCAAACATACCAGGGTGGTATTTCAAGGACGACTCCACGATAACTAGCGTCATCGCTTCTACGTCTCCCACCTATCCTACACAAGTAGGTTCAAAGTTCAGTGCAAAGCTGTAGTAAAGGTTCACGGGGTCTTTCCGTCTAGCCGCGGGTATACGGCATCTTAACCGCAATTTCAATTTCACTGAGTCTCTGGTGGAGACAGTGTGGCCATCGTTACGCCATTCGTGCAGGTCGGAACTTACCCGACAAGGAATTTCGCTACCTTAGGACCGTTATAGTTACGGCCGCCGTTTACTGGGGCTTCGATCAAATGCTTCGCCTAAACTAACATCATCAATTAACCTTCCAGCACCGGGCAGGCGTCACACCCTATACGTCCTCTTTCGAGTTTGCAGAGTGCTGTGTTTTTAATAAACAGTCGCAGCCACCTGGTCATTGCAACCCCCTTCAGCTCCGTGAGCAAGTCACTTCACCTAACAGGGGCACACCTTCTCCCGAAGTTACGGTGCTATTTTGCCTAGTTCCTTCACCAGAGTTCTCTCAAGCGCCTTAGAATTCTCATCCCATCCACCTGTGTCGGTTTGGGGTACGGTTTGTTATTACCTGAAGCTTAGAGACTTTTCCTGGAAGCAGGGTATCAATCACTTCGCGCCTAATGGCACTCGTCGTCCTGTCTCAGCTTAGCCAAACGGATTTTCCTATTCAGCACGCCTACGCAGTTAAACCAACATATCCAACAGTTGGCTGACCTAACCTTCTCCGTCATCCCATCGCAGTAATAACAAGTACAGGAATATTAACCTGTTTCCCATCGACTACGCATTTCTGCCTCGCCTTAGGGGCCGACTCACCCTGCTCCGATTAACGTTGAGCAGGAAACCTTGGATTTTCGGCGAGGGGGCCTCTCACCCCCTTTATCGTTACTCATGTCAGCATTCGCACTTGTGATATCTCCAGCATGCTTCTCAACACACCTTCACAGACTTACACAACGCTCCTCTACCATGCGTGTAAACACGCATCCATAGCTTCGGTATATGGCTTAAGCCCCGGTACATCTTCCGCGCAGGCCGACTCGACTAGTGAGCTATTACGCTTTCTTTAAAGGGTGGCTGCTTCTAAGCCAACCTCCTAGCTGTCTGGGCCTTCCCACATCGTTTTCCACTGAGCCATAATTTTGGGACCTTAGCTGATGGTCTGGGTTGTTTCCCTTTTGACGACGGACGTTATCACCCGCCGTCTGTCTCCCGTAATTGCACTTCTCGGTATTCGGAGTTTGCATGGGGTTGGTAAGTCGGGATGACCCCCTAGCCCAAACAGTGCTCTACCCCCGAGAGTGAGATACGAGGCGCTACCTAAATAGCTTTCGAGGAGAACCAGCTATCTCCTGGCTTGATTAGCCTTTCACTCCGATCCACAGTTCATCTCCGCATTTTTCAACATACGTGAGTTCGGACCTCCAGTTAGTGTTACCCAACCTTCATCCTGACCATGGATAGATCGCCAGGTTTCGGGTCTAATCCATGCAACTAGTCGCCCTATTAAGACTCGGTTTCCCTGCGCCTCCCCTATTCGGTTAAGCTCGCTACATAAATTAAGTCGCTGACCCATTATACAAAAGGTACGCAGTCACAGAACAAGTCTGCTCCTACTGCTTGTACGCACACGGTTTCAGGTTCTATTTCACTCCCCTCAACGGGGTTCTTTTCGCCTTTCCCTCACGGTACTGGTTCACTATCGGTCGATAAGGAGTATTTAGCCTTGGAGGATGGTCCCCCCATGTTCAGACAAGGTTTCTCGTGCCCCGCCCTACTTGTCGCAAGCCTAGTACCATTAACGCATTTTCATGTACGGGGCTATCACCCTGTATCGCTAGCCTTTCCAGACTATTCCACTAATACGTTAATTATCACTTGCAGGCTGTTTCCCGTTCGCTCGCCGCTACTAGGGAAATCTCGGTTGATTTCTTTTCCTCCGGCTACTTAGATGTTTCAGTTCGCCGGGTTCGCCTCCTTAAGCTATGTATTCACTTAAGGATACTTACTAAAAGTAAGTGGGTTGCCCCATTCGGAGATCGTTGGGTCACAGCTCGTTTATCAACTCGCCAACGCTTATCGCAGATTTCTACGTCCTTCATCGCCTCTTATCGCCAAGGCATCCACCATGTGCGCTTATTCACTTGACCATATAACCCCAAATTAACTTGGTGTTACATGTCCATTCTTATTGCGACATAAGTTTTTCTTTACTTAGAATTTCACGCTGTATCACTACAGTATGTCATTCTGCCTTGTTACTTCTTTCCGTTTTGTTAAAGAGCAGTGTATAAACACTGAGTAACTTACTTATCAAATAAGCTAGTCAGTATGTATCACTTAAAGAGAAATAGTGGTGGAGCTACGCGGGATCGAACCGCGGACCTCCTGCGTGCAAGGCAGGCGCTCTCCCAGCTGAGCTATAGCCCCAGTATTCTGAGACGTCCATGGGTACCACATCACCCCAATCAAAGGGCTTTTTTCGTCATACAAGGCAAAAATCAATGAAGTTTGCATAGCAAATGAATTGATTTTTAACGAAGTAGGACGGAAAAAGTGGTGGGTCTGGGTGGATTTGAACCACCGACCTCACCCTTATCAGGGGTGCGCTCTAACCAACT
>NZ_BSND01000001.1:2500-4754 GCF_030159795.1 Methylophaga thalassica | reverse complement strand
GCTACAGCCCCAGGATGTGATGAGCCGACATCGAGGTGCCAAACACCGCCGTCGATGTGAACTCTTGGGCGGTATCAGCCTGTTATCCCCGGAGTACCTTTTATCCGTTGAGCGATGGCCCTTCCATTCAGAACCACCGGATCACTATGACCTACTTTCGTACCTGCTCGACGTGTCTGTCTCGCAGTCAAGCACACTTTTGCCATTGCACTAACCGCATGATGTCCGACCATGCTTAGTGTACCTTCGTGCTCCTCCGTTACAATTTGGGAGGAGACCGCCCCAGTCAAACTACCCACCATACACTGTCCCTCGCCCAGATAATGGGCGTAGGTTAGAACTCCAAACATACCAGGGTGGTATTTCAAGGACGACTCCACGATAACTAGCGTCATCGCTTCTACGTCTCCCACCTATCCTACACAAGTAGGTTCAAAGTTCAGTGCAAAGCTGTAGTAAAGGTTCACGGGGTCTTTCCGTCTAGCCGCGGGTATACGGCATCTTAACCGCAATTTCAATTTCACTGAGTCTCTGGTGGAGACAGTGTGGCCATCGTTACGCCATTCGTGCAGGTCGGAACTTACCCGACAAGGAATTTCGCTACCTTAGGACCGTTATAGTTACGGCCGCCGTTTACTGGGGCTTCGATCAAATGCTTCGCCTAAACTAACATCATCAATTAACCTTCCAGCACCGGGCAGGCGTCACACCCTATACGTCCTCTTTCGAGTTTGCAGAGTGCTGTGTTTTTAATAAACAGTCGCAGCCACCTGGTCATTGCAACCCCCTTCAGCTCCGTGAGCAAGTCACTTCACCTAACAGGGGCACACCTTCTCCCGAAGTTACGGTGCTATTTTGCCTAGTTCCTTCACCAGAGTTCTCTCAAGCGCCTTAGAATTCTCATCCCATCCACCTGTGTCGGTTTGGGGTACGGTTTGTTATTACCTGAAGCTTAGAGACTTTTCCTGGAAGCAGGGTATCAATCACTTCGCGCCTAATGGCACTCGTCGTCCTGTCTCAGCTTAGCCAAACGGATTTTCCTATTCAGCACGCCTACGCAGTTAAACCAACATATCCAACAGTTGGCTGACCTAACCTTCTCCGTCATCCCATCGCAGTAATAACAAGTACAGGAATATTAACCTGTTTCCCATCGACTACGCATTTCTGCCTCGCCTTAGGGGCCGACTCACCCTGCTCCGATTAACGTTGAGCAGGAAACCTTGGATTTTCGGCGAGGGGGCCTCTCACCCCCTTTATCGTTACTCATGTCAGCATTCGCACTTGTGATATCTCCAGCATGCTTCTCAACACACCTTCACAGACTTACACAACGCTCCTCTACCATGCGTGTAAACACGCATCCATAGCTTCGGTATATGGCTTAAGCCCCGGTACATCTTCCGCGCAGGCCGACTCGACTAGTGAGCTATTACGCTTTCTTTAAAGGGTGGCTGCTTCTAAGCCAACCTCCTAGCTGTCTGGGCCTTCCCACATCGTTTTCCACTGAGCCATAATTTTGGGACCTTAGCTGATGGTCTGGGTTGTTTCCCTTTTGACGACGGACGTTATCACCCGCCGTCTGTCTCCCGTAATTGCACTTCTCGGTATTCGGAGTTTGCATGGGGTTGGTAAGTCGGGATGACCCCCTAGCCCAAACAGTGCTCTACCCCCGAGAGTGAGATACGAGGCGCTACCTAAATAGCTTTCGAGGAGAACCAGCTATCTCCTGGCTTGATTAGCCTTTCACTCCGATCCACAGTTCATCTCCGCATTTTTCAACATACGTGAGTTCGGACCTCCAGTTAGTGTTACCCAACCTTCATCCTGACCATGGATAGATCGCCAGGTTTCGGGTCTAATCCATGCAACTAGTCGCCCTATTAAGACTCGGTTTCCCTGCGCCTCCCCTATTCGGTTAAGCTCGCTACATAAATTAAGTCGCTGACCCATTATACAAAAGGTACGCAGTCACAGAACAAGTCTGCTCCTACTGCTTGTACGCACACGGTTTCAGGTTCTATTTCACTCCCCTCAACGGGGTTCTTTTCGCCTTTCCCTCACGGTACTGGTTCACTATCGGTCGATAAGGAGTATTTAGCCTTGGAGGATGGTCCCCCCATGTTCAGACAAGGTTTCTCGTGCCCCGCCCTACTTGTCGCAAGCCTAGTACCATTAACGCATTTTCATGTACGGGGCTATCACCCTGTATCGCTAGCCTTTCCAGACTATTCCACTAATACGTTAATTATCA